>NZ_JACXWY010000050.1:0-5407 GCF_014764685.1 Allobosea spartocytisi
GCGGCGCGAATGCCCCAATCAAGACGTTGAGGCCCTGAGCACGTAGCGTCTCGCCGACCGGGGCGGGCTCGAGTTCGCGTCGCTCCAAAAGGGTTGCGAACTCCGCGGTCTTCACGAGCCGTAGTCTGGCGAAAAGCGCCACAACGTTGATCGCAAAAGCCACGAAGAACGGGTAGCGCCAACCCCAGTCGAGAAAGTCGGCCGGGGACAGGATGCTGACGAGGAAGGCGAACAGCGCACTCGCAAGAAGCAGTCCGATAGGAGCGCCCATTTGCGGCATCATGGCGAACCATCCACGGTGCTCCTTGGGAGCGTTCAAGGCCAAGAGCGAGGGTAGACCGTCCCAGGCGCCGCCCAACGCCAATCCTTGACCAATCCGACAGATCGAAAGCAACGCTACGGACCAATGGCCGATTTGCTCCCAGCCCGGAAGGAAGGCGATCGCGGCGGTTGAACCGCCCAGCAGGAACAGTGCGATGGTGAGTTTGACACCGCGGCCGTGACGCCGATCGACGGCCATGAAAAATACGGATCCCGCCGGCCGAGCGACAAACGCGAACGCAAAGACCGCGAAGGAAAGTAACGTTCCGGTCAATGGATCAAACTGAGAAAAGACGAGCTGCGGGAAAACCAGCACCGAGGCAATGGCGTAAACGAAGAAATCGAAAAATTCGGACGCCCGTCCAATTACGACACCGATAGCAATTTCACCGGGCGCGACTTTCGCGTGGCCGGAAAGAGGTCGACGTTCATTGTCGAGGGCACTCGATTCCGAAAGGGTGGCTCCGCCGCTCATGCTTGTTGCTCCAAACTAAACGCCCTTGGCGTCGACGATCATTCAAGTCGAGAGAATTTACTTAGCGAGCAGAGTGTGATGCCGCCCTTGGACAAACGGTCCAATGCTGCCAGGCGCCTCGGCATTGCTACATCCAATACGCTTGAACGTCATTTCACTCCTCCAGGAGTCCAATAAGTGTCTCGTCTTCGTTTTGTATTTCTATTGCCCTGTCTCTGCCTGCTCGCCGGATGCAACATGGTGCTTTTGCAGCCTGCCGGTGACGTTGCGCGTGGAAACCGGGACGTCCTGATCGCCTCGACGGGCTTGATGCTGCTTATCATCATCCCGGTAATGGTGGCGACGATCGTCATTGCGTGGCGCTACCGTCATACGAATACTGCCGTCCGCTACGAGCCAAAGTGGAATCACTCGACCGGGCTCGAGGTCGCGATTTGGTCAGCGCCGCTGGCGATCATCATCGCGCTTGGCGCGCTCGCCTGGGTCAGTACCCACCTCCTGGATCCCTACCGGCCGCTGTCGCGCATCTCCGCTGATCGTTCCATCGCAAGCGCTAACGCCCCGCTGCGAGTTCAGGTCGTCGCACTCGACTGGAAATGGCTGTTCTTCTACCCGGACTACGGCGTTGCCACACTCAACGAGCTGGCCGCGCCGATCGATACGCCCATCGATTTCAAGATCACGTCGTCGCATCAGATGAACTCGTTCTTTATCCCGGCGATCGCCGGCCAGATCTATGCGATGCCAGGCATGGAGACGGTGCTCCATGCGGTGATCAACAAGCCAGGTGTGTTTGACGGGTTTTCGGCGAATTATGCCGGCGCCGGCTTTTCGGACATGAAGTTCAAGGTTCATGGCCTCTCCCAATCTGACTTCCAGCGCTGGGTGGAGGTTGTGCGGAGCAAGGGCGGCGTTCTCGATCGAGCTGCCTATCTGCGGTTAGAGGCTCCCAGTGAGCGCGATCCAGTTCGCTATTTCGCCGATGTACCGGGCGATCTTTACCACGCGGCCCTGAACCAGTGCGTCGACCGCGCGGCTATGTGTACTTCTGAGATGATGCGCCTTGACGCCGAAGCGGGCCGGCCGACCGCACCCATGGCGGCTCCAACATCCGGAATGGCCATGCCGGGCATGGATATGTCCGCGATGCCCTCCAACGCTTCGAATGGCCACCATTCATCAATGAATCCGAAAGATTAAGCACGTGTCTGACTCATCCGTTTTGAAATTCATATTCGGCCGGCTCACCCTTGAGGCGCTGCCGCTTCATGAGCCGATCCTCGTCGGCACCTTCATCGCCGTCGCGCTTGGGGGCCTCGCACTCTTGGCGGTGCTCACGAAGTACCAACTTTGGGGCTATCTCTGGCGAGAGTGGTTTACCAGCGTCGACCACAAGCGGATCGGAGTGATGTACATCATCCTCGGCCTGGTGATGCTATTGCGTGGCTTCTCAGACGCTTTGATGATGCGCGCGCAACAGGCGATGGCGTTCGGCGATAGCCAAGGTTACCTGCCAGCGCATCACTACGATCAGGTGTTCACCGCGCACGGTGTAATCATGATCTTCTTCGTCGCCATGCCGCTGATAACCGGTTTAATGAATTTCGTGGTGCCGCTGCAGATCGGCGCCCGGGATGTCGCCTTTCCATTCTTGAATAACTTCAGCTTCTGGATGACCGTCTCCGGCGCAATTTTGGTGATGATCTCGCTGTTCGTGGGTGAATTCGCCCGCACCGGTTGGCTCGCTTATCCTCCCTTGTCGGGAATAGCCTACAGTCCCGATGCCGGCATGGATTACTGGATCTGGTCGCTGCAGATTGCAGGCGTCGGAACGTTGCTATCCGGCATCAACCTCATCGTCACCATCATAAAGATGCGTGCCCCTGGTATGACGATGATGAAGATGCCTGTGTTCACTTGGAATGCGCTGTGCACCAACATCCTGATCGTGGCAGCCTTTCCCATTCTCACTGCGGTTCTCGCGCTCATCGCGATGGACCGATACGTAGGTACGAACCTTTTCACGAACACGCTGGGTGGCAACCCGATGATGTACGTGAACCTCATCTGGATCTGGGGTCACCCCGAGGTATACATCCTGATATTGCCGTTGTTCGGCGCGTTTTCCGAGATCACATCGACCTTCAGCGGCAAAAGCCTCTTTGGCTATACCTCGATGGTCTACGCGACGATAGTAATAACCATCCTGTCGTATTTGGTTTGGTTGCACCACTTCTTCACCATGGGTTCTGGTGCCAGCGTAAACTCGTTCTTTGCGATCACGACCATGATCATCTCGATCCCAACCGGGGCCAAGATGTTCAACTGGCTTTTCACGATGTACCGCGGTCGCGTTCGCCTCGAGGTGCCGATGATGTGGACCCTCGCCTTCATGCTGACATTTGTCATTGGCGGGATGACCGGCGTGCTGCTGGCAGTTCCGCCTGCTGATTTCGTCCTGCACAACAGCCTGTTTCTCGTCGCCCATTTTCACAACGTGATCATCGGTGGAGTCGTCTTCGGCAGTTTCGCGGGCATCAATTACTGGTTCCCGAAAGCCATCGGATTCCGGCTCGATCCGTTCTGGGGCAAAGTGTCATTCGGACTGTGGGTGTCTGGCTTTTGGATGGCGTTCGCCCCGCTCTATGTGCTGGGTCTGATGGGTGTGACCCGTCGGCTGCGTCACTTCGACGATCCGTCGCTGCAAATATGGTTCGTAATCGCAGCATTCGGCGCCGTTCTGATCTTGGGTGGCATCCTCGCAACGATCATCCAAATCATTGTTAGCGTGAAGCGCCGCGAGGCATTACGCGACCTGACCGGAGATCCTTGGAATGGGCGTACGCTGGAATGGTCTACCGCCTCGCCGCCGCCCCTCTATAACTTTGCGTTCACTCCCGTTGTCCACGACCTCGACGCTTGGGACGATATGAAGCTGCGCGGTTACACGCGACCGCTGGAGGGCTTTCGGCCAATCCACATGCCAAAGAATACCGGAGCCGGGATCATACTCGCGGGCCTCAGTCTGGCCTGTGGCTTCGGGCTTGTCTGGTACATGTGGTGGTTGGCCGGGATCAGCTTCCTCGCCTTGCTGACAGTGACGGTTGTTCACAGCTTCGACAGAAGGCGGGATTATTTCATCCCAGTCGAAACGGTCATCGAGACAGAGAATCAACGCACTCAACTGCTTACGGCGGGGATCTGAATCATGTCGATCTCGACTTCCACTGTCATCGACCAGCCCGCCGTATTCCATGTCTCGGGCGATCACGATCATCATCCGGAAAACGGTACGCTGATCGGCTTCTGGCTCTATATAATGACCGACTGCCTGGTCTTCGCGACCCTTTTTGCCACTTATGGAGTGGTCGGCGGGGCGTTTGCAGGAGGACCGTCGCCGGCGACCCTATTTGAGTTGCCGACTGTGGCGATCAATACCGCCATGCTCCTGTTGTCTTCGATTACCTACGGCTTCGCCATGCTGGCTATGGTGCGTGACCGACGCCAGCAGACACTAGCGTGGCTGGCCATCACCGGCCTGTTCGGCCTGGTGTTCGTCGGCTTGGAGCTGAAGGAGTTTGCGCACTTCATCGACGTGGGCGCGGGACCTCAGCGCAGCGCCTTTTTGTCGGCCTTCTTCGCACTCGTCGGCACACATGGTCTGCATGTGACATTGGGGATCATCTGGCTCGGCGTGTTGATGGTCCAGGTCGCGCAACGAGGATTGGGACCCGAAGCGCAGCGACGACTGATGTGCCTAAGCATGTTCTGGCACTTCCTCGATGTCGTTTGGATCGGCGTCTTTTCATTCGTCTATTTAATCGGAGTGGTGCGATGAGCGCGCATGTTCACAACGACCATGGCACAATCGCCGCTCATGGTTCGCTTAGAGGCTACCTGACCGGGTTTATCCTTTCCGTGGTCTTAACCGCCATTCCCTTCTGGCTGGTCATGGCTCACGTCCTGGCAAGTCCCGTGTACACGGCGCTCGCGGTCATGGTTTTCGCGGCCGCGCAGATCGTGGTGCACATGATTTACTTCCTGCACATGAACACGAAGTCCGAGGGAGGATGGACAATACTGGCGCTGATTTTCACCTTGGTCTTCGTTGCGGTGACCCTCATCGGCTCTCTTTGGGTCATGTATCACTTGAACGCCAATATGATGCCGATGTCATTGCAGGATATGCGTAACGCGCCATGACGCTAGCGAGATCGGAGAGTGGCAGGAACCACCTAGTCGCTGTCGTCCTGTTGATGGTGACCGTGGCGGTCCTAGTCTCGCTCGGCATCTGGCAGCTTGAGCGGCGCACGTGGAAACTGGCCCTTATCGCCGATGTCGATCGCCGGGTCCATGCCACGCCCCAAGCTGCGCCAGGGCCGGGGCAATGGACGGAGCGAAGCGGCCTGCTCGCGCCGTACAGCCGCGTGTCGATCCAAGGGGTCTTTGGTGCGACTGGGCCGACTTTAGTGCAGGCGGTAACCGAAAAAGGACCGGGATATTGGGTAATGGCCCCCATGACGTCAGAAGGGGGATTTGCTGTCCTGATAAATCGCGGTTTCGTTCCTCTCGACGCTCTGGAGCAGTTAGGGTCGCCGCCGACGGGAGAGG
>NZ_JACXWY010000051.1:0-4228 GCF_014764685.1 Allobosea spartocytisi
ACCCCGCTCTCCCGCCTGGAAAGCGCGGCGCAGTCCGCCGCAGCGATCCGCGCCCGCGCCGCCCGTCGCCTCGAGGGCCAGGCTGCGTGATCGAACGGCCCCGCCTCCTGCCGGCAGTCATCCTCGGCGCCATGGGTCTCCTGGCGCTGAAGCTGCTCGCCTGGACGGCGGAGCCCTATCGGGGCACGATCCCGGCAAGCCCCCCGGCCTTCGCCGCCTCCGCCAAGGCGAAGCCCGAACCGGAAGTCCGGGGGCTCGCCAAGGGCGTCGCCCGGGCCCACGCTCCCGATATCTTCGACCCGGAGACGACGGGCTCGGTGCCCGCCCCCGATCCGAAGAAGGACAAGGAGAAGGCGGAAGCCGACGCCAAGGCGGAAGCCGCCCGCGCCGCGAACCCCAACAACAAGGCCGGCATCATGAACGGCACGGCGCAGCCCGTCTCGCCAGCCGAAAAGGCGCTGCTGGAACGCCTCGGCGAGCGCCGCGAGGAGCTCGACGGCCGCATGCGCGAGCTGGAGATGCGCGAGCGCCTGCTCGACACCGCCGAGAAGAAGCTCGACGGCCGCGTCGGCGACCTCAAGACCCTGGAAGAGAAGAACAGCCCGGCTGCCAGGGCCGCCGTCGAGGAATCCAAGGCGATCAAGAACCTCGTCATCATGTACGAGGCGATGAAGCCCAAGGACGCCGCCCGCGTCTTCGATCGGCTGAGCCTCGACGTGCTCGTGCCGGTGGTGCAGCAGATGAACCCGCGCAAGATGTCGGAAGTGCTCGCCGCCATGGCTCCCGAGCGGGCGGAGAAGCTCACCATCGCGCTGGCGACGAGCGGCCGCGGCCCGGCGCTCGACCGCGTCGCGAGCGAGGCGGCCCTGCCGGGCAACGAACTCCCGGCGATCGCGCCGGCCTCGCGCTAGGGCATCGGCTCGAAAAAGGGCGTGCGGCTTTCGGGAAAAGCCGATGCCAAGACAACGAGCCAAGGCATCGGATCGAACACGAGACCGATCCAATGCCCTAGCCCCTGTACCCCGCCCCATCACGGTCAAGATTCATTCAGGAGCCGTTCACCGGCCGGGTGGCGGCGGCTTGCGCGCGATCATCCGAGCCTAGTCAAGGGACAGCTGCATCTGGCACCTCGGCGATGCCGGACCACTCGAGCAGGGGCCTCGGATTGCACCGCACATGGCCCGATTGTTCAACTATTGCAGCATCACCAGAATTGGCGATAACTGCACGAAATGGGGACGACATGCTGAAATCGCCGACAACGATGACCGAGCAGGACATGCTTCGATGGATCGACGGGCTGCCATCTGAAATTGACGCCGAGACTTACGATCACTTGGCTGGCATCACCATTGAGCCGCAAGAGTTAGCGGCGCTTCGCAGGCTAGATCCAATGGGCACGGAATACCGGCGCATTTGCGCCGCGCTCTATGCTCGCCTATCTGGCCGCAGCGACTACACCCCGGAGCGAGACGAGCGCAGCGGGCTAGGCTCAACGCCAGACATCTGGCGGCAGATTTCGCCTTACTCCTTCAAATCGCCGAAGCTCGTGTCCGAGTTCCTGTCATCCTGGGCAGCGATCATAAGCGCTCTCGACGTCGAGCCGGAGCAGTCCGTTATCGAATACGGCCCCGGAAGCGGGCAAGCGCTGCTCATGTTGGCGCGATGCGGAGTTCGCGCATTCGGGGTCGATATTGATGCCGACAGCCTTGATCTGGTGCGCCGCCAGTCCGAGGCCATGGGACTCGACGTCCAACTGGAGCTCGGCGCTTTCGGTGAAGGTTTCGCCGGGCAACGATTTGACCGGGTGCTGTTCTTCGAGGCGTTTCACCATGCGCTGGAGTTCGACAAACTGCTTCTCGGACTGCATGATCGGCTGCTACCCGGCGGCAAGCTCGTACTCTGCGGAGAACCTATCGTCGAAGAAGGTCAGCACGCTTCGATCCCTTTCCCCTGGGGGCCTCGCATGGATGCCCTCAGTATCCTCTGCATGCGGAACCGAGGGTGGATGGAACTTGGTTTTCAGCGCCCATTTCTCGCGGAGCTGATGGCGCGATGCGGGTGGTCGGTCAGGCATATGCAGTCGCCAGTATTCAGGGCAAATGCCTATATCGCCGAGCCGATGGGAGACGCAGTGCGGCCAGGTGACCAGATCATGCTGCCGGAGGGTTGGGGCGCACCAGAAGTCACCCATCGCTGGACCGTAGCCGAATGTTGCCGCATCCCCCTACCGGACAGATTGCGGGCGACATCAAATCTCAGCGTGACGGTGGCAAACTATCTGCCGACGCCGAAGACTGTTACGATCGAGTCCGGCGATGCCCGCAGGACACGCATCCTCCAACCGGGCCAGACTGAAGATATCGACATCGGCACCACGTCGGCCTCTCACGTCTCCATACGCACGAGCTTGACAGCGGCACCAAATGAACCACGGCATCTGGGGATTGCCGTTCTTGAGTGCCGAATCCAGCCGGCCTAGGCAAAGGCAGCGAACCCGAAATCGCGATTTGCGGTCGCGGTCCCACCGAGATCGATCGTCGCCTGTGTGCTCGTCCACGTCCCCGGCGATGTGAAATAGAAGGTGCCCTGCTGCGGGCCAAGGGCCAGACAATCACAGCTCGCGGGGTGGCGCTGAGCCCATGCGAAAAGGTCACGCTGCTACTTCCGTTGGTGACCGTGGCAGTCCCCCAGTTCTCCGAAACGTAGCCAATGTTGCTTGCGACCACCCTCGTCGCTGCGCGACCGGCACCATTGACGAAGCGAATACTCCCGCCCGCGCTCTCCTAGCCGCGTGCCTGCGCGCCCTCTCGTCTCTGGAGGACAGCAAAGCAGCGTGCGCGGACGCCATCTCTAAGGAGACCGGGCATGACGCATGATGAGAAGCTGACGGCTACTCAGCGACGCGCTCTTGCGTGGATTAACGAGTTCCCCTGCCACCAGTCCGAATGGCGCTCGGGCGCCAAGCCGCCAGCAGATTGCCGCCATGGTCGGCATGTCGATCCAGATGGTGATGAAATACAGCCGCCACATCGACCAGCGCCTCGCCGCTCGCGGAACAGCCGGCGAACAGGCCAATGCAAAAAATCGTAACGAGTGAAAAATCCAACCTCCGAAAACGCCGTAAACACAGGGACAAATGAGATGTCAGCGTTAAGCAGCCATTATGCTTGATGCAGTAACCTGCGCGCAGGTCGGCGCATCCCCCGGGATGCGAGTCCGGCCTGCCGCGTTGGGTCGAGTCTCCGGTTTTGCGTCTGTCGCGTTCCCTCGCTTTCGGTATCGGGCTGACCGCGCTTGCGCTTGCGGCCGGTCTGAATGCGCCTGCTCTTGCTGCCAGCGCCACGCTGCGCGGCGAGGCGATGCCGGCCGGCTTCGGCCGCCTTTCGCTCGCCTTCGACCAGCCGACGCAGACGCGCGTGCGCGTCGCCAACGGGGTGCTGATCGTCGCCTTCGGCGATCCTGTCACGGTCGATGTCGCGAAGGTCGCGCGCGAATTGCCGAACTATGTCTCGATCGCCCGCATCGATCCGGACGGGCGCGGCATGCGCTTCGCGCTGACGCAGCCCTATAAGGCCAATCTGATCGAGGCCGGCGACAAGGCCTTCATCGACCTCCTGCCGCAGAACTGGACCGGCCTGCTGCCCGGCCCGCCGCCCGAGGTGATCGCGGAATTGACCCAGCGCCTGCGCCTGGCCGAGGCGAGGGCCAGGGAGGCGAGCCGACAGCCGCCGGCGCCCGCGGCCATGCTGTCGATGCGCAGCGCGAGCCTGCCGACGCTGGAGCGCCTGATCTTCAAGGCGCCTGCCGGCACGGCGATGGCGTCCGACCTCTCCGACGGCAAGCTCAAGCTCACCTTCGACCGGGCGATGAACGCTGACGAGGCCGCCCTTCGCACCGCCCTGCCAGAAGGCATCGCGCTGGCCGCGCTCGACGCCGGCAAGGAGCGGCTCAGCCTGACGCTCGCCTTGCCGCCGGACTGGCAGGCGCGCAGCTTCGACGACGAGACCGGGCTGGTCGTCGACCTGCTCAGGCCAGCCAAGCCTTCGGCGCTCTCGCTTGCGTCCCTGCAAACGCTGCCCGAGCCCGCGGCCACCCCCGTCGCCGCCTCTTCCGTGTCGGCGCAACCGGCCGAGGCCACGGCCGCGGGCGGCTCCGTTCCCGCCCCGGAAGTCAGGCCCACCCCCGGGGCGACACCGCCCGCCGCAGCGCCGGCTGCGCCCGAACC
>NZ_JACXWY010000052.1:0-3823 GCF_014764685.1 Allobosea spartocytisi
ATCTAATATATTGTATCAATGGCGAACGCTGCCGGCGCATGAGGTGGTCCCCTATTCGTAACGAGGCCTGCCCGGCAGCCACCACCAGAAATCCTTCGGCGAGCGTTCGCGATTGCGCCACGCGACGCTCGACCTCGGCGGATAGACGGGCTGCATCGACCAGATGCGATTGTCGTAGTAGAAATTTGCCGTCTCGCGCATGACCCTGCGGCCGTCGGGATCGAGAAAGTCGGTCGCGCAATGCACCACAGGAACGCGATAGCGTGTGATGCGCGCGGTCAGTGCGTCGAGGGCGCCGGGTTTACATCCGAAGAGCCACACCGAGGCGGGATAGGCGGCGCCGGCAGGCGCGGCGGCAAGGAGCCGCAGATAGGCCGCGTTCGCCTCGGGCTGCGTCGGATATGCGGATCGCTCTGTCAGGATCGGGGCGAAGGTCGACCGGTCGGGCGCGTATTCGAGGCGGCCGGGCACGACGCGCTCGGGCGTGTAGAGGGCGTCCGGTCCGGAGGGCGGGATGAGCGTCGTCTGGTCGCGCGCGGCGCAGCCGGCAAGCGCGACGAGCAACGGGAGGAAGGCAATCAGCTTTCGCGTGGTCATGGGGTCGCCTCGGCGCGCGCTGCCACAGCCGCAGTCGCCTTATGGGCGGCTCGCCAGTCCCATGGCATCTGGAAGGTGCTCGACCAAATGCCGCGATAGGCTTTTCGAGCCGCTGTTTCGGCGGCGGCATATTCTCGGATCACCGGCTCACCGGCCGCGGCGGGCGCCACAACGGCAACGCCGTCGCGCAGCATGTCGGCCGCAAGATCGCGATGGCCGGCCGTGGCGCAGCGG
This sequence comes from Allobosea spartocytisi, assembly GCF_014764685.1. Lineage (NCBI taxonomy): Bacteria > Pseudomonadati > Pseudomonadota > Alphaproteobacteria > Hyphomicrobiales > Alloboseaceae > Allobosea > Allobosea spartocytisi. The sequence continues at coordinate 832 of NZ_JACXWY010000052.1, forward strand.
GCGAGGCGCTCGCCGGGCTCGTCGCTGATGACCGTACAGGCGACCCAGCTGTTGAGGGTCGCCGTTACAAGCCAGGCTCTGACCATCGTGCCGCACGGCCAGGGCTGACGCCCGAGCGACGCTGTCTGTTCGGGCGCGCACGCGTCGATCCCATAGAGGCGGAAAACCATTTTCGTTTCAATGTCGCGAAAGCGGGTGCCGTCGATGACTTCGACCCGCAGCGGCGGTAATTGCGCGGCAAGCTTCGGCTGATAGAGGTTTTCCGGATCAGCGCTGTTCTGCGCACGGCACGGCAAGGCCGTGAGCGCCACAAGGCCGACGAGCGCCAACGAGCCGGCCTCACGCAGCCGCATCGTCGCGCGTTCCGAGATCAAGCTTGTGGAAGACGCTCGCGATGATGTCCGTCGTGTAGACGGTCTCGCCGTCCTTGCCCTTGTAGGATCCATCCGCGATACGGCATTCGGCATAAACAGCGTCGCCCTTTGCCACGTTGGAGAGGGCCCACTCTGCGGACTTTTCGTTGAGGATCGTGACCGTTACCCAATCGGTTTCCTCGCGACGCTCGCCCTTGCCGTCGGTCCACGCCCGATCGGTCGCGACGCTGATCTTCGCCGCCTTGTTGAACGCTTTCGGCGCTTGGCCGACACGGCCGCGCAGGATGAATAAATTGGTGGTTCGCAAGGCTATTCTCCCTGGTGCGTTGATCGAGCTTATGGGGGCGGCGGCGATGCGCTCGCCGATGGCGAAGCCTGGCGGAGCGCGCGCAGAATGATGGCGTTCGGATCGGGAAGGTCGCGAAAGGCCCATAAGCCGGTATGGCTGTTCTGGGCCACACGTTGCGCCTCGAGATAGGGCGCGTGCACTGCGGATCCGTCGGGCTTGAGCGCGGCAAAGGCAAAGCCGGTCGCGATCAGCGCCGTGCCGAGATCGATCCGCGAACCTTTTCCGGCTCCCTCGGTTCGCACGGCAACGCAGAAGACGAAGGCGGTCTTCGTCTGCGGTGCCTCGGCCGCCTCGTAACATTGCGGTTTGAGATCGCGGATCAGCGCGACAAGCATGGCGAGTGACGCCTCGCCGCAATCACGCTTGATTCCATGGGCATTGGTGAAGCTCGTGCCGCGAAGGCACGACTGGACACCATAGAGCCGATATGTCGTCCCGGCGTTTGACCAGCTGTCGCCAGTGTCGAACGCCGCGTCCGGTGGGACGGGAAACCAGCCTGGTGAAGCGACCTGCGCGGTAGCCGGCCCTCCCGCAAGGAGAGAGAAAAGCGCAAGAGCGGCAAGTCGCGGGCTCGCCATCTCAATAACCCTGCAGTGAGAAGTAAAAGCGCTGCGTGCCGTTCGCTGTCGAGATGTCGACGAAATAGGGATCGCTGCGCATGGCGCGTGAGGTGGTCGGATATTCGGTGCTGCAGTCGCCGTGACCACCGAAACAGACCCGCCGTGGTTTCGAGAAGTCGACGCAGAGATTGCCGTTCGCCGTCGGCGTCAATCCGCCGTTTCCGTCGGGACCGCCCTGGGCGGCCGTCATTCCGGCGGGGCAGGGCTGATACGGCTCATATCCAAGACCGCTCGCATTGCCCTCGGGGCAGGTCGGCCAGCCGCCACCGTGCGCGAGCCGGCGAAAGAGGTCCTGCATCACCGGCACGCAATAAGGAATGCCTGACCAGCTTGGCGCGGTGGCGGCCGCGCACAGCAGCACTTTGCAGCCGAACGAGGCGTCCTGCGCCTGCGCGGCACGCATGGGGACGAGCCCCAGCAATGCCATCCCTATCATGACCAGATGCGGTGCCCGCTTCATCCTTCGCTCCCGAGGGCTCATGTCGTGACCGATGTTTCTTCCTGTTGCCAACGTATCAACATTCAATATATTGTCTATTGGAAAATGGAGGCGGCTGGCATGGCGATTCGCGGCGTGGCGATCGGATTGTGTGTCATGGTGACGTATTCCGGGGCGTGGGCGCAGGATATCGCCGAGCCCCGCCAGCTTGCCGTTATCGACGATTCAGGGCGCATCGTTCCGATGCCGACTGAGGATGCCGTGCCGCAGCGGATTGGCCGGATCACCTCAACGTCACCATGTGCCGACGCCAAACCGCTCAGTCCGGATGAGGCGCGCGCCCTTATCACCCGCGTCGCGACCGAGGAGAACTTCTTCCCCGATCTGGTGATGTCGGTCGCCAAGAGCGAAAGCCAATTCAACTCGACAGCGCTCTCCGACAAGGGCGCGTACGGCCTGATGCAGCTCGAGCCCGAGACGGCGCAGCGCTTCAAGGTCGATATCTGCGACCCCGCCGGCAATGTGCTGGGGGGTGTGCGCTTCCTCAGGGCGCTCCACGAGAAGTACCAGAATCCGTTTTTCATCCTCGCCGCCTACAATGCGGGCGAAGACGCGGTGGAAAAGAACCGTGGCGTTCCGCCCTTCCCGGAGACGGTCCGCTTCGTCGCACAGGTCATCAACGACTTTTACACGTGGCCAGCGCCGGGCGGTCAGGCCAAGCGTGACAGGCGGGCGCTCATTGCCGACGCGCCCGACCTGATCGAACCGGGCACGCCGAAGTCAGCCCCATCACCCGTTGCCGCAGCGCCGACCGCAAAGGCGGGCTGGGACAACGGTTTCGTCATGCACATCGACTGAACGGAGGAACGGATGAAGTCATCGTTTGCACGCATCACACTGGCAGGATCGTTGCTCCTGGTCACGGCGGCCGACGCGTTCGCCCAATCGACGGGCGGCACGCTCCAGCCGGTTCAATCAACGCTCCAGCAACTCGTATCGACCCTGACGGGCCCGATCGCGACAGCGCTCGCCACGCTTGCGGTCATCGCCTGCGGCCTCTTCGCCTGGAGCGGGCGGCTGACGTGGGGCATCGCCGGCAGCGTCATCTTCGGCATCGTCCTTGTGTTTGGCTCGGCGCAGATCGTGCAATTCTTCCAGTCGGCGGTTGGCCAATGACGGAGGGCGAGCTCGAAGATCCACTCATCACACC
>NZ_JACXWY010000053.1:0-3722 GCF_014764685.1 Allobosea spartocytisi
CCCATGCCTATGCCGCCGTCTCGTCATGCGCGGCATTCTGGCTCGCGGCGAGCAGCTCGCGCACCACCTGATCGGCGTTGAACCTCGCCTTGCGAACCGATTCGTCCTTGTCGCTCATCTGATAGAGCGTCCCATGTCCGCCCGTCATGGTGCGGTAGGTGATGCGCCGATAGAGGGCGTTTGAACAGACCGGCACTTTTTCCGCATCGAGATAGGCGACGACCTCGCGCAGCGGCCGGGTGTTCCGATCGAGACTGTCGTACTCATTGAACAGAACACGATGTTGGCTCATTGGGAGCCCCGACGTGGTTGCGTGTTGCTCAAGGCTTCGGATGGTGCGCACCACCTGCGAAGCGTCGAAGGTATGCACCTTGCAGGGCAAGACCACGAGGTCGGCATGCAACGCGGCCTGGACGAGAACGTCACCGTAGTAGCCTGGCGTGTCGATCACGACGACGTCGTAGGACTGGAGCTTATCGATCGCGGCGACCAACGCACTCTCGTCCGGCGCACGGACCAGGTCGACCCCCTGGGGGCTCAATCCCCTGGCGACGCTCGAAGCGTGCCATTGGTATGAGGACCCTTGAGGGTCCGCATCGATGATCGCAGCCGAATAGCCATGCTTGGCAAACTCGCCCGCGAGAATGATAGCGACGGTCGTCTTACCGCTCCCGCCCTTCGGGTTGGCAACAGCGAAGATGCTCGGCATGGCTTCTCCTTAAGATCGCATCTCAAAACAACATACAGTATAATATATATACGACAATGCTGCATTCCCTCTTTCCGGTAGCTCGGCATAGCGGCATGTCGTCCATGTGCGATTCCAGTTTTGTGGCAGTGCCGCCTTTCGGCAGTGCCTCAATGAGCTAATGCCGCATTACCGTAACTCGCGATTGCCGCGTTTCACTGCTGCATTAACGCCGCAATGCGGTAATGCGCTAGAGCGTTAGAGCGGTATTGCACTATTCGGGTGTCGGTTGGGCCCGGTCGAGGCCATCTCGTGTGGTGTCGTGGGGTCTGTCATGTGTCTCCGTGATAAGTACAGTATAATAGATATTGGTTGACAAGATACCGGTTTATGGGCCAAACCGGGGGACGGCTGCTGAACGCGGCCGAAGGGCGCTGACGCGCCTTCGTGGTCATCGGGTCGATGCCCACGCCTTGGCTCCGGCCTCACGGCCGCCGAGTCTTGCAAACGGAAGGGAAGGGGAGCGCCGATGGCCCGCTCCGAGAAGGCACCGCGACGCAAGCCGAGGCTTCGGACCGAACTGTCCGAGCTCGATGAGCAGCGGCTTCAGGAGGCCGTCGCGCTGTTCGGATTGCCCAAGGCCGAGGTCGTTCGCCGGTTGATCCGCGCATCGGTGCAGGCCGGCCCAGCCCTGTCGGCCGACAATACGCGCGCCGTCGTCGCGCTTGCGAGCCAGGTTCGCATGGTTGGCCGAAATCTCTCGCAGGTGCTCAAAGCGATCCACCGCGGCCATGCAGTACGGATCGAGGACACCGAGCCGGTCTGGCGCGGCCTGCACGAGATCGTCTCGGCGATCAACGACGAGCTCACCGAAATGACGGTCGCTTACGGATCGAAATTGCGTCGCGAAGCGAAGCTGACATTGCCGGTGGAGCTGGCCGAGAGCGAGTCCGCATGAGCCGCGCCGCACAGATCGCCTGGTGGGTCGAGCAGGTGGAGGCAGCCCGACGTGCCATCGACGATGCGGGGCATACGCGTCGGCGTCCGACGTCGGGGCTCGATGAGGAGGTGCGGGGTCGCCGCGGTCGGGTGGCGCCGCTTCCTAATGCGCCGACGGCTCACGAAATCATCCGGGGGACGACGATCACCGGCGGACGGGATGAGGAGCGGTTGCGGTTCCTGCCCACTGCGTCGGGTGGCGGTGGAGGGAGAGGGGGCGCGTCAACGCCCTCGGCCGCGAAATCAGCTCCGATCGCCGGCGGCGGGCCCGGCGGAGGAGGCGGGAGCGGCGAAGGGCAGGGCGGAGCTGTCGGGCGCGCGCGTCAGCTTGCGGCCGGCTATCAGCCCGCCGTCATCAAAGTGGTGTCCTACGCGCGTGGCGTGGCGCGGGCGACTGCGACGGGCCAATATGTACAGCGTGAAGATGTCGCGCTCGAAACCCATGACGGCCGGATGCTTGCCGATCGCGAAGCAGTCGCAGATGAGATCAAAGCCTGGTCGACGAACTTCGCAAAGCGAGCCGAGAGCCATGACGTCGGCGCGGTGCGCCTGACGCTCCAAGGTGTTGCTGACACGCCGGAGGGCAGGGCGATCCTCGAAAAAGCGGTTGCGGCTGGCTTCGAGGGCCATCGACACGCCTATCGCATTGATGCCACGCGCGACGGCATGCTCGAAGCGCGCGTGGTGACGGCAATGGCTGGACCAGGCAAGGAGCGGTTCCGGGTCCGCGAAGAGCGCGTCGGAGCCGAGGGCAGGGGGTTGACGCAGAAGAGGCTCGACATGGCATCAGAAGCGCGCGCGAAGGAGCGGATCACAGGAGCGACCGGCCTAGCGCCGGAGGCGATCGGTATTGTCCCCCGCGCCACGAGTCATGGCCGCGACGGGGTGACCTACCGTCTCAACAGGCTGATCGAGAAAGGTCCGGCGATCGACGACCGGGGCAAGGCGATCGCCAATGTCGCGGAGACGCGGACCGCCGCGCGCGAATGGGGGCCGACGTTGCGCTCGCAATCGTCGCGCGACACCATGCATCTGATTGTGTCGGCGAAGGCCGGAACCGATGTTGACGCACTGACGCGGGCGGCTCGCGCATTCCTGCACGATCGTTTTACCGATCACAAATTCATGTTCGGCGTCCATACCGACAAGGAGGCGGCCGGCCATATCCATGTCCATGCGGTGGTGGCGGTGAAAAGCGAGGCCGGTCAGAAGCTGCACCCGAGCCGTGATACCTTCAGCGAGTGGCGGCAGGCTTACGCCCAGCATGCGCAGGCGGAAGGTCTCAAGATCGTCGCGACATCTGCGCGCGAACGCGCGTCGTCGCAAAGCTATGGTCCGAAGGACAAGGCGATCGTCGACGCGGCGGATCGGCCGCGGCCGACCCGCGCGGCACGCGATCGCGCGTATGCCACGGATCCCGCCAATCGGCGTTTGATCGACAATGCGCGCCAGCGGATAGCGGTCGCGCGCACAAACCCAATTCGCTTGCCCATGACGGCGCAAGACCTGAAGGTCGTGAACGAGGGTGTTCAGGCCTGGCGGACGGTCGCGACCGAGCAGCCGGCTAACCCGCAAGCAAAGGATATGCTCGAGCGCTTGTTGATGGCCCAGACCGTCGGGTCGATCGTGCAGACGATCGGGAAACGCGTGGAGCAGTTAACGAAGGAGGGCCCGAACATGGCAGCAACATCCGAACAAATGGCAAAGGACCTGCGCGTCATGAATGACGCGGTGTCGCGAACCAGCGACCTGCTGGACGGAGAGACAAAACAGCAGTTCCGCGAGGCATCATCGCGCTATCTCGAGACGCTCGCGAACCGCATCGACCTGCAGCGCGCTTCCGAGAATGGCGTGCAGCAGATGAGCCGCGCCGAGGTCGAGGCTATCGCCGGTGCCAACGCTGATAGGCTCATCGAGCGGGCGAGCGGAGTTCAGCAGCGCGAGGAGCGAGAGGCCGCGACCGCCGCAAGATTGGCCGATCGTGCGATCGCTGCCGAGCGTCGGGAGGAAGCCACGGCCGGCATCGACCCTACGT
>NZ_JACXWY010000054.1:0-3495 GCF_014764685.1 Allobosea spartocytisi
CTGCTCTGCCGGAGCTTTCTCCGGCACCGATTTCTGTCTCATCTGCGCTCCTGAATGGCTGCGATGATCCAGAAATCCTCCCTTCCCGAAAATCCCGAATCTGTCTCAAGGGCGCTGACGGCGGACACTCTACTGGATCTCCGATCCCCACTCTCACTCTTCAGGGGCGTTGCGGGGTCTCCCCGCTCGAAGGGGTCGGCCGAGACTACAGGCTCGGCCGCAGGGGAAGACTTCCCCCTTCACCATATTGAGCCGGACCAGGCTCATCCCTCGCGGCCGATTCCACCTGCCGCCAGCATCGCGGCGATATCGGCGATCGACCGGAGCAGGACCAACGGGTCGTCCTTCGAGCGAAGAAAGCCGCGTCGCTGCCAGAACCGGGCAGCCTCTTCATCGACGGCGTTGACCATCAGCGCGCGCCCGCCGACCAGACGCGCAGCCTGAACGCAACGCTCAAGGGCATGCTTCATCAAGCCGGTGCCGATGCCCTGTCCGGCCCAGGCCGTATCCGTCGCGAGTTGCCCGAGCAGCAGGCAGGGAACGGGATTGGGTGGTTGTCCAGTGCGAATTGCGCGAGGCAGGATCGAAGGGACAGCCCCCGTCGGTGCAAGACCATAATATCCGACGACGCGCCCGGCATCATGGACGGCCACGACCGCGGTGAAGCCCTTTTCCTGATTGGCAAGGGCGCGCGTTTTCAGCCAATGATCGAGTGTCGGTTTGCCACAGGAGAACTCGGAAACGTCATGCTCGGCAGTAAGCGGTTCAGGAGCTGATAAAGCCACGGCTTACCGCTTCGTGACGTAGCCGGGTTCCCACGGCGCAGGCCGCTGGAGCACTTCCATCATCTCAGGAACGATGGTGGGCGGACGGGACAGGATTTCCATGAAGTCGGCGAAGCCCTCCGGGCTCATGCGGATCAGCCCCTGCTCCATGACGACTTCCTCGGCAGCGCGCACGGCGGCATCACGCACGAAATCCGTCCGAGAACGGCCACGCAAGGTGGCTGCGCGATCGATCATCGCGACGTCCGCTTCCGGCAGGCGCATCGAGATCGGGTATTCCTTGCGTTCAACGGTGGCAGCCATGACCATTCTCCTTGACTGAAATATAGCCGCTTGTAGCGCCAAACGCAATACGCTATTATCGGCTCTGTTCGCAGCCCGACTGTCTTGATGAAAGACGTTCAAAGGGATGGCGGTCGAGGAGGTCACATGGAGCAGGTTTCGCGGCATTTTAGCAGGTCATTTCACGACGCCAGCGTATTCTGTTCGTCGCTGGAGCACGCTATGCCGCGCGCATCAGCTCCTTTCTCCGCCGAGTATTCGCCTTTGATTTCCGTTGCCTATACTTGGATTCACAAGGATCGTGAAACCCATCAACTTGCAACCGACATCAAACGGTGCGACGATGGATCACAAAAACCGCCCAAAGCAGACGAGCGCGCTTCGGCTCATAGAGCCGGAGCTGACGCTCGCGCGGCGTGGCGAAGGCTCCGACCCACGCTTGATAGAGCTGGTACGGTTGCTCGCCCGGCGAGCTGCACGGGAGATTTACGAGGAACAGATGAAAGGGCGCCGCACGCCGCGCTCCTGACATCCCAGGAGAATGCATCGTGAAGGTTGCGATCTACGCACGCTATTCATCCGACAATCAACGCGACGCCTCGATCGCCGACCAGCTCCGCATCTGCCGTCTCCACGCCGAGAAGCAAGGCTGGCAGGTGGTTGAGGAATATACCGATCACGCGATCTCCGGCGCCTCGCTCCTGCGCCCCGGTATCCAGGCCCTGATCTCGGACGCCACGCGCGGCCGGTTCCGCTATGTGCTGGCGGAGGCGATGGATCGCCTGTCGCGCGATCAGGAAGACATCGCCGGCTTCTATAAGAGGATGGCCTATTCGGACGTGAAGATCGTCACTCTATCCGAGGGCGAGGTCACGCATCTCCATGTCGGGCTCAAGGGCACGATGAACGCCCTGTTCCTGAAGGATCTCGCCGACAAGACGCGGCGCGGTCAGCGTGGCCGCGTCGAGCTGGGCAAGTCCGGTGGCGGCAATTCCTATGGCTATGATGTGGTCAAGAAGTTAGACGCCAGCGGCGAGCCGGTGCGTGGCGACCGGACCATCAATGAGGTTCAGGCTGATGTCGTCAGCCGTATCTTCCGCGACTATGCCGCGGGCAAATCGGCCAAGCGGATCGCCTTCGAGCTGAACAAGGATAGCATCTCCGCACCGGGCGGCGGCGATTGGGGCTTCAGCACCATCAACGGCAACCCGAAGCGCGGCAACGGCATCCTCAACAACGAGATGTATGTCGGCAAGCTGGTCTGGAACCGGCAGCGATTCATTAAAGACCCGGACACGGGCAAGCGCCAGGCGCGGATGAACCCGGAGGCGGACTGGATCATTCAAGACGTGCCGGAGTTACGCATCCTCGACGACGATCTCTGGCAGGCCGTGAAGAAGCGGCAACAGGCCGTCAAACAGAACCGTAGCGACGACGGCGAGACCGAGAACCACTTCCGGGAACGCCGGCGCCCCAAATACCTCTTCTCGGGCCTGACTAAGTGCAGCTGTTGCGGCGGCGGTTACTCGATGATCTCGGCTGATCTGGTCGGCTGCTCGACGGCCCGCAACAAGGGCACCTGCGACAATCGCAAAAACATCCGGCGCGATCAGCTTGAGGCGCGCGTCCTCAACGCGCTGCGCCATCACCTGATGGACCCCGAGCTGTTCAAGGAGTTCTGCGACGAGTTCACCCGCGAGATGAACCGGCTCCGCATGGAGGGCCGAGCCTCGATCGATGCGGCCGAAGCCGAGGTCAAACGGATAGACCGGGAACTCGATACGCTCCTGAACCTCATCCTGAAGGGCGGCGCTGCCGATCGTCTCAATGAGAAGATGGTCGTCCTGGAGCGTCGTCAGAAAGAGCTGAAGGCGTTCCTGCGAGAGGCGGAAGAGCCGCCCCCCCTCCTTCATCCGAACATGGCTCATCACTACCACGTCCAGGTCGACGAGCTGTACGCGGCGCTTCAGGAGGATTCGGAGGCGAAGCGGATGACTGCGGCCGACCTGATCCGCTCACTCGTGCGGGACATCATCCTGACGCCGGAGGACGACGAGCTGAAGATCGACGTGCGCGGCGATCTGGCTGGAATCCTTGCGATTTCGCTCAAAAGCAAAAGGCCCGCCGGAGGGGCGGGCCAATCGCAAGTTGAGATGGTTGCGGGGACTGGCATTGGCCAGAACTTGCGCGATCCCCAAGTTGAGGTGGTTGCGGGAGGGCGCAACCATCAGAACTTGCGGACGCAAAAAAGCCGCCCGGTTGGGGCGGCTGATCTACGCGATTTGGCATCGCAATTTGAGATGGTTGCGGGGGCCAGATTTGAACTGACGACCTTCAGGTTATGAGCCTGACGAGCTACCGGGCTGCTCCACCCCGCGTCAATGATTTGGCCTTTGGCGTCCTGGATGGGCGATGCGGCCTGTCCTGG
>NZ_JACXWY010000055.1:0-3471 GCF_014764685.1 Allobosea spartocytisi
GAAGACGCGCAACAGTCAGCCGCGCGTGAAGCTCGGGAAGCCGCAGCAGCGGCAGAGGCAGCGAGATCGATTGCCGAACATCCGGCGCGGATCGTGCCGGAATCCCTGATACAAACCGATGCGTTGGCGAAGCTTCGAGCAGAACAGGAGAAAGTCGTGCGGGAGTTGGAGGCGGAGAAGGCGTCTCAGTCGATCAAAGGACAGAAAATGCGTTAGTGGCTCTAGCGCAGGAGTTTTGTCCGGATTGCCGTTGCAATGGCATGGGCTCGGTTGACTGCACCGAGTTTCTCTCGGGCCGAGGTAATGTGCTTAATCACAGTAGACCGGGAAATGCCGAGTATGACCGAGATTTCCCAATCGGTCTTTCCCTCACCCGCCCACAACAGGCAATCCCATTCGCGAGGTGTCAGATCTGGTGCCGGGCGTCGGGCGGCTGCCAGGTGATGTAGGCGACGGCCGATCGCATAGCTGGCGGCAAAGTTGAGGACAGACAGATCCGCAGAAGCCGGAATTGCCCCTGGACCACCGAATGACAGCGCGGCTATGTCGCCGTCGATCGTCGAGATTGGCACAACATAACCGTCATACAGTCCAAACTCTGTTGCCTCACCTCGTATGAGCTGCACGTGTTTCTCTTGCGTGCACGTCTCATAGCTTTCACGCCATGTGAACGGATTGCGCTCATATGAGAGCCGCTGCACAACAGGATCGATAAAGATGTAACCTTTGCCGTTGTAGCGGGCAGCCCATTCGGTCGGATATCGCTGAAAAAGGATGCGCGACGGAATCTCGGACACATGGACCGGCCGCGTCGGCACGAGGCCGCCAAAAAGACCAGTGAAGCCAAATTCCGCGGCCAGGACTAACAGGCAATCTTCGACTTCTGCCGTCGTTCGCGTTTGCTCCACGGCGTCGATAAAGCGGAGTGTTTTGCTGAATCGATCCGGCAAGTGCGTGAGGCTCCCCCCTTAGCATATGAATGACGAGCCGCGCGGCAGCCGCTTCCTTCTGTGATCCTTTCCGGGATTGCCCTTGGGCCGGCGGGCGAGCCCGCTCATACGTGCGTGCGAGGTTTGTCGGTCTACGCACTACATGCGTTTAGCCCCTGCTCAAGCCCTCGGATCAGGTCCTGCTCTGCCTCTAATCCGACTGAGAGCCTCAACAGCCCATCACTAATTCCAGCGGCGGCTCTTGCTTCTGCGCCCATGTCCGCATGGGTCATGGTCGCGGGATGCGAAATGAGACTCTCGACGCCACCCAGCGATTCCGCGAGGGTAACGATCTGGACAGCGCCGATGAAACTTTGAACGGCGCCGACACCGCCTGCCAATTCGAAGCTGAGCATTGCGCCATATCCGGATTGTTGACGTGTCGCCAGGGCATGACCAGGATCAGAAGCGAGGCCGGGGTAGTGAACCCTCGCCACGGCCGGATGCGCCTCAAGGTAGGTGGCTATCGAAATTGCGGTTCGCTGCTGCTGATCCACCCGCGCAAACAAAGTGCGGACGCCCCGTAAGGTAAGCCACGCATCGAACGGTGCCCCGCTGCTTCCGACGACATTAGCCCAGTGGCGCAACTCTGCCACCTGTGCGGGATCGGCCGCAACAACAGCGCCTCCGATAACATCCGAATGCCCGTTTAGATATTTTGTCGTGGAATGGATGACATAATCGGCGCCGAGCGCGATCGGTCGCTGGATGGCCGGCGACAGAAACGTGTTGTCAACCGCAACCGCGGCGCCGACGGCCCTAGATTTCGCCGATAGCGCGGCAATGTCGACAACCCGCATCAACGGATTGCTGGGCGTCTCAATCAGCACTAGCGCCGGTTTATCCGTCAGAGCGTCGGCGAAGGCTGCATGATCACCCTGGTCGACGAGCCGCAGCTTGATCTGTCCGCGCTCGGCGCGCGCCTTGAGAAGTCGTATGGTTCCGCCGTAGCAATCATGCGGCGCTAAGACCAGATCGGTCGGACGCAAGCGGCCAACGAGCAGATCGAAGGCAGCCATGCCGCTTGATGTGATGATCGCTCCGGCGCCGCCCTCGAGCTTTGCGAGTGTTTCCGCCAGCAGATCTCGAGTTGGATTTCCGGAGCGGCCATAATCATAAGCGCGTGGCTTGTCATAGCCGGCAAACTCGTAAGTGCTCGACAAATAGATGGGGGGAACCACTGCGCCAAAAGCAGAATCTGTTGCGACGCCGTGCGCAGCGGCGATCGTCGGCATGGCGCGGCCGGTCGCGATGGGCTTTTCAACCATTGAGCGGATTACCTTCTGTCAGTTCGCGTACGATGCCGGCACGAATGCTGGCGTACGAAAGTCCTCGGGCCGTCGGCAGCGAGAATGAATGTGGCTATTGGCACCACAATAAAGGCCGCTACCGTAACAGTCCTCGAACTGACGATTTCGCTCTCGATGAGCCAATAGATTATCTGCGTGCCGCCAGCACACATGAGTGTTAGGGCGATGGGCCACCAGCGCCGGAAAGGGCACCACCATGGCGCAGGCCGAAGCGGATCAGGCTGTGACAACGAAATAGCCTCCTAACTTACAGTCCTCCTGCTATCTCGAAGAATAGCCCCAGCAGCAGGCCAGGAAATGTAGGCAAGCGTGGCTACCACCTTAACTAATCGGCCGATCGTGGCATCATGTCAAAGAACGATTTCGGATAACCACCATAAGGCAAGTCTTATAACGTCAGTTCATCGGGTGCCGACCCCGCGAGCCTGTCAACGCTGTCGATACAGCCATGAGGGCGACGACAGGAAATACCGCGTCGTATGCTCCTTTCGCTGCCGCACGTCTTCGAGCCGATCAAGTGCGGATCCGCGCACCGCAAACAGTCGCAGGTGCCGGCGGGTTAAAGGCAAGTGCTGGGAACGTGGCCCAGCCGAGATTTCCTCGTAGCGCTCAAGATGAAGTTTTGCTCAGCATGGCGCTGCGTCGGTCAGGTCGAGGCAGGCCGTCTATTCAACAACAGAGCGACTAGGGTCCCGACGGCGCCTGAGAAAAGATAGGCGCCCGATGCGATCAGGCCGAAGTAACTTGCCAGAGCCAAGCCGACCAACGGGGCAAAGCCGGCTCCAATGAGCCATGCTAGATCGGAGGTCAGCGCTGCACCGGTGTATCGATATCGCGGCCGGAAATTCTCGGTCACCGCGCCAGCGGCTTGGCCGAACGATAAGCCAAGCAGTGCGAAACCCAGCGTCATGAAAATCACCTCGCCGCGGTCGCCGGCGGCGAGAAGCATAGGTGCGAAAATGCTGAAAAGCGCGATCGCCCCAGCCGAAAGTGCCAAGAGCAATCTGCGGCCAATGCGGTCCGCGATGGCGCCAGACGCCGCGATCGCGACCATTGCCACGACGCAGCCTGCCATCTCGAGTTGCAGAAAGCTTGCGCTGCTTTCACTCGTGAACAGATGCACCCAAGAGAGAGGAAACACCGTCACCATGTGAAAGAGAGCAAAACTGGCC
>NZ_JACXWY010000056.1:0-2979 GCF_014764685.1 Allobosea spartocytisi
CCTGTAACTGTGGAAACAGGCGGTACTCGTCCTCGTAGCTCCAATGCTCGAACTTGGTCGTCAAAATCTCGTTTACGTGGGTCGCCGCCTTCGGCCCCTCAATTTTCATCGCCGACGGCCGCGCCAGCAATCGTTCTGAAACGTAGGTGACCTTATGCGCTTGTGCGCTCACTTCGAATCCAAGACATATTCCGCGATGCCGATCGCCATAGTGGCCCCACTGCACCGGGTTGTTCCAGTTGGCGCTAAAACAGACCAAGCCCATATACTCGTTGAGCCCGTCTTTGAGCCGCTGATAACGCCTGCGCAGACCTGCGCTCTTCGTTGCGACTCCGAGAAATTCGAACGGATCGTTCAGTTCGTTGATGCGCCCGATCTTCAATCGCCGATGGCGGATGTTGAGGAGGCCGTATTCCGCATTCAGGAAATGATAAAGCCGCATCGCTTCCCTCCCATCGAGAGGGCGATCAATTGCCGCGCCACTGCTGCGCTTTTGGCCGTTAGCATCGTCAAGCGCTCTTTTTTCCGGCCGCCCCGGAGGGGCTCGCATTGGGCTTAATCGGATCGCTTTTGCGCGCCTCCCACGTCGCAATAAGAAACGTCGCCATCGCGCCAGCGAGATTCACGGCCAGTTCCGCGTGCCGTGGCTGTGGGCGCGCACGCTTCGGCCCAGGGCTATGGGCATCACTCAGCTTGTTGCGCAAAGCTCCCAGGGACTCGACGACAGACTGGCAGCTTCCAAGTATCTGCTTGAACACCTGTTCCGTGTGATCGTCGGGTGCGAGCTTCAGGACTTTCGCGAGCTTGCGATAGAGGGCGGGAAGATCGTCGGCCTCCTGCCAGGTCTCGCCCGCGTGATCAAGGATCCATTTGCAGACGTCTTCGAGCAGAGTGCGTGCCAATGTGATCGCGCCGGCAGGATCTGAGGCGCGCCGCTCCATCGCGGTTGTCCAGCGCGCGTGGACCTGGGTCGGGTCGAAGGCGGCCAGCGTCGCCGAGATGCTCGCATCCGCCGGCGATCCGGTCGGAGCTGGCCGCACAGCGTAAAATGGGCTCCCCGAAATTCTTCCCGCCAGCGCTAGCGTGTAGCCATCGTGCCGCAAGACGCTGTCGATCTTCTCGGCCAGCTCGACTTGCTCTTTGCCTGAAAATGCATCCGGCGCCGTGACAGCCGCCAGGAATTTGAACAGTTGCGCGCGCGAGCAAGTGAGTAGGCCCAACGTTTCCAACACGTCGCGCTGCGTCAGGTCATCGTTGCGGATCGTATGTCGATGCAGATAATCCTCCAGCGTCGCCTCATCGCTTGGATGGGGCGCCTGCATCGACGCGATTGGCCATAGGCTGCGAATGAGCTCCAGGTCGTCGATCTCGCGCGCCAGCGGGCGGCCTTCGAACAACGCGATCAGACGTCGGCGCGTAAGCGTCGTGATCGCCGGGCCGTTTAGCTCGTCAATCTTGGCTAACAGCTCACTGAGCTCGAAGTGCTGCTCTTCAGCGGCAAGCTCGCGAGCGGAGACGACGACCTGTTCGGCCGGAATATCCGCAAGCCGCTTCTGGGCATATTTGTATTTGCTGGCGAACGCCTCCTGTTCCTCGCCGTCCGCCAGATTCAACCGACGGCACAAGCCCGGTACGTCGTAGGCCTTGGCGTCCGAGATCGCTGACGCCAGCAGGTGGCGAAGCTCCTTGATCATGGCGGGCGGAATGGCGACGGGCATCCGCCCAGATTTAGACTGGTGTGAAGTCGTCATTTTAAAGAATTCCCCACGCCCGATAACGCCCGCGGCCCGTCGCTTCGCGAAGCCCCAGCGCCGCGACCAGGTCCTGCGCGGCGCGTGGCGTGATCTTCAGTTGCTCGGCGATCATCCCAGCCGAGACGATCGGTCGGGTCAGCACATAATCCAGAAGTGCCGGCAGCCGGGAGGTGGAGCGGCGGCCGCCGAGCTTCCGGGCCAGCAGGGCGCGGGCGGTGAGCCAGCGGTCGTGGTCTTTCAGTCCAGCCTCGGACGCGGCCGCGATTGCCTCGAGCTGCATGGCGAGGCGGGAGACCGCATCGTGCTGCCGCCGCCGCTCGCGCGGGACCGATTTAAGGCCGTCATGGAGACAAGGCAGGTGCGAGCGCGTCTTACCTCGTGCCCGCAGCAGCGCTGCGGCGAGGAGCCGGCCGAGCCATGGCGTGTGCTGCAGCGGTTCAAGTGAAACCCACGCGTCGGCGGCGATGGCCGCCGCCAGCGTCGGCGGCAGCCCTTCGGTCTGACCGACAACGGCGCACCATTCGGCGAGGCGCTCGTCCTCGTCCCAGTCGAGATCGTAGACCAGCGGATCGCGCTCCGACGGCGCATGGGGCCGGCCGGTGATCTTGCCCGCAAGCGTGCGGTCGGCCTGCGCGATTGCGGCGTCGACGGTAGCGAAGACGTCGGCCAACCGATCGTCTATTGGGAGCACGCGAAACGGCTCGGCTTGATCGGCTTCCCCGTCGACATCATCCGGCTCAAACGCTCCGACGCCTCCCCTCTTCCGATCGCTGACTTCCTCTTCCCGGTCGCCCTGCCCTCCCCTGCCCCGCAGCCCGGCAAGGCCGGCCGCCGAGAGTGCCCACTCGGGCTTGGCCTCGGCGATGCGCCGGCGCGTGCGCAGCACGGCGTGCGCCCGGGTCAATTCGTGGGTTGGGGCGCGGATGTCCATGCCGGCATCGTGGAGAACGAGGTCGTCGAGGTGGACCAGCTCGCCTTCCAGCCACAGAGTAGCGCAGGCGTCGGTAAAGTGGGTGCGCGCCATCCAGCCGTCGCGGATCGGGCTCTTTGCAAGACGTTCGTCGAGCCGTGCGAGCGAATCCTCGGCGGCTGCAAGGATGTCGCTTTCCCTTGCCGATTTCAATTGTGGATCGTCACGTCCTTGCCGAGGTTTAGCCTGAATCTGGGGCTCGACTTTCCCCTTACGATTTCGACCTGTCGCGTGAGGAACGTCACATGGCGACAT
>NZ_JACXWY010000057.1:0-2391 GCF_014764685.1 Allobosea spartocytisi
GTTACAGGAGCGGGATCCAAGCGGGCACTATTTCCTGGAATTCGACGATCAAGTTGCTCTGCGTGAGGTGATCGTTGGCCACCGATCAGCGATCACTCGGGCCGACATCGCGCAGGCGCTTGGACCGCTCGCGCCACAGGTTACCGCCTACAAGGCTCGGCTTGCGTTTCGGAGCTTCGATGTCGTGCGCCAAAAGAACGATCGCCTCTGGGAGTAATGTCTGTGACTCTATTCGCCAATGCACTCGAATCAATTCAGATCGGTGTTGAAGACCTGTTGAAGAACGACGATCGTCGAGTGCTGTCGGCGGTGCGGAATGTCCACGCCGGCGTTCTTCTGCTCTGTAAGGAAAAGCTGCGGCGGCTGTCGCCTGATGATGAGATCCTGCTCGCACAGCGTTTTGAGCCGCAGCCAAACGATAAAGGTAAAGTCTCAATCGAAGCTGTTGGCCGAAGCACCGTCGGTGTCGATGACATCAAGAAGCGTTTCAAGGTCTTCGACGTATCGCTGGACTGGAAGCGATTCGACGCGATGGCGGACATTCGCCATCACATGGAACATTCCTACTATAAGGGTAGCCGAGAGCGGGCACGGCAAGCCGTCGCTGACGCGTTGCTTGTCATTCGCCAGCTCCTCGTAGAAGCGCTGCAAGAGGATCCCCGGAGCGCTCTCGGATCGGAGTGTTGGACGGCACTCCTGGAAAACGCCGATTTGTTTGAAGCAGAGCTGCAGACCTGCCGCGCGATGCTAGAAAACATTGGCTGGGAGACCGAGGCCGCAGCGCGCGCGCTTCCCGACTTTGCGTGTCCGTCCTGCCGCTCGGCGCTCATCCGGCAGCGCGATCCCGCGAACACGTCGCAACAGAAGGCTGTGTTGATCTGCAGCGCATGCGGCAAGGAGACAGAACTCGGAGCCGTCCTCAGCCACGCTTTCGATGAAACCTTCGGCGCCGAAGCCCACATTGCGGTGAAAGATGGCGGAGAGCCGCCGATATCGACCTGCCCGGAATGCAGCGAAGAAACGTATGTGCTTGAGGAGGGACGCTGCGCAGCGTGCGATTTTGCGTTGCCTGAAGACGCAACGTGCGCAATCTGCGGGAGCGGCTTGAGCGCGGAAGAATACTACGAACACGATGGGTTGTGTAGCTATCATGCCCACGTCGCGTCGAAAGATGATTGAGCGAGATCGACACAGGAATATACCTTTGGCGCAAAAGCGAGCGGCACTTGTCATTGGGAATGCCAATTATACGGGGCCGAATACGACCAAGCTTCGGAACCCGGTAAGGGACGCCTCAGCAATCGCCAGAAGGCTGAAGAAATACGGCTTCGGATTGACCCAGGTCGCCGATGGCGTGTTCGCCGACATGCGTGCCGCTCTGGCCCAGTTCCAAGAGGCCATTGAGCCCGGCGGGGTCGCATTGGTTTTCTTTGCTGGCCATGGAATCCAGATCGATGGCGAGAACTTTCTGTTCGCCTGCGATACCGATGCCAGCGGCGAGAACCAGGCGAAGTATTCGTCGCTGTCACTCGATCAGGTTATTGACGTACTTGATCGGTCCAAGGCGGACACGAAGATCATCATTCTGGATGCATGTCGCGAAAACCCGTTTGAGACAGCGTGGCACCGTTCAGGGGCCACGCGCGGGCTCGCATCCGTGTTCGCGCCGAGAGGAACGATTATCGCCTTCGCCACATCGCCGGGGCAGGTCGCGCTGGACGGTCGGTCTGGCAACGGCGTCTATACGGGTGCACTGCTTCAACACATTGATACGCCGGACTGTCCGATTGAGACCCTCTTTAAGCGCGTCCGGAATGCCGTGGCGGCGGAGACGGCCGGGAAACAGATTACGTGGGAGCACACCTCGCTTGCCGGAGACTTCTACTTCAACAACAGCGCGGGCAGTTTCGTCACGACCTATCAGGCGTCATCGCTTGCCGATAGCCTCTTTGTTCTCGATGACGGAAAGAAGTCACACCAGATCATTCGAGGATTGAAGTCTCTTGATTGGTATACGCAAAATCCTGCCCTCGATCGGTTGAAGTCGGGATTGGCGAATACGATCAACGACGACAACCTCTTTGTCCTCGGCCGCAATATCTATCAAGCCGCGAATGGCGGCGCCCGGGCCGCAGAGGCCTTCATCCGTGATTTTGTCGATAAGACGCGCGGAATGAAACCGGATAAGGTTCGTGCTCTTCTCGACGGCATGCTTTTTGAAATCTTTTTTAATTCAAAAGGAGAGCTGCGCGAGACTATCAAAGTGAACCGCCCCGGCTTCACCGGAGGCCATTTGGTTTAAGTCACGCCGCCATTTGCTGTTCACCGAGCATGACGTAGTAGCGCGCCTCGGCTTCGGCCGGCGGGATGTTGCCGATAGGCTCCAGCAGT
>NZ_JACXWY010000058.1:0-1321 GCF_014764685.1 Allobosea spartocytisi
TGAACCGCCCCGGCTTCACCGGAGGCCATTTGGTTTAAGTCACGCCGCCATTTGCTGTTCACCGAGCATGACGTAGTAGCGCGCCTCGGCTTCGGCCGGCGGGATGTTGCCGATAGGCTCCAGCAGTCGGCGATGGTTGAACCAGTCGACCCAGGTCAGCGTGGCGAACTCGACGGCCTCGAAGGATCGCCAAGGCCCCCGCCGATGGATGACCTCGGCCTTGTAGAGGCCATTGATGGTCTCAGCGAGCGCGTTGTCATAGCTGTCACCGACGCTGCCGACGGAGGGCTCGATGCCGGCTTCAGCCAGCCGTTCGGTGTAGCGAATGCTCACATATTGCGATCCGCGGTCGCTATGGTGCACCAGGCCGCCGCGATGAGCGGGCCGTCGCTCGTGAAGGGCCTGCTCCAGTGCATCCAGCACGAAGCTGGCATGCGCGGTCCGGCTCACCCGCCAGCCGACGATGCGGCGGGCATAGGCGTCGATCACGAAGGCGACGTAGACGAAGCCCGACCAGGTACTGACATATGTGAAATCGGACAGCCAAAGCTGGTTCGGTGCCGGCGCATGAAACACCCGGTTCACACGGTCGAGCGGGCATGGGGCCGACTTGTCCGAGATGGTCGTGCGGACCGGCTTGCCGCGGATCACACCGGCTAGGCCCATGCCCCGCATCAGCCGTTCGACGGTGCAGCGCGCCACGTCGAACCCCTCGCGCATCATCTGTCGCCAGACCTTGCGCGCTCCATAGACCTCGAAGTTCTCGGCGAATACGCGCTCGATCTCGGGGCGCAGAACCTCGTCCCGTAGCGCCCGTGCCGAGCACTTCGACGGATCAAGCCGCCGGGCGACATGCGCATGATAGGTCGATGGGGCGATCGGCAGGACCTTGCAGATCGGCTCGACCCCATACGCACCGCGATGATCATCGATGAACGCGATCATGTCTTCGACCGGCGGTCGAGCTCCGCCATGGCGAAATAAGCGGATGCCTTGCGCAGGATCTCGTTCGCCTGCCGCAGCTCGCGGTTCTCGCGCTCAAGGGCCTTCAGCTTCGCCGACATATCCGTCGTCACGCCGGCCCGCTTGCCGGCATCGACCTCGGCCTTCTTCAGCCACTCATTCAGTGAGTGCGCCGAGCAGCCGATCTTCGCCGCAATCGACACGATCGCCTGCCAGCGCGAAGGGTGTTCAGCCTCGTGATCCAGCACCATCCGCACAGCCCGGGCACGCACCTCAGGCGAGAACTTGTTCGTCGTCTTGTTCGTCATAGCCCCATCCTCTCAGGAGTTGGGGCCTCCGACAAACCCGGGGCGGTTCA
>NZ_JACXWY010000059.1:0-1304 GCF_014764685.1 Allobosea spartocytisi
TGTCCGCCGTCAGCGCCCTTGAGACAGATTCGGGATTTTCGGGAAGGGAGGATTTCTGGATCATCGCAGCCATTCAGGAGCGCAGATGAGACAGAAATCGGTGCCGGAGAAAGCTCCGGCAGAGCAGGTGGTGAAGGACATCCGGCGCGCGACGCGCCGGCAGTTTTCCGCCGAAGAGAAGATCCGCATCGTGCTGGAAGGCGTGCGCGGCGAGGAGAGCATCGCCGAGTTGTGCCGGCGCGAGGGGATCGCCGCGTCGATGTATTACGGCTGGTCGAAGGAGTTCCTCGACGCCGGCAAGCGCCGGCTGGCCGGTGACACGGCACGGGCAGCGACATCCGACGAGGTCAAGGAACTGCGCCGTGAGGCGAAGGCCCTGAAGGAGGCCGTGGCCGATCTGACCCTGGAAAACCGCCTGCTCAAAAAAAGCATGCTGGCGGATGGGGAGGACGACACATGAGATATCCCGCGTCCGAGAAGGCCGAGATCATCCGCCTGGTCGAGGCCTCGCACCTGCCGGCGCGGCGCACACTGGACAAGCTCGGCATCCCGCGCGCCACGTTTTATCGTTGGTATGATCGCTATCGCACCGGCGGGATCGAGGCGCTCGCCGATCACCGCTCGCGGCCCGATCGCGTCTGGAACCGGATCCCCGAGACGATCCGGGCCGAGATCATCGAACTGGCGCTGCGCGAAACCGAACTCAGTCCGCGCGAGCTGGCGGTGCGCTTCACCGACCAGAAGAGCTACTTCGTCTCGGAAGCTTCGGTGTATCGGCTGCTGAAGGCGCATGACCTGATCACCAGCCCAGCCCACATCGTCATCAAGGCGGCGTCCGAGTTCAAGGACAAGACCACGGCGCCGAACCAGCTCTGGCAGACCGACTTCACCTACCTGAAGATCACCGGCTGGGGTTGGTATTATCTCTCAACCGTCCTCGACGACTTCTCGCGCTATATCGTCGCCTGGAAGCTCTGCGCCACGATGCGCGCCGACGACGTCACCGCCACGCTTGATCTGGCGCTGGCGGCGGCTGGGCTCGACCGGATCACTGTCGCGCACCGGCCGAGGCTGTTGAGCGACAACGGTTCGTCCTACATCTCGGCCGACCTTGCCGCCTGGCTCGATGGCAAGGGCATGCAGCATGTTCGTGGCGCGCCTTACCATCCCCAGACGCAGGGCAAGATCGAGCGCTGGCACCAGACCCTGAAGAACCGCATCCTGCTCGAGAATTACTACCTGCCGGAGGATCTCGAACGGCAGGTCGCAGCCTTCGTCGAGCATTACAACCAGGCCCGCTATCA
>NZ_JACXWY010000005.1:0-365183 GCF_014764685.1 Allobosea spartocytisi
CGACAACGGGAAGAAGGGCGATATCCGAGCCATCTGGCGCTCGCTCAGCAAAAACAAACCCATCAAGGCCTCCTTCTCGGAGACCGTGAATCACAACTCAATCGGAATTAATAGGTCCTGAGCCTAGTTCAGTTTTCCGGGCGGCGCCGAGTCGGCCCTGTTCATCAGGTCCATCGGGTCCTCGGCCGCCGGCCGCGGCGGCGCCTCCCCGCCCAGCGCCGGTGCCGCGTCCGGCTCCGGGTTGAAGAGATCGCCCTGCGAGCGGTTGAACGACTGCACGCGCAGCAGGTCCTGGTCGAAGAGCGGCGACAGGCCGAACTCCTTCGCCTTGTCGCGGATGGTCGATTCCGCCGCGGATCTGACGTCCAGCATCGGGTTTGGCCGCAGCCAGGTATCGCCCGTCGTCCGCTTCACCTTCATCGTGAAGCCGTTCTGGCGGATGTGCTTGCACGCCGCCTCCCACTCCTGGACCGCGACGCAGTAGATCGCGATCGAGGGCGAGTAGCGGGAATCGAGCCGGCCCATGACGCGAAGGCCGCGGATCGTGTCCGACCAGACCTCGAGGGCCCGGGCGTAATACGCCGGCGCCTGCCGGAACATCGAGGGCGCCGCGAACGGATCGCGCGCGGTGGCAACCTGGTCGGCCGCCGGCTGCGCTTTTGCCGCCAGATCAGCCGCGGCCTTCATCACCTTGGCCCGACGCTTGCCCGGAAAGCCCTTGGCTGCCTGCAAGGCGGGTGCGTCCTTTCTACGACCCACCTCAGTCCTCCAAAAAAAACCTGTCGCGAAAATTTCGCGCAGCAAAACGCCGACTTCCCCCGCCGGTGCAGGGTCCATCGGGCCTGAACTTTCACCCACCCCCCCGTCCGGCCCGATCGGCCGCCTCTTCGGCCTGCTTCACGCTCGAATGGCACGTGACGCAGAGCGATTGGCGCGGGTTGTTCCAAAAGGCGAAGACGTCTCCGCGATGCGGCTCGACGTGGTCGCAGATGGTGGCCCTCGTGACCCTGCCCTCGGTCAGGCAAATGGCGCAGAGCGGCTCGGTGGCGAGCTGATCCTTGGCGATGGCGCGCCAACGCGCGGTCCAATAGAGCCGCCTCGTTTCGCTTTCGGCCGTGCGCCTGCGCTCGTACTCTCGCTTGGACCGCTCGGCAGCCGCACGCTCGGAACGGGTGCGGAAGTACGGAATGCGAGACGCCACGCCTGCCCCAAAAGGAAACGCCGCCTCGGTGTGAACCGGGCGGCGTCTCGTGACCTGAATTACCGTGGACCAAGCTATGTCAAGCGACTGCCGCACGCAAGGGTCAGAAACCCAACTATCTGCATGTCACCGAGCCCATGGCCGGGCAGGCCGCGCCGAGCCCTTCACCGCATGGGCTGACAGCTCCCCTTCGTTGGTCAGCATGTCGACGAGCAAGCCAAGCGCTGCATGCCAGACCTCGTATTCCGCACGATCCACCACAGCGAGAGTCGGGTCGGGATCGAGCACCGTCTTGCGATAGGCTCCCGGCCAGGGCCGTTTGGCGCGCGGGTTGTAGCCATCGACCTCCTGCTCATAGAGCCGGCCAAAGGCGCCCTCGACCGGCACCTTGCGGAACCAGGCCGGCTTTCCATGCAGCATGATGAAACGTGCCTTCGGGCGCTCGAACTCCCAGGACGGCGCCGATCGCAGGATCGCATGCCGCCGCACCAGCTCGACCGGTTTGAAGCGAAGCCGCAAGCGCTCGCCATCGAGGATCGCAATGCGAGGCATGGCGCGCGCAACCGCATCCGCCTGCTCCTCTTCCGAAAGGCCCAAGCCTTGGAGCGGCGACCAGCCTGCGGGCAAGTCGAGATCCATCCCGGCGAGGCGGCCGACCGCACCATGCACCACGAAGGCGTCGGGATGCGGCGGCGCGCCATAGCTGGCCGCGAGCGGAACCACGCCGTAGCTGTTCAGCCGGCCGTCGCTGACCATGTCTGCCATCAACTCGCCCTGCCGCGACACCGCATCCCAACCGCCGCCATAGGTCTCGATGAAGGCGCCGCCGACGCCGGCGGTCTCCGCCTTCGGCAGCTCCTCGCAATAGGCCCAGGACAGGAGCGCCTCGATCTCAATCGTTTTCATCCGAAACCCTGAATTTGGGAGGCTAGGGAGGCAAGCAAAACCGGAAACCGCTTGCCTCCCGAAACCTCAATCCCTCTATCTCTTTGTATTCTTTGTGCTTCTTTACTCGTTTGGGAGTGTAGGGAGGATAGGGAGGGTAATTGGCTATGAGGCCTTGTGACGGGCTCTCGCCATCAGCGACGCCCCGTGGCTTCCCCTTACACCCCGCACACGCGCGTGCGGGCATGTGCGCCTAGCCTCCCTAGCCTCCCTACACTCCCATCCCATTTGCAACCCATTGAACTTGCGGGCGTTTCCCCGCACCCCTTTGCGGGAGGCTAGCGAGCAGGCCGGCGCCTACCCTCCCTAGCCTCCCGTCAATCGTCGTTTCGGGTGCGCGAGGGCCAGCGCTCACCCTCGGCCGGAGGCTGGAAATCGGCCTTGATCTGCACGCCGATGTAGATCGAGTCAGAGGACTTGCCCTTTTCGAAGCCGAAGTCGTGCGCGGTCTTCGGCAGACGCCTGGTGAAGGTCGTCGGCTTGAACGGCGTTCGAGCCGCCTGCCGGCACCAGATCTCGAAAGCCCGGAAGAGGTCGCCGGCCTTGACGCTGTCCGAGGGCTCGCGTGTGACGATCAGCGCATCACGCACGAAGGCGCCCATCTGGTCGCTTTCGTCGCGATACTCCTGGCTCGCCGCCTTGATCTCGTCGGGTGGGTTGAGGGCCCCGAGAACGAGGAAATCCTCGAGCCCCTGCAGCAGCCGGTTGAGGATGCCCGAGCGCTCGGCCCAGAGCTTGTCCGGGAGACCCTTGTCCTTCTCGGAGTCGGGGATCTGCACGTCGAATGGGACGAGCACGACGCGGCGCCAGATGCCGTCATCATTGCCCTTGATCACCGGCTTGCGGTTCGCCGAGATCGCCAGCTTGAACTTGGGATAGACCTCGTTGAACTCGTGGTTGAGCCGGCGCACCAGGATCGGCTCGCCCGAGGTCAGCGACTTGATCAGGCTCTCGTCGAAGGGCATGCCCTCCTTCGGCTCGGCCGAGCGCACCAGGCGCGCGCCGGGCGTGCGGACGAGATCCGGCGTGGCCTCGGCGCCCTTGCGCCGGTCTTCGCCTGTGAGCGTCGCGATCGGCAGCGAGGTCGCATAGTCGCCCATCAGCCGGGAGATGATGTCGACCAGGGTGGACTTGCCGTTCGAGCCCTCGCCATGCAGCAGCACGAAGACCTGTTCGGTGGTCAGGGCCGTCAGGGCATAGCCGAAATAGCGCAAAACATAGGCGCGGATCTGCGGGTGCGGGAGGATGCGCTCGAGGAACTTGTCGAAGATCGGGCATTCCGCCTTCGGATCATAGGAGACGGGCGCGAGCTTGCAGATCCAGTCGTCGCGGCGATGCTTATCGAGCTTGATCGTGACCGTGGTCCGGAAACGCGGCGCGGCCGGGTCCGATTCCTCATCCTCGACTGTCTCTTTCGATATCCGCAGCGTGCCGTTCTCGAGGTTGAGGACGAGCGGGTCCGTGTCGAAGTCGGCGAGCGCCTTCGACAGGAATCCGACGGCCTGCTTCAACATGCCGTCGATCTTTCCGGTGTTGCAGCTCGAATTGGCGAAGCGCCGGCGCTGTGCCTTGCGGTTCGCCACGGCCTTGCGCGCCCGGCTAGCCGCCGCGATCGCGCGGTTGAGCTCGACCAGGAGCGCCTTGTCCTCGTCGGAGGGCTTGGCCTGGTCGATCGCTTCCTTCTCGACTTCGGCCGCCTCGCCCGCGGCGATGCGGATCGCCTCGCTCTCGGTCGGCTCGATCAGATAGGCCTCATGCGCGATCGACTCGACGGTCGCGTGCACCAGCGGGGAGATATGGACGCCGTCGATATCCTCGATCCAGCGCGAGCCGTCATAGACGTGCCAGCCGACATTCTGGATATGGATCACCGCCGTGCCGCAGCGCAGCCGGAACCGGCGCGAATTGCCGATGTCGTGACAGCCATGCTGCACGGCCTCGCGGATCAGCTTCCATTCCGATGGGGTCAGCTCCGGCCGGTCGCCCTCGCCATCGTCGATCCCGTCCTCGTCGGGTTCGGCGGCAGGAGGGGTGGGAACCGGCTGAGCAGCATGGACCGCGCCGAGAATCGGATCGTCCGGAGGCGTATCGTCGTTCGAGGGTGTCAGAGCGGGATCTCCGACACGGCAGGGTCGAGGTAACGCAGGCGCCAGGTCGGATGGAACGGCATTGTGTGCCGGATGCCGTCGATCTGAATCATCAGGCGGCCGCTGCGCGCGCTGCGGATCGTTCCGAACTCGGGTCGGCCCTCACCGGTATATTCGACGCGGCCGCCGCGTTTCGCCGGCACGCGATAGCTTTTGCGGACCCAGGCCATAGTCATGACGCCGCCTCGGTCGCGGGCGCTAGGGCGGCGCGTTCCTTGACAGCGCGCGGCGTATTAGGCGCGACGCCATGGCAGGGGCAGTCCTTGCCGTGTCCCGTTCCATCAGCCTCGACGTGCTCTCGGCATTCGTGGCACCAGTAGCCGCAGAACTCCTCTGCATCGCCGGGGAAGTCGTACTCCTCGGTGATCGCATAGCTTCCGAGCCGAATGCGCAACGCGTCGCTCTCCACCGTGGCGGGCGCGGGATGCGCGTACCCGAGGAGATCGCGCAATTCCGCAAGATAGACCCTGTCAGGCTCCATCCACTTCTTGATCTGGTGGATTATCTGCCCCTGCTCGTTGAGCACATCGATAGGGCCGTCATCGTCGTTGAGATCGTTCTGCCGCTTGATGACCATGTTACAAGCAACCGTCATCGCAGCGCGCCATACCGTCGTGATCTCGGCGTCCGTAGGCTCACCCCTCGGGCTGGCGTCGCTGGCGAGGGAGGCGCTTTCCAGAGCGTTGGCGATGACCGCCTCTAGATCGCTGACCGTGACCATGATCGTATCGGGATGCTCGGGGTCTGGAATGTCGTCTAGCTCGCAGACGTTGCGGACGATCTCCTTAGCTAGCTGCTTCACCCGCACCCCGGGATCCGGCGCATGGGCATCGTTGGTCGTCCGATCCTCCAGCGCTGGGGTAGCGGTGAGGGCGGCGAGCTTTTCCCGCCATTTCGCAAGCCAGCCTTGATAGAAGGCGTCCAGCTCATTGACTGCCTCCACCCCGCTCACCGGCAAGGCTTCAGTGGCGGGCTCCCATCGTGTGCCCCGACCGCCGCCGTCGTCAGCGTGGACGAAATTTGTAGCCGGATCGAACCAAAACGGCTTCTCGGCAAGCAAGCACGCGATTACGTCGTCCTTCGCCTCAGCCGGCAAGGCTTCAGGGGAGGCGGAGGCGGATGCGGGGGAGAATGGCAGGCGGTCATATTCGCACGCCTCTTCCCAGCTCTCGACGAATACGCCGCCCTGGTGACGCTTGCTCGCCCGCGTGAACTTCCCGGGCTTCCCGATTGCAGGATACCAGCCGGCCTTTCGCGCCACGGTTTCGGCATCGGCCACCGTCCCCTGCGCGGCGGGGGTTGAGAGAGGGGTCATACCGCGCTCCTTTCGCGCACCAGGCGCATCCGCATGTCGTTGAAGTCGCCGCCCTCTTCGGGCCAGGCCTCGCGCACGGTTCGGCCGGGCCTCGCCCAGCGCGCCGCAGCGCGGCCGATGACGCATTCGACGGTGAAGCGATCGCTGTCGCCATCGGCGAGCAGCAGCAGCTCGTCGACGCTGTCGGGAATCGCGATCGCGCGATGCGGCTCGTCCGTATCGGGGACCGGCCCGGCGACGTTGACGGGCATCGAGCGTCCGGTCTTGTCGATGCGGCGCAGCGTCGGATGCCGCACCGTGGTGCGGGCCTTGCCACCGAGGTTGCCGAGATCGATCGCCGAATAGAAGGCGGTATCCGCCATGTCCTCACCGGCCTCGACCATTGAAGCCCAGACCGAGAGCGTCGTCTCGATGCCCTCGCCCATCACCAGTCGTCGCGGCGTCCCTGAAGGCGCCGGCACCAACAGCAGATGGCCACCCTGCTTCGAGCCGCGCGAGCGCTTCACGTCGATCAGATCGGCGCCCTTCACCGGGAGGTCGAGCAGCTCGCCATCCGTGGTGATCAGCAATTTGCCCTTGGTTTCGAGCGGCACCGTGCCGGCCGCGAAGCGCGGGTCGAGCCAGGTCATGTGCAGCCCGACGAAACGATCCTGCCGGACGATTGCCGCGAGCATCGCAGGCCCGGTCCAGATGATCTTGCCGCCCGGCCCGGCCGGCTCGCGCAGATGCATGCGCGGATGGAAGCGCAGACGAGCACCGGCCGGCACGCCGGGAATGCAGCGGTGGCGCAGATAGGCTTCGACCAGCGAGCCCGGCGCCGGCCGGCCCTCGCGCCACAGGCCATGCAGGCGCCGGCGCTCGGCCTCGCGCCATTCATTCTGCTCCTGGCTCTGCTTGGCCTGCGCGGCCTCGTCATCGGCCTTGCGCTTCGCGGCAAGCGCCTCGCGAGCCTGCCTTTCCGCCGACGTTTCCGGCTTGGCCTGCGGCCTGGGCTCGCCGGTCAGCTCCTCGACCGCCTCGATGAAGCCGGCGTCACGCAACAGGTAGCGCGCCATGCTGATCGAGTCGTAGCCGCCCTGCCCGGCGCCGCGGCAGTACCATGCGGACTCACTCGGCTTGATCGAGAAGCGGTCGACGCCGCCGCAGCGAGGGCATGGCCCGACGATCTCACCTGCGGCCCGGGTCGCCAGCTTCGCGCCGCCGCCCTTGGGCTGGAAACGGAACTTCAGCGCGCAGTTGAGCACGCTCACGGCCTTGGCCTTTTCGACCCAGTCGTTGAACAGATCGTCGGGCACACGCGCCGTCATCGCTCGCTCGCAAGCGCATCATCGATATCGGCGCCGGTGAGATAGCCGGAGCGGCGCCGCAACTGTTCAGACTCGGTCGGGGTGATGTCCGGGTAGCGCCGATGCCCCGCGGAATAGAGATCGGCCAGAACGAGGAAGTTGGTCGCGACTTCCGATCGGCTGCGCTCGGCTGCTGCGTTCAGCAGGCCGACGGCGCCGCGCAGGTCGCGTGCTTTCGCCAGACGCGCCGCGCGTTGCAGGATCGCGTCATGGAGCCGACGTTCCTGTTCGATCGACAGGCCCGGCGCCGGCGCCTCCACTTCGGCCGGCTCCTCGATCTCGACCGCCGCGTCGAGCAGCGTCACCAGCCGGTGCTGCTCGTCGACATGAACGGCCTCGATCGCGACGAGCCGGGCCAGCGCGCGGGCGAGCGCGACCTTGTTCAGGCTGAGCTGCTGCCTGATCACCGCGAAGGAGAGCGGCCCGGGCTGCCGGTCCTGCAGCAGCAGGATGATGTTGCCGCCCACCTGGTTCGGGGTTGTGCTCAAGACAGAGCCTCCGCCGGCGGCAGCAGACCGAGCCCGATTGCGATCTCGGGATTGCGGGCGAGCGCTAGCGCGATTTCGCTGGCCTTCGCCAGTGCAGCCGCTTGGCGCAATGTCTCGCCGATCGTCAGCTCGCGCAGGCGCGGGTCCTCGCCCGGTGCCTTGGCAACCAGCAGCTCGAGATGGTTGAGGCAGAACGTCTCGTTCCGGGCCGCGCAGCGCAGGCGCGCCGCGATCTCGTCGAAGCTCATGGGGACAGCGCTCATGCGAACGCTCCGCTGCGGGCCAGTTGCCGAACCTGGCGCTGGGCTCGCGCCTGCGCCTCCTCCTGCGAGCGGATCGGCCGCGCCTCATAAACGAGTTGCCGGCAGGCGTCGCACCAGCTCAGCCCCTCGATCGCGACCGGCTTGCCGCAGTACAGCCCGCCCTTGCGAAGGTCCGACCACAGCGGCATGTGGCAGAGACCGGCCCGCAGCGCGGTGATGTCCACGGCCTCGGGCCCTTCCGGCTTTGGCCAGCGCTTCGGAGTCGGGTCGACCTCGGGCGCCGGCGGGGCCTTCGGTTTCGGCTTCGGCGCCGGTGCTTTGGCCAGGATGCGCGGCGGCGCCTTCACGGCGATCGCCCGATCACGCTTCTGCTTCGCCGCCGGCGTCTCATGCTGGCCCCAGCCGCGCGCGAAGGCGAGGCCGAGCCGGTGCACCTTGCCGATCACGCTGTTGCGGGAGCACCCGAGGATATTGCTGATATCGCTGGCGCTCCCGCCATCCTCGACCATGGCCTTGAGCCGCGCGACGGTCGCTTCGGACCAGATGAAGACCGCCTCAGTCATGCTTCAGCCCTCCCGCCAGGGCGAGCAACGCGGCGCCGGCGAGGCGGGCATCCTCAAGAACACGCGCGAGCTCGGCAAACTCCCGCTGCAGGCCCCGGATCTCCGCCGGCGTCAGCTTCCCGTCGACCGTGGCTTGCGCATAGACGCGCATGATGTCCGAGGCCTCGGCGACCACCCGGGCCGTCGACACGTGCAGATCAGGCGCCGGCGAAACCACCTCGATCTGAGATGCCTGCCAGCCCTGCGCCTCCAGCTCGACCTTCGTGACAACCGGGAAGCCGGCATCCGCTTCAAGGCGCGCCTTCACCCGCGCCGACATGATGTCGGGCTCATTCGGATTGTTGAGCCGCCCCATCTGCGCGATCGAGACCTCGCCGACATCGGCAGACCGCGCGATGCCTCCGCAGCGCGCGATCAGATCGCGCTGCGCTGCTTTCATTCGGTGATGCCAGGCATCCTGCTCGCTCATGTCGCGCCTCTTCGACCGGGAGAATGGGGCCGCGCTTTTCTCGGCAGCGCGGCGGGCCGCGACGCACTAGGTTTCCGACGTCGCCAGCGAAGCCGCCGGCACGGAGGGTTGGGGGTGGACGGGCAGGAAATCGGCCGGCGACAGGGCAATGCCGTTCGCCATGGCGTATTCGAGCAGCTTGATATGCAGGCGCTGCGGGATCAGCCCGCCAGTGCCGCCCTTTTCGACGGACTGCTGCCACCGATAGGGCGCGGTGTAGGCCCGGCCCGTGATCTCGCTGACAATTTTCTCTCCGCCGAGGCGGGCGATGACAGATGCGGCCGGTTCCATGGCGCGCAATTTCTGATTTTCCGGATTTCAAGTCAAGAGCGATTCCGGGTTTTCCTGATAGCGCTCGACTTCTGACGAACAGAAAATGCCGCCATGCAAGACGAGCTGATCAAGTGGGTCGCTGCCGGGCTCAAAAAGCCGGGCAAGAAAAAGGGTGAGCTGAGCCGCGTCCTCGGCCGCTCACCCTCGACGGTCACAGATATCCTGAAGGGCACTCGTCGCATCGCGATCACAGAGATCCCGCTCATCGCGGCATATCTTGAGGAACCGCCGCCGGCGATTCCGGGGATCGACTTCAGGCTTGGTTCGGAAGTCCAACTCACCAGCGAAGGCAGATTGCTGCCGGTGACGGTTGTCGGGCCGGTCCAAGCCGGCGCCTTCATTCCAATCGACGAGTTCGATCAAAGCGAGCCGGAGATCTTCTACGAGCCGGCCGATCCGGACTTCCCGCGCGCCAGGCGCACGGCCTTCGACGTGATCGGCGATTCGATGAACCGCCTCGAGCCGGCACCTATCCTGCCAGGCTCGCGCGTCATCGGCGTCAACTACGAGGATATCGGCATTCCGCTGCGCGATAAGATGGTCGTCGTCGTGCAGCAGGAGCGCGACGGCGGCCATCTTCGCGAATGGTCGGTAAAGCAGATCGAGCTGCTGGATGAAGAGATTGTCTTCCATCCGCGCTCGAGCAATCCGCGGCACAAACCCATTGTCGTGCCGCGCAACCTGAAACCCGATGACGGGCGCCAGGTGCAGATCCTGGCGCTCGTCCGCGAGATCAAGAACAGGGTTCCAGTCTTCTGACGGAGACGAGCTGCTCGTTCCTCAGCTCCTTGACGCCGGTCACGATGCCGATCGGCGACTCACACTCCTGGCAAAGGAATTTCTGGTCGCGCAGGAAGTTGCTTTCGAGCAACTCATCGATGTCCTGCGGCGCGTCGTCCGCCTCCGGAGGCTCCAGGAAGCTGCCGTAATCCTTCTGGCAGTTCGGGCAGTGGACGTAGACCTTAAACGCGATACTCATGGCCGCCTCCGTTAAGATGTTCTTAGTGTGTTCACGGTGGCCGGTGAGTCAATTCGCCCCGAATCGGGCTCCTGACTCGCTCTGTCAGTACGGATTTTCCTGAGAAGCCCAATTGACTTTTTTCTGATTTTCCGGATTTCTGTTCTCTGTCGCAACCCGATGGAGGCATTCCGATGCGCCACGAACGCCCGCTCCCCGGCCAGCCGTCGCCGATCGAGGAGCTCAACGCCGAAATCTTCAAGCGCCGCACCCATGGTGCCCAGGCCGTCCGCACTCGCGGCGATATCGGCGACGGCCGCCACATCGACGGAGACTTGAAGGCGGCCGTGCTCGCCGACATGGTCAAGGTCCTCAACGAGAACCGCCTCGATCGCGGCTACGCCGACATCTACGACCTGAAGCGCGCCGGCTATCACGAGGAGGCCGCGGCCCATCTCGGCCCGCTCGCTGCCAAGGAAATGGCGCGCGAGATCGCCGAGAAGGGCGCCCGCTACGGCCTTGACCAGACGGAGGCGGCGTAGATGGACGCCGCCACCTTCCAGCGCCGCATGGCCGCGGCGCTGCGCCTGTCGCAGATCGCCCAGGACATGCGCGAGGCCAGCCTGCGCATGGCGGCCGACCGTCAGGCGATCGTGACGAGCCCTCTCGCCAGCGCCACGCGGGCGATGTGGGCCGGCTCGCTGGCCGTGCTCGAGCAGGCCTCCGTCGGCGTGCTCGCCGTCAACACGATCGACGCCATCGCCCAGCCGGCGATGCAATGCCGCTCCCCGCGCCTTCAGGCCTTGCGCCTGTCGACCTTGCAGGCGGCTGAGCGGCGCCTTCGGCCACCCCTACAGCAAAGCGGGGTATCGGCATGATCCGCGGCGGCGATCCACGCGGCGTCGTGCCGCTCGACAAGCCGGACGATGGCGGCCTCGGAGGCGCCATGCGGAGGGCCGACGATCGCGGCGCGGCGGAAGCCGACGTCGAATTGCGGATCCGCAAGACGACGCGGGCGATCTTCATCGACGCGCTCTATCGCGCCAAGGCACTGAACGGCGATGCCGCCTTCGATATCGACGATGTCGAGGACCTCGACGCCGTCGAGGGCATGGCCGAACGGCTCGCCGCGCGCCGGCGGAACCGGCAGGAGGCCCGCTCATGAAGCCGGCCGATACCGTGCCGGCGCAGGAAGCCGCCTGGGCGCAGACCGCCAGCGGCCGGGCGCTACCGCTGGGCCGGGCCGTCGAGCCAGGCACGATCGACGTGGCGCGAGATATCGCCGTCCCGCTCGGCAATGCCGGCCGCTTCGCCAACCAGATGCCGACCGGCATCATCTACTCGGCCGCCCAGCATTGCTGCATCGGCGCCGACTATCTCTGGTCGCAGACGCAGGACCCCGTCTTCGCCATGGCCTTCCTGCTGCATGACGGGCACGAGGCCATCCTGACTGATATCCCCGCGCCGGTGCTCGATGCCATGCAGCAGGTCCTCGACGACATGCGCAGGGAGATCGGTGCCGACGTGGTGCCGCGGATCTCGATGAGGCGCATCAAACAGCGCCTGGCCGAGCCAATCGACCGCTACCTGCATGCCGAGGCCGGCCTGCCCTGGCCGCTGCCGGCCGTGGTGCGCGACCGGGTCCACCTCCTCGACATGCAGTTGCTCATGACGGAGCGCGAGCATCTGCTCGCCCGCGCACCGCGCCGCTGGCACGAGAACCTCGAGCGCCTGCCGCACCTCAAGCTAAAGCACCGGATCAAGCCGCTCTCGCCGGCACGCGCCAGCGAAGCATGGCTCACCCGGTTTCAGCGTTGGAGCCAGCAGCTCCATGCCCAGCGCTCGCAGCTCTCGATTCCCGCGATTGCCGACCGCATCCAGGAAGCGGCCCGATGACGCCGCGCACCATCCTCGTCGCGATCGACGTGCCGGACGCCATCCTCGACGTCGATCTCGCGCGCCGCGTCCAGCGGGTCCTGCGCGAGGCCTGCATCGTCACGCCGGACCGGAGGGATCTGCTCTGGCCGGACCGCGCCTCGATCGAGGTCACCGTCTTCCGCCTCCCCGCCAACGCCGTCCTGACCGCCGTGATCGGAGACCCCTCATGACCGAAGTCATTGCCTACCGGCTCGACCAGCTCATCGCCGGCGACGCCGTCAATGTCCGCCCGCAGGACGAGGAGGTTTCCGAACTCGTCGCGTCGATCCGCGCCCATGGCCTGCTGCAGCCGCTGGTCGGTCGCCT
The DNA here is from genome assembly GCF_014764685.1 of Allobosea spartocytisi. Taxonomy (NCBI): domain Bacteria; kingdom Pseudomonadati; phylum Pseudomonadota; class Alphaproteobacteria; order Hyphomicrobiales; family Alloboseaceae; genus Allobosea; species Allobosea spartocytisi. Next base: position 12,312 of record NZ_JACXWY010000005.1, read on the forward strand.
CCGCGGCGACAAGGTCGAGATCGTCGACGGCAACCGTCGCCTCAAGGCCCTGCAGTTGATCGATTCCGACGACGACGCAGCTGACATCACGACCATCGACAAGGTCCATGTCGTGCTCCGCCTCGGCGAGGACGAGGTCGACGCGTTCGAGGTTTCCCTGGCGGCCAATGTCTTGCGCAAGCCGCTGCACCCGGTCCGCGAATTCGAGGCCTTCGCCGACCTGATCGAGAAGGGGAAGCCGAAGGAGGAGATCGCGGCGCATTTCGGCATCCCGCTGCGCGCCGTCGAGCAGCGGCTAGCTCTCGGCCGCCTGCATGAAGACGTCCGCGCCGCCTGGCTCGAGGGACGCATCACCGGCGAGGCGGCGCGAGCCTTCACGCTGGTGCCGGCTGAGCAGCAGGCCGCCTATCTGCGCAAGGCGATTGAGACGGATGAAGGCTGGCGCCTGCGCGCCGACACAGTCCGCCGCAGCTTCACGGCCGAAACCGTCGAAGCCGACACGCCGAAGGTGCGTTTCGTCGGTATCGAGGCTTACCGTGCCGCCGGCGGCGGCTTTGTCGCCGATCTCTTCGCGAACGAGCCGGACCTGACCGACAGCGCCCTGCTGGAGCGCCTCGCCAACGAGAAGCTCGCGGCCGAGGCGGCGCGGCTGAAGCAGGACGAGGGCTGGGGCGAGGTACTTTTCGGCAATGAGGCGCGCACCTACGAGTGGAACCGCATCACGAAACCTGCGCTGCCGGATTCTGAGAAGCCAGCGCGCGCGATCGAGATCGAAGCGCGCCTGCTCGCCATTGCCGAGCATCGCGACAAGCTGGACGAGGCGCTGCTCGAAATCGAAGACGAAGATCGCCTGGACGAAATCGAGCGCGACCGCGACGTGCTGCTCGACGAGGAGGATCGTCTGGATCTTGAGCTGGAAGCTCTTATCGAGGCGCAGACATGGCTGCGCCTGACCGAGGCGCAGCGCAGCAAGGCGATCACCACGGTCGGGTACAACCGCGACGGCAAGCTGACGATCGCGCGCGGCTACACCCGCTCCAAGCCGAAAGCGGAGCCGAAGCCGACCGCCATGGCGGCGCCGGCGCCGAAGCCCTCAGCCGGCGGCGAGGAGGCGCCGGAGCCCGCCCGCCTATCCGCCGCGCTGGTCGACGATCTCGCGCTGACCGCGACCCGGGCTGCTGCCCATGTCCTTGCCGGCGAGCCGCGGATCGCGCTGGCCGCCTTCGTCGCAACGGCAGTGACATGGGGGACGCCGCTACGCTTCGACAACAAGGGACGCCAGCAGGGCCCGTCCCTGCCATGGCCGGGCCGAAGCCATCAGACCGAGGAGCGCTTTGGCAAGGTCTTCCGCGACGTGCTCGGGTGGGACATGGACGCCCTGCAGAAGGGCGCGGCCAAGGTCATCGCCGGCACGCTGGACTTCACCAGCGCGGCCCTGGCCTATCACAGCTACGATTCGCTGAAAGCCGATGCGGTCACCGACTTGCGCGCCTCCTTGCCGAAGGAGATGCACCGCGCCGCCCTCGTCCAGGCGTTCGACCCCGCCGACTATTTTTCCAAGGCGCCAAAGCAGGAATCGATCATCGCGATCGCGGAATGTGGCGACGATCCTGGAAAGTACGCCAAGCTGAAGAAGGCGGACCTGGGCGCGACCGCGGCCCGGCTGGCGAACGCACGCGCATGGCTACCAGCCACGCTCCGCGGCGAAGTCTTCGATGCCGTGCTGCCGGCCGAGCCGGAGGCCGAGGACCAGGACGAGCAAGCCGGCGAGCACGAAGCCTCGGCCGAGCTGGAGACGGCCGAGAGTGCCGCCGAGGCGGCGCAGCGCATCTGGCAGGACCAGGAGCGCAAGCGCCTCGAGGAGCTGAAGACGCCCGACGTCCGCGCCGAGTTCGCGGCTCGCGGCATCAAGGCTCCCTTCGGCAAGAGCAAGAACCAGATGATCGAGATGCTGCTGGCCCAGCCGGCCGAGACGGAGGAGGCCGCGTGATGGACCATCTTCGTCCCATCGTCATCGAGGACTTCGCCAGCGTCGCCTATGCCACACAGCTGGGCCCAGCGCCGCAGACGCAGTGGATCGAGATCGATGCGCTGCGCATCGACGATCGCTATCAGCGGCCGATCGGCCAGCGCGGCAAGATACAGATCCGCCGCATCGCCGAGCGCTTCCGCTGGTCGCGCTTCGCGCCGGTGATCGTCGCCCCGATCGAGGGCGGGCTCTATGCCGTCATCGACGGCCAGCACCGCTGCCATGCAGCCCGGCTGCGCGGCATCAAATCTGTGCCCTGCATGATCTCGATGGTCGACGAGGTCGAGCAGGCCGAGGCCTTCGCCGAGATCAATACCCGCCAGCTCGCGGTGACGCCTGCGGTGCTGCACAAGTCCCGCGTCGCGGCGAATGATCCGAAGGCTATCGCGCTGGAGCTGGTGCTCTCGCCGGCCGGCGCCCGCGTGGTCACGCCGCGGCACCAGAAGGAGCTGAAGCGCGGCGATACCTTCGCCGTCGCGATCCTCTACAAGCTCCAGGAGGCCTATGGCGACGAGACGTTGAAGCGCGCCTGCGAGGCGATCGTTCAGGTCGGCGACGGCAATATCGGCATGGTCCGCGCACCGGTGCTGCAGGCCTATTGCGCGGTGTTCGAAGCGACGCCAGCGCTGCGCGACCATCCCGAGCTGCTGGACAGCCTCGACAGCTTCGACCTGCCGGCGGCGTATCAGGCCATGGCCGGCGCGATCGTGCCGAAGGGCGAGCTACGTTGGCGGCGCCTCGCGACCGCTCTCGAGCGCCATCTGCGGCTCACGCTGAAGGCGGCGGCATGACCCCGCGCCGCCGCCTCAACCTCGCCCTATGGCTGCTCGTCATCGCCAGCTTCGCGATGACGGGCGCCGTCCTGTTTTCGTGAGGGGCGGATGACCGAGGCGCTCTCCAGCCAGTTCGGCACCGGCCACCATCACTTCAGCAAGATGCCCTTTCCGACGATCGGCGATCTGCCCTGGCAGCGCGAACAGATCAACCGGATCGTCGGCCTGTTCCGCGACACCCATCTCGAGGCCCGCGCCGTGCTGATGGCGCGAAGCCATCGCCACGCCGCGGACCTCATTCTCCAGGCGCCGGCGATCGTCGTCATGGTCTCCGGGGATCACAAGGTGAATTGGGAAAAGCGCCTGATTGCGAAGACGCTGCACTTCGCCGAGGAAGTCCGGCGGCCGCGCGACATCATGATTTCGCTGGAGCTCGCACCGGCCTTGCGGGCGCTGACGGCGACTGCGCTGATTTCGTCCGACAAGAACACGTTGCTCGCATTGTCGCGCTTGAATCCCTCGACTTTGGCCCAGGCGATCCCAGCCCCGGAAGGTCAGAGCCTCTGGCTCATGGCGTGCCGGTCGTGGCGGGAGCGCATGGAACGCGCCGGAGCGCCGGCTGACCTGCTGTTCGATTGGATGGCGGCCAGCGTCAGCCGCAGCGCGGCGTTCACGCAATGGCGCGAGGTCGCCGACCTCGCCCTTCATCTGCGCGGCCGGTTCGTCACGCGCTGGAGTTGGGAGAAAGCGTATTCAGAGGCTGAAGCTTGGCACCGCGAGCTGGCGAAGAACAAGCAGAATGCCAGCTTCTTCAGATCTCACGGCCGCGAGTTCGACGAGCCGCTCGACTATGGCGATCTTCCGATCGAGGAGCAGGTTCTCGGCCATCACATCGTCGCGCTTCGATCCGGCGAGGACCTTTATGAGGACGGTCGGGCGATGCACCATTGCGTCTCCAGCTACGCCGGCGAGGTGATTTCGGGCCGGTCCCGGATCTTCAGCATCCGCTTCGGCGAAAAGCGCGTCGCGACGGTGGAACTGAAGCAAGCGAAGAAGCGGTGGACGATCGAGCAGTTGAAGGGCCCCTGCAACCGTCCAGTCATACCGGCGATCGAGAGCGTCGCGAAGGACTTCGTCGCGCTTTGTAACCAGCCACCGCAGTCCAAGGTCATCGGCTGATGGCAGCCCATCGTCGAAGCCCGCCCCGTCGCCATCCGAACGCCGATCGCTACCTGTCTCCCGAGGAAAAGCTCGCGCACATCATCTGCGGCGCCGTGTATGCCGACGGCTGCCACTGCGAGCAGAGCTCCAACGCAACATGTCACACGATGATCTGGGCGGCGAAGCGCGCCCGCGCCCATCTTGCCGGCAAGCCCCTGCCGCCGCGCGAGGAGCCGCTCTGATGCCCCGCGCTTCCGGCCGAATCGAGACGATCTCCTGGGTGCCGCGCGGCCTCTGCCGCGAGGAGGCCGCCTATTACGTCGGCGTCGGCCCGACGAAGTTCGATCAGCTCGTCGCTGATCGGCGCATGCCGCAACCGAAGCGGATCGACGGGCGGGTCGTTTGGGACCGTGTCCAGCTCGACATGGCCTTCAGCGAGCTCGGCGAGGTCCGCGAGAATGTCATAGACGCCGCCTTGCGCAGGGCTGGCGCGCGCGGATAGCGTGCATGGCATGAGCGAGGACTATCCGAACGCCGGCACCTACAAGGATCGCCACGGCCGCGAGCGCTGGCGCTTCCGCCGCGCTGGCAAGACGATCTCGCTTCCGCACCAGCCCGGGCACCCCGAATTCGAGGAAGCGTATCAGGCGGCGGTCGAGGGCCGCGCTCCGCGCAAGGCCGAGGTCATTCGGCACCCCGACGCGACCATTCCCGAGTCGCTCAAGGCCGCCTGGCGCAAAGTCGTCAGCGACAGTCTCGAATGGCAGCAGCTCGACGCCGTCACTCGCCAGAAGCAAACTGCGATCGCCGAAGCTTTCCTGTCATCTGAGGTCATCCCGGGCGAGGCGGATCTGCTCTGGGCCGACACGCCGATCGCGGATCTCAAGCGCCGGCACGTCAAGAAGCTGCTCGCCGATCGCAGTGATACGCCCCACGCCGCGCGGCATTTGCTGGTCGTCATCCGCAAGATGGTCCTGGTCGCGCTCGATGAGGATTGGATCGAGGCCGACCCGACCTATCGCCTCAAGTACCGGCCGAAGCTCAAGGGCTGGCGAGCCTGGACGGAGGACGAGCGCGAGAAGTTCGAGAAGAGGTGGCCGATCGGCACCACGCCACGGCTGGCCTATGTGCTGGCCCTTTGGCTCGGCAACCGCCGCAGTGACGTGGCCGCGCTCGAGGTCAGCACCATCCAGGGCAACGCGATCGTCATGCGCCAGGTGAAAACGGACCGGGAGCTGCGGCTTGCGATCACGCCGATGCTGCGGGAAGCGCTCGATGCGGCCGACCTGTCGGGCCCGACGATCCTGAAGACGATGTATGGCGAACCGTTCTCGCCAAAGAGCCTCACCGGCCGGATGGCCGACTGGACGAAGTCGGCCGGCCTGCCGCCCGGGTGCACGTTGCATGGTCTGCGAAAGAGCCTCGGCAAGATGCTAGCGGAGAGCGGAGCGACCACACGTCAGATCATGGACACGCTCGGCCACACCGATATCAAGCACGCCGAGCTGTACTCGAAAGAGGCCGAGCAGGAGCAGCTCGCGAAGGCCGGCATGAACAAGGTGGTGAAGTTCCACCGCGGCCGGCAAAAGGCGCGTGGCTAACCCGGGTGGCGAACCTCCCTGGCTAACCGCCTTACAGGCCTTTGATATCGCTGATTTATGGCGTCCCGGAAGGGATTCGAACCCCTGACCTACGGTTTAGGAAACCGTTGCTCTATCCTGCTGAGCTACCGGGACGCACGAAACTCCCTGTAGCATAACCACGATGACGGTGAAGCCCCTTCTTCTCGGCCTGTGGCTCCTCGGCGCCCTGCCGCTTGCCGCCCGCGCGGCCACGCCCTGCGGCGTCGAGGCGGTCGAGACAGTGCCGGCACGCCTCTCGGGCTTCGACGCCGCCGGCGATCCGCTCCTGGCCGATGGCCGCGCCTTGCGACTGGTCGGCCTGGCGCCTCGCCAGGATGCAGCGGAGGATGCCCGTTTCCGATCCGGGCTCGCGCCCTTTCTCGGCCGCGACATCCTGCTTGCGATCACCGGCGAGAAGGATCGCTGGGGTCGCTGGCCGGCCCGCCTCTTCGTCGAGGCCGCGCCCGGTGCCGGGCGCGAAGAGATCGCGCAACTGCTCCAGAAGAGCGGCGCCGCCCTGCCCTTGGCAGAAGCGCAGGTAGCGCGTTGCGCGCCCGGCCCCACCGCGATTCAGACAAAGGTAACCTCTGCCTCGCAAGTTTTGCCGCCGGCGGCCCAAGGTTTGACGCCGCTGGCGATCGACGGTCATGATCTCGCCGCCGTCAAGGGGCAGGAGGGTCGCTACGTCATGCTGGAAGGCCGGATCGCGTCCGTGGGCGAGCGCTCGCAGCGGACCTATCTGAACTTTTCGCGCCGGCCCGGGGAGGCGGCCTCGATCGTTCTGTCACGCAAGCTCTGGCGGGAACTGAAGGAGGCGGGCTGGACCCCGGCCGCACTCGGCGGTAAACGCCTGCGAGCCTATGGCGTGCTCGCGGGCCGCGGTGGCCTTCTGCTCGAAGTCACCTCGCGCGCCGCGCTGGAACTGATCGACTGAGGGATGCGGAAAGTCTGGCCAACACGGTTCGCAGGACGGGGCAAGCGGCTCGGCGCCCTTGCCCTGGCGCTGCTGCTCGCCGGGTGCTTCGGCGACCAGACCTCCGTGCTGCCGGCCAGCATGTCGGGCGACGGCGAGATCGCGCCGCGCATCAGCCCCGTCCAGCGCGCCTCCGACCAGGAGCATCAGCGCCTGCTCGCGGCCTTCGGCGGGGAATATCGCGCGCCGCGCACCAAGGCCGCGCTCGACGACATCGTCCAGCGCCTCGCCAAGACCAGCGACGGCCAGATCGGCGCCTATGAGATCACCATCCTGAACTCACCGGCGGTCAACGCCTTCGCTCTGCCCAACGGCCGGCTCTACGTCACGCGCGGCCTGCTGGCGCTCGCCAACGACACCTCGGAGATTGCCTCGGTCCTCGCCCATGAGATCGGGCACGTTACCGCCCAGCATGCGGTCCAGCGCGCCGAGAAGGAGGCGGAATCGGCCCTGGTCAACCAGGTCGTCTCGCAGGTGCTGAAGGATCCGAACCAGAGCGCCGCGGTCCAGGCGGGCTCGAAGCTCTCCCTCGCCCGCTTCTCGCGCCAACAGGAATTCGAGGCCGACAAGATCAGCGTGACCAGCCTCGCCCGCGCCGGATACGACCCTTACGGCGCGAGCCGCTTCCTCAACACGCTCGGCCGCAACACCGCCTTCCGCAACAGCGGACAGCAGCAGCAGAGCGCGGAGGACAAGCGCCTCGACATGCTCGCGACCCATCCGCAGACGCCGGAGCGCATCGCCGCCGTCACCGCCGCTGCGCGCCAGATCGCCGCGCCGGGCCTGGGCGAGCACGATGCCGGCCGCTGGCTGACCGCCATCGACGGCCTCGCCTATGGCGACGATCCGCGCGACGGCGTGGTGCGCGGCCGGCGCTATGTGAACAGCTCGCTGCGCATCTCCTTCTCGGCGCCGGACGGCTTCAGCCTCGAAGCGGCGCAGGACATGGTCATCGGCGTCAGCGCCAATGGCGCGCAGGCCCTGCGCTTCGACTCCGTGACGCTCAAGCCCGACCAGACGCTCGAATCCTATGTCGCGGCCGGTTGGATCGAGGGTGTCGAGACGACCGGCATCGAGAAGATCGAGATGGGCGGGCAGCCCGCCGTCATCGCCCATGGCAAGGGCACGGATTGGACGTTCCGTCTGGCGGCCGTGCAGTTCGGCGACCGCGTCTACCGCTTCATCCTGGCAGCGCGCGGCGCCGCCGATCCGGAACGCCCGATGCGCAGCATCGTCGAGAGCTTCCGGACCCTGACGCCGGCCGAGGCGCAGACCGCCCGGCCGCTGCGCATCCGTATCGTCAACGCGGCGCCGGGCGACACGGTGGCGAGCATGGCGGAGCGCATGCCGGAGCAGGATCGGCCGGCCGAGCTCTTCCAGCTCCTGAACGGGTTCGACCGCGCCGCCGCGCTCACGCCCGGCCAGCGCTACAAGGTCATCGGCGAGTAGCGGGCGCCTTCACCCGTCATTGCGAGTGCGACGAAGCAAGGCTCGGCAAACAAAAACCCGGCGGTCGCCCGCCGGGTTCGCATTCTGGGATCCGATAGGAACGGCTCAGGCCGCTTCTTCCTGCAGATCGTCGTTGTCGCCTTCGAGCTCAGCATCCGCCTCGACGGCCTCGCCCTTGCCGACCCGGCGCGGCGACTTGGCGAGCTGGCCCTCGATCTTCTTGAGCGCCTCGATCTCGGTGACGTCGTCGACGACCGCGATCTCGCGAACCATGCGGTCGAGGGCGGCTTCATAGAGCTGGCGCTCGGAATAGGACTGCTCGGGCTGGGCCTCCGAGCGATAGAGATCGCGCACCACCTCGGCGATGGCGACGAGATCGCCCGAATTGATCTTCGCCTCGTATTCCTGCGCGCGGCGCGACCACATGGTGCGCTTGACGCGGGCGCGGCCGGTGAGCGTGGTCAGCGCCTTGGCGACGGCTTCGGCATCGGCGAGCTTGCGCAGCCCGACGCTGATGGCTTTGGCGGTGGGAACGCGAAGGGTCATCTTGTCCTTGGCAAAGCTGACCACGAACAGCTCGAGCTTGAAGCCGGCGACTTCCTGCTCTTCGATCGCCGTGATCTGTCCGACGCCATGGGACGGATAGACGACGTATTCGCCCGTCTTGAAACCCTGGCGCACAGCAGCTTTCTTCACCGTAGACATGCCGTTACGACTCCTGACCGGCCCGCCGTGGCGGGCGCGCGATAATCCGTCCCCGTCCGGATGGCCGGGGACATTCCGCCTGACGCGACGCGGTGATGCGGCGCTTCACGCTCCCTCAGTCGATTGGTTCATCTCGCCCATAGAAGCGAACAACGGATTGTTCCGGCGAAAAGCCGCCGGCCCTTCATGTTGCACGCGATCTTTGGGAACGCCCCGTTTGTGAAAACCTCGCAGGGGGCATGCGGAACGAATTCGACTGAGTTTGTGTGTAGCACAAAAAACACGCCGAATCAAAGGTAAACGCGGGCAGCCATCCGCCGCCATGCGCGCGGCACGGTCATGGTTAACGCAGAACGGACCGTCCGAAGCGGCGAAAATCAGTCGCCTTCGCCCGGCTCGGGCGAGAACATCTCGAGCTTGCCGGCGACCCCGTCGAACGCCTTCGCATCGGCCGGGGCGTCCTTCTTCTGCGTGATGTTCGGCCAGCTCGCGGCATATTTGGTGTTGAGCTGCAGCCAGCTTTCGAGGCCGGGCTCGGTGTCGGGCTTGATCGCCTCGGCCGGGCATTCCGGTTCGCAGACGCCGCAATCGATGCATTCGTCGGGGTGGATGACGAGCATGTTCTCGCCTTCATAGAAGCAGTCGACCGGGCAAACCTCGACGCAATCCATGTACTTGCACTTGATGCAGTTCTCGGTGACCACATAGGTCATGGGCCGGCCCTTCCAACACTTCTAAACGACCTCATAAACCCCCGACAGGCGCAGGTTTCAAGATTGTTTTCGCCGGGCTCGGCAGAAGACTTTGCCCTTCCGGCATCCACTGGGAGAAATTCGTTCGCCGCATGGCCGCATATCGATCTTGCGGGCGATAGCGGCCGGATTTAGTCGCCTCCCTCGCCCTCCGCAAGAGAGGGATCGTCGCCGCCTTCGTCGAGGCGCTCATAGAGGAGCCTCGCCGTCTCGAACGGGCCCCGGCGCTCGGCGAAGGCCAGTATCCGCACGACGACGGTGGCGTGCGGCAAGGCGAGCGTCAGCACGTCCCCCAGCTTGAGCCCCTGTGCGGGGTTCTCGGCTCGCCGCCCCGCAATCCGGACATGGCCGTCTTCCACCAGACGCACGGCCGCCGGCCGCGTTCGCGCGAAGCGCGCGAAGCAGAGCCATTTGTCGAGGCGTTGACGATGCTCCCGCAACGGCTACGCCTCCCCGGGTCCTAGGTCTTGCTGCCTTCGAGCTGCGCCTTGAGCGCGGCCAGCTTGGCGAAGGGCGAATCGGGATCGGGCTCGCGATTGGCCGGGCGCGGGCGCTGCGGCTGCTGGAAGCGCTCTCCCCCACGCTCCTCGCGGCGCGGGCCGCCGGGGCGACCGTCGCGCTTGAAGTCGGGGCGCGGGCCGCGACCGCCCTCGGGGCGCCCTTGCCGCGGCTGATCCTCGCGGCGCGGACGCTCATCGGAGCGCGGACGCTCGTCACGGCGGGGGCGCTGGTCCTGGTTCGGACGTTCCTGGCGCTGAGCGGCACCCTCGCCCGCTGCCGCGGCAGCCGGACGATTTTCGGGCCGCCCGTCGCGACGCGGGCCGCCGGGGCGCCCCTCGCGCTGCGGACGGTCACCGCCACGGCGCTCGCCCTCGCGGCGCGGGCCGTCCTGCCGGCCGCGCTGAGCATGCTCGGGCCGGCGCCCACCCTGGTGGCGATGCGGCCGCCAGATCTCGATGAGCTCGGGCTCGGCCGGCGCAGCTTCGGCAGCGATTTCGGCCTCCGCGGCTGCATCCGCAACCTCAGCCGACGGCGCAGCCGGCAAGGCCGAGAGCGCATCGGCCGGCACAGGCTCGCGCACCGCGTCGAGCTCGGTTTCGGTGAGGATCGGCGTATCCGCCGTCTCGACGGCAGGCGCTTCGGTGACAGGCGTCTCGCCCTCCGCCAGCGCGCCCTCGTTCAGGGCCTCGGCCGGTTCGACGACGGCAGCGGCTTCCTCGGAAGCGTCCGCCGACACCGCGCCATCGGCTGGCACGGCCTCGTCGGCAGCGGCCCCGACCGGCGTCTCGCCGGCAGCGTCATCGGCCGTCTCGTCGCTCGCCTTCGCCTCGACCGGCTTGGCCGGCTCGGTGGCGGCCGGCGGCGGCGCCAGCGGCACGGTGATCGCCGGGCCCGGACGCTTCACCGAGACATAGCCGAGCGAGCGCAGAATCGAGGCAAAATCCTCGCCGGCGCAGCCGACGAGCGAGGTCATCGCGCCGGTGACGACGAAGCCGTCCTGATCGGCGCTGCCGGCCGGCGGCGTGCCCTGCGTGGCGCCGGGACGATAGGCGATCGCCGGGCGGATCAGGTCCGCGAGGCGTTCCAGAATGTCGACGCGCACCGCCCGCTCGCCGCAGACGCGATAGCCCGCCGCCCGGTAGAGCCCCTTCGGCACGGCCTTGTCGACCGGGAAGGAGGTGCGGCCGGACGCCGCGAGATGGGCGATGTCGTCGAGCCCCGCCGTCTCCGGTCCGCCATGCTTCAGCGCCCAGAGCTGGGCGGCGAGCGCGCGCGGCGCCGGCTTCAGCAGGGCGGGCATGTAGATGTGGAAAGCCCCGAAGCGGATGCCGAGCTGGCGCAACGCCGCCCGGCCCTCCTGATCGAGCGCCTTCATCTCCTCGCCGACCTTCGAACGCTCGAGCACGCCGAGCGCCTCGGCTGTCTGATAGGCGATGCCGCGAGCGATGCCAGCGACGTTCTCGGCCGCCTCCAGGATCTGGATCGCGCCGAGCAGGCGGGTGACGTGATTCTTCAGCCAGAGCGTGAGGCGCGCCTCGACCTGCTCGCGCGCCGCACCGTTGAGATGCTCCTCGACCAGCAGGCGAAGCCGCGGCTCCAGCACCTTCTCGCCGGCGACGAGGCGCGCCACAGGCTCGCCGGTCCAGCGCACGAGCCCGTCATGCGAGAGCAGGAAGGCGTCGTCGCCCGCCAGCACGACGCGCGCGGCCCGGGCCTCGATCTCGGAACCGAGCGCCTTCATGGCCGCGAGGTTCAGAGCCTTGACCTCCGACCCGCCCGCCTTCGGGTCCGCCGTGAAGCGGAAGCCCTGCAGCATTCCCACATGCTGGCCCTCGACGAGCACGTCGCCCGTCGCAGTGACCTCAGCCTCCAACATCGCATTCTCCCGCAAGCGGCGCATCAGGACACTGGTGCGCCGATCGACAAATCGGTGGGCCAGACGCTCATGCAGAGCATCCGACAGCTTGTCCTCTACAAGACGCGCCATGCCCTGCCAATGCTCAGGATCAGGTAACCAGTCGGGCCGGTTGGCGACATAGGTCCAGGTCCGGACCTGCGCGATGCGGGCGGAGAGCGTGTCGATCTCGCCATCGGTGCGGTCGAGCGAGCCGAGTTGCGCCGCATACCAGTCGGCATCGAGCCGGCCATGGCGCATCAGCCTGAGATAAAGCGTCGTCGCCAGATCGGCATGCTGCATCGGCGAGATCTTGCGGTAATCGGGCAGGCCGCAGACCTCCCAGAGCCGCTCCACCGCAGCCCGGCCATGCGCCAGCGGCGCGATGTCGGGGTCCCTGGCCAGGATTTCCAGCGTCGTCATGTCCTCGGCGATCAGCGCCCGCGTCAGCCCCTGTTCGGAGGGCTGGATGTTCAGCGTGTCCAGGAGGCCGCCGACCGAGCGCAGGTCGAGATCGGAATTGCGCCACTGCATCTGGCGGATCGGCTCGAAGCGGTGATTCTCGATCGCATCCACCAGCTCCGCGTCGAAGGGCGGGCAGCGCCCGCTGGTGCCGAAGGTGCCGTCGCGCAGATGCCGCCCGGCCCGGCCGGCGATCTGGCCGAACTCGGCCGGGTTGAGCTTGCGGAAATGATGGCCGTCGAATTTCTTGTCCGCCGCGAAGGCGATGTGGTTGACGTCGAGATTGAGCCCCATGCCGATCGCGTCGGTGGCGACGAGATAGTCGACATCGCCGGACTGGTAGATCTCGACCTGGGCATTGCGCGTGCGCGGTGACAACGCCCCCAGCACGACCGCCGCCCCGCCCTTCTGCCGGCGGATCAATTCGGCGATGGCGTAGACCTCCTCCACCGAAAAGGCGACGATCGCCGAGCGCGGCGGCAGACGGGTGATCTTGCGGTCGCCGGCGAAGGTGAGCTGCGACAGGCGTGGGCGCGTGACGACATTGACACCCGGCATGAGCTGCTCGATCAGCGGACGCATCGTCCCGGCACCGATCAGCATCGTCTCGGCCCGGCCGCGCCGGTTCAGGAGCCTGTCGGTGAAGACATGGCCGCGGTCGAGATCGGCGGCGAGCTGGATCTCGTCGATCGCGACGAAATCGACGGCGAGATCGCGCGGCATCGCCTCGACGGTGCAGACCCAGAAGCGCGGCCGCTCCGGCTTGATCTTCTCCTCGCCGGTGACGAGGGCGACGGCCTCCGGCCCGACCTTGTCGACGACCCGTTGATAGACCTCGCGCGCCAGCAGGCGCAGCGGCAGGCCGATCATCCCGGTGGGATGGGCGACCATGCGCTCGATGGCGAGATGGGTCTTGCCGGTATTGGTGGGTCCGAGCACCGCGGTGACGCTGTTGGCGCGGGCGGCGGGAGGCAACGAACGAAAGAGCTGCAAGGCGAAGGGCCGATCATCTCGTCCATCCGGGCGACACCGGCTCGACGCGAGCCTCAGCCGTCCGGGCGGGTGCGTGAACTGAAATCAGGGACGGGTCTTGTCGGAACGACTCTGGCAGGAAGAACTCCGGCAAGAACGACTCCGGAACGAAGCAAGCCCGAATCGCTGACTCCCGGAGAATCGGGGTTTGTTCCCCTCGCCGGGCCGGAAGCCCGCCGACAAACGCAATACCGGCATCGCCCGCCCTCTTGCCAACCCGAAAACTGGACGGCGAGGCCGTCCGGCGCAGTTCCTATTTAAGACTTTCCGGCGCGGAAACGAGAGGCAATCGACATCGAGCCCCGCCCGATGAAAACGCAAGGTCATCCCGGACAAGCGGCAAAGCCGCGCCGATCCGGGATGACGGCCGCTGTTCCGGCCGGCTGAAGCTTCACATCGCCAGACCGCCTCAATGGCGGGCGTGATCGCATTGGCCGTGATCGGCCAGCGCCTCGATGATGGCGCAATCGCAGGCGGCGACGCCGCCCGAGCAGGTGGTGGCGATCCGCTCCAGCTCCTTTTCCAGCGAGCGCAGCCTGGCGATCTTGTCGCGCACCTCTTCGAGATGACCGGCGGAGATCGCATGCGCCTCGTCGCAGGCCATGCCGGGCGTGTCGGAAAGCCTGAGCAGCGTGCGGATATTGTCCACCGCGAAGCCGAGATCGCGCGCATGCTTGATGAAGGCGAGCCGCTCGGCATGACGCCGGCCATAACGGCGCTGGTTGCCCTCGGAACGCTCCGGCGGCGGCAAAAGCCCGACCTGCTCGTAATAGCGGATGGTCTCGACCTTGACGCCGGTGCGCTCTGCCAGCGCGCCGATCGGCATCACGCGTTCGAGCCGTGCCGTCGCAACCATCGCAACCTCCAAAGCTGTAGTTTCTGGAGCTTTAGATAGGCGGGAAGGCGCCGACGGCAAGGCCGAACCATCATGAACCCGGCGTCATTCTCGGGCGCAGGGCGCAGCGACACGTAGATCCGCGAATATCAGGCCGAGGAGGAGCCGAAGCATCCATGTCGCGAGATGCTCGTCAAGCCCGAGCATGACGGGCCGGGACTACGCGACGCCCATCGCCAGCAAGTCGTGGACATGGACGAGCCCGACCGGACGCTCCTCCGAATCCGCCACGATCAGCGCGGTGATCCTGAGACGATTGACCAGTTCCAGCGCCTCGACGGCGAGCGTCTCAGGCCCGACGCGGCGCGGGTTGACCGTCATGAGATCGCGAGCCCTGAGCGCGGCACCGCCTGCCATCGTCGCCTTGCGGCGCAGGTCGCCATCGGTGACGACCCCGGCGAGCCTGCCGTCGAGATCCATCACGACCGCGCAGCCGAAACTCTTCTCCGAGATCATGGCGATCACATCGGGCAGCGCCGTATCCAGCCCGATCAGCGGCAGTTCCGCGCCGCGATGCATGATGCTCTCGACCGTCTTGAGCTGCGCGCCGAGCTTGCCGCCGGGGTGGTAGACGAAGAAATCCTGCCGCGAGAAGCCGCGCGCCTCCAGCAGCGCCACCGCCAGCGCATCGCCGAGTGCGATCTGCATGGTGGTCGAGGTGGTCGGCGCGAGCCCGTTGGGGCAGGCCTCGGTCGCCTTGGGCAGGATCAGCGCGACATCCGCCTCCTTGCCGAGCGTGCTCTCGGGATTCGCGGTGAAGGCGATCAGCCCGACGCGGAAGCGGCGGGTATAGCCGACGAGCGCGGCAAGCTCCGCCGTCTCGCCCGACCAGGACAGCGCGATCACCACATCCTCCGGCCTGACCATGCCGAGATCGCCATGGCTCGCCTCGGCCGGGTGGACGAAATGGGCGGGCGTGCCGGTCGAGGCCAGGGTCGCGGCGAGCTTGCGCCCGACATGGCCGGACTTGCCCATGCCGGAGACGATCACGCGGCCGCTCGCAGCCAGGATCATCGCGACGGCCTCGGTGAAGGGCTGCCCGAGCCCGTCGGCGAGGGCGGCATGGAGCGTGTCGAGCCCGGCCCGTTCCGTGGCGATGGTGCGGAGCGCCGAGGCGCGGATGTTTTCGGTCATGGCGCGCTCTAGCACGGGGCGATGCGGGATTTCCACCGCCGCGGCGATCGCGGCCGGCGCGTTGACGGCTCCTTAACCCTGTTCGTTCTAACTGCGTTAACCATGCGCCCTCTGCCGGGCGCGCCAGCCATTGCTGTCACCTGTTGCTGCCCTGGAGCCCCGCGAAGCCCGTGTCAGGCCGCGCCAAGATCCTGCTTCTGTCCGGCTCCGCGCTGGCGGCCCTGGCGCTCGGCTGCCTGCCGGCGGGCGCGCAGCAGGCGCCGCGCGCCGGGCTCAGGACGGGAACGCCGGCTTATGTCGCGCAGCCTCCCGCGCCGCCGGAACAGCCGCTCACGCCCGCCACCCCCGATCCGCAGGCGATCCGCGATCCGGCCTCCCTCGTCCAGGGCCAGCCTTCCGCCATCTCCGGGCGCCAGCCGCCGCGTGCCAGCCGGCCGCTGCAGCCGCCGGCCCTGCGCGGCACCACGCAGCGCCAGTTCCGCCCGCCGCAACCGCCTGTCGCGGTCTTGCCCGCGCCGGAAGCGGCCTTGCCGCCTCCCCCGCGCCGGCGCCGCGCGAGCGCCGAGGACGATCCCTGGGCGCCGCTCGGCCTGCGGCTGGGCGCGGTCACGCTGAAGCCGGCGATCACCGGCTCGACCGGCTACGACACCAACCCGCAGCGCAGCGCCACGCCCGGCACCAAGGGCTCGGTCTTCCAGCGCTACGACGCGGAAGTGGAGGTGCAGTCCGACTGGAACGTGCATGAGCTCAAGGGCAAGCTGCGCGCCGGCTACATGGATTACTTCAGTGATCGGAACGCCTCGCGCCCCGATGCCGAGGGCAATCTCGACCTCAGGCTCGACGCCACGCGCGACACCCACATCCTGCTCGAATCGCGCCTCAAGCTCGACACCCAGCGTCCCGGCTCGCCGGACCTGAACGCCAATGTCCAGGGCCGCCCGCAGGTCTGGCAATATGGCGGCTCGGCCGGCGTGACGCAGGACTTCAACCGCCTGCAGCTCACCTTGCGCGGCTCGGCCGACCGCAGCGACTTCGAGGATGCCAGGCTGACGAGCGGTGCAATCCTCTCCCAGAAGGACCGCAACATGACCGATTACGGCCTGCGCCTGCGCGCGGCCTATGAGGTCACGCCCGGCTTCAAGCCCTATGTCCAGGCCGAGATCGACCGGCGCGATTTCGACGAGAAGACCGATTCGAGCGGCTATATGCGCTCCTCCGACGGCATCACCGGCAGCATCGGCTCGACCTTCGAGTTCAGCCAGCAGCTCAAGGGCGAGGTTTCGGGCGGCTACCAGAACCGGCGCTACGAGGATAACAGGCTGAAGGACCTGCGCGGCTTCGTCGGCGACGCCTCGATCCTCTGGTCGCCGACCCCGCTGACCACGGTGACGCTGCGCGGCACCGCCCAGCTCGGCGACACCACCATCGCCGGCTCGTCGGGCACGACGATGCGGCGCGCGACGCTGGAGATCGCCCACGCGCTGCGCCGCAACCTCACGCTCACCGGCTTCACCAATTTCAGCCGCACGGAGTATGAGGGCCAGGGCCTGCGCGAGGACTACCTGAATGTTGGCGCACGGATCGAATACAAGCTGACCCGCACCTTCGCGATCCGCGCGAGCTTCACCCATGAGCGGCTGAACTCAACGGCGGTGGGATCGGACTACACCGCGAATGTCTCGCAGGTGGGCTTGAGGGTGCAGTTCTAGTCGCCGCGGCGTCATTCTCGGGCGCAGCGAAGCGCAGACCCGAGAATCTCAGGACGAGAAGGCACTGGTTTCCGAGATGGTCGGGGCAAGCCCGACCATGACGGCAAGCCTCACTCCATCCCCTCCAGCTCGATGATCATCCCCTCGATCATCTTGAGCCCGATCTGCCAGAAGCCCGGATCCTTCGCATCGAGCCCGAAAGGCTTGAGCAATTCGCCATAGGGCTTGCTGCCGCCGGCCGCGAGCAGGGCGAAATAGCGGTCCTGGAAGCCCTCTGCCGCGCTCTGGTAGACGCCGTAGAGCGAGTTCACCAGGCAATCGCCGAAGGCATAGGCGTAGACGTAGAAGGGCGAATGGATGAAGTGCGGGACGTAGCACCAGAACGGCTCGTAGCCGCTCGACAGCCGGATCGCCGGCCCGAGGCTTTCCGCCTGCACGCCCATCCAGAGATCGCACAGCGCCTCGGCCGTGAGCTCGCCCTGCCGACGCGCCTCATGGACCCTGCGCTCGAAGGTGTAGAAGGCGATCTGGCGCACGACCGTGTTGATCATGTCCTCGACCTTCGCCGCCAGCATCGCCTTGCGCTGCTTCGGGTCGCTGGTCGTGTCGAGCAGGCGCCGGAAGGTCAGCATCTCGCCGAAGACGCTCGCGGTCTCCGCCAGCGTCAGCGGCGTCGGCGCCATCAGGGCGCCGTTGGGTGCCGCCAGCACCTGATGCACGCCATGGCCCAACTCATGCGCCAGCGTCATCACGTCGCGCGGCTTGCCCTGGTAGTTCAGCAGCACATAGGGGTGCGCTGACGGCACGGTGGGATGCGCGAAGGCGCCGGGTGCCTTGCCGGGACGCGGCGGTGCGTCGATCCAGCGCTCGTCGAAGAAGCGCCGGGCGATATCCGCCATCTTCGGCGAGAAGGCGCCATAGGCCGAAAGCACGGTGTCGCGCGCCTCGGTCCAGGGGATGCTGCGCTGCTCGATTTCCGGAAGCGGCGCGTTGCGGTCCCAGAAATCGAGCGCGTCGCGGCCGAACCATCTGGCCTTCAGGCGATAATAGCGGTGGGACAGCCGCGGATAGGCCTCGCGCACCGCGGAAACGAGAGCGTCGACCACCTCGCGCTCGACCCTGTTCGCCAGATGGCGGGAATCCGCGACATCCTCGAATTTGCGCCAGCGGTCGGAGATTTCCTTGTCCTTGGCCAGCGTGTTGGTGATCAGCGCGAAGGTGCGCAGCTCCTTGCGGAAGACCTTGCTCAGCGCCTCCGCCGCCTTGCGGCGTGCCTCGCCATCGGCGTCCTGCAATTTGTTGAGCGTGAGCTCCAGCGTCAGCTCCTCGCCGTCGACGTCGAAGCGCAGCGAGGCGATGGTCTCGTCGAAGAGGCGGTTCCAGGCGGCCGCGCCCGTCATCGACTTCTCGTGGAACAGCGCCTCGAGCCGGTCGTCGAGCTGGTGCGGCTTGTCCTTGGAGAGATCGTCGAGCCAGGGCTTCCAATGCGAGAGCGGCGCCTCGCCGGCGACCTTGGCCAGCAAGTCCGGCTCGATCCGGTTGAGCTCAAGCTCGAAGAACAGCAATTCGGTGATGGCGGCGTTCAGCCTGTCCTGCGTGTCGCCATAGAATTTGGCGCGCTGCGGATCGGTGGTGTCGCCGGAATAGACCAGGCCCGCATAGGCGCCGATCCGCCCGAGCAGGTCGCTCAGGCTTTCATAGGCCTTCACCGCCTCGGCCAGCAGGGCGCTGCCGTCGGGCGTCCCCGCCAGCTCGGCGAGCTTGCCGCGATAGCCCGCCGCCAGCGCCTGCGCCTGCGTGAAGGCGTGGTCGAGATCGGCTCGGAAGGCAGCGGAATCGATCCCGGGATAGAGATCGTCCAGGTTCCATTCCGGCAGGTCGCCGAGCGCTTTGTCGGAGGCGACGCCGCCGCCATGCGCCGCCGCCTGGCCGTGAACCGTCTCGCCTCGCATCGTCTGGAAGAACATGCTCTCTCCGTCTCGCGGCATCGGGTGTGCCCCCACTTAGGCCAGCATGGGGCCGGGGATCAATCTCGGGCGTTCTGCCGCAGCGCTGATGACGGGCCCGGCCGGCGCGCTTAAACTCCGCTTAACTCTTCTGGCCGACGATGCCCCAGAACGGAACAGGCGATTCCTTTCGAAGCCGAGCCTTTCCGTCCTGTTGCGCCGTCTTTCGAGGTGTCATGACCGCCACCGTTCTCGTCGTCGACGACGATCCCGTCCAGCGCCGCCTGCTCGACGCGATGCTCAAGCGTTTCGGCTACGGCGTCCTGGTTGCGGAGAATGGCGAGGCGGCCGTCGCGCTGATCGCCGGCCCGGATGGCGACGCCATCGACGCGATCGTGCTCGACCTCAACATGCCCGGCCTCGACGGCATGGGCGTGCTCGCCACGCTGCGCGAACGCGAGATCGACAAGCCCGTCATCGTGCAGACGGCGAACGGCTCGATCGAGACCGTGGTCACGGCCATGCGCGCCGGCGCCGTCGATTTCGTGGTCAAGCCCGTCGGCGCCGAGCGCCTCCAGGTCTCGCTCAAGAACGTGCTGAAGCTCGGCGCCCTCGAACATGAATTGCGCCATATCAAGCGCCGCGCCTCCAACACGCTGGGCTTCCGCGACCTCGCGACCAAGAGCCCCGACATGGCCCGCGTCGTGCGCCTGGCCGAACGGGCGGCGAAATCGAACATCCCGATCTTGATCGAGGGCGAATCCGGCGTCGGCAAGGAGGTGCTGGCCCGCGCCATCCAGGGCTCCAGCGACCGCAAGGGCAAGCCCTTCGTCACGGTGAATTGCGGGGCGATCCCGCACAATCTCGTGGAATCCATCCTCTTCGGCCATGAGAAGGGCGCCTTCACCGGTGCCACCGAGCGCCATCTCGGCAAATTCGTCGAGGCCAATGGCGGCACGCTCTTCCTCGACGAGGTCGGCGAATTGCCGCTCGACGCCCAGGTCAAGCTGCTGCGCGCCATCCAGGAGAGCGAGGTCGACCCCGTCGGCGGCAAGAAGTCGGTCAGGGTCGACATCCGCGTCATCTCCGCCACCAACAAGAGCCTGCTCGATCAGGTGAAGCGCGGCGAGTTCCGCGAGGATCTCTACTACCGCCTCAATGTCTTCCCGATCACGCTGCCGCCGCTGCGCCAGCGCCGCGAGGACATTCCCGACCTTGCCCGCGGCTTCCTCGCCCGCTTCGCCGCCGAGGAGGGCAAGAAGCTCAGCGGCATCTCCAGCGAGGCGATGACCCTGATCGCGAGCTATGATTGGGCGGGCAATGTTCGCCAGCTCGAGAACGCCATGTTCCGCGCCGTCGTCCTGGCCGATGGCGGCGAGCTCGGCGTCGCCGAGTTCCCGCAGATCGCGGCGCAGATGGATGGCTACGACGTCCGCATCCCGCCGGCGCCGGCCCAGCTCGGCCCGGCCGATGCGCAGGCCGAAGCCGCTCCCCGCATCATCCACATGCCGGTGCGCGACCCGAACTCGCTCGAGCTCGTCTCCGGCTCCGACATGCGCAAGCTCGACGATCTCGAGCGCGACATCATCACTTTCGCGCTGGCGCATTACCGCGGGCACATGTCCGAGGTCTCGCGCAAGCTCGGCATCGGCCGCTCGACGCTCTACCGAAAGCTCAAGGATTACGGGCTGATCGAGAGCGACGGCCATCCTGAGGAGACCGACGCGGCCTGAGCCGCGACGAATCAAAGTGGCGGCCTGTTGCGCCGCCGCATCTTGTGGAAGCAAACCGAGTCACGCAGGAATGGGCGTGATCCGGCATTCATCGGGATAGCGACTATGCCTCGTCGCCACTGGGCGAATCTGACCTCGGCATCCGCCCTGGCCATCATGCTGAGCTGCGCTCCGGTGCTTGCCCAAACGCCTCCGGCCCAAGCCCCCCTCGCCCAAGCCCCCCTCGCCACCGATCCGGCGACCGGCGTGCCCCTGCCCGAGACGCCCCAGCTCAAGCTGCTTGACACCGAGAAGCCGGCCCCTGCCGGCCAGACGGCGACGGACCGCCCCTCCGACAGCGACATCGTCACCGGAACCGTGAAGAGCGGCGCAACCTTGCGCGGTGCCGCCTCGGTCGATGCCACGGCCCCCGTCGAGACGGAAACCGAACCGGTCACGCTCGATATTCCGCAGGTCGAGGTGCCGGCGCTGGACCCGGCGCTCGTGCCGGCCTCGAAATCCTCCGAGCCGGCGCCCGCCCCTGCTCCCGCCGAGACCGCGCCCGTCCAGGCCGCCCCGGCCCTGCCGGCTCCGGACAAGCCCGTGACTGCCTCGGTGACGGTGGCGCCGCCCGCAGCCGCCCCGGCCGCCGGGCCGCTGGAAGCCATCCCGTCGCTGGTTCCGCCGCCCGAGATGCCGAAGGTGGTGGTCGACGTGCCGCCGGGCCTCGCCTTCGCCGCCGATATCGCGGCGCGCGCCAATGACGGCGTCGCGGTGCGCCGCCTCGGCGAGCGCGAGCGCGGCGAGATCCTCGCCGCCTATCAGGCGAACGAGAACAAGCCGTTCTGGATCGACGCCAAGGGCTGGACCGCCGCCGGCAAGCGCATCGTCGCCCAGCTCGAGCACGCCGCCGATGATGGCCTGCGCCCGACCGACTACGCCCTTCCGGTCTTCGAGCTGAGCGACAAGGCCAAGCTCGCCGAGGCCGATGTGCGGCTCTCGGCGCTCGCCGTGCTCTATGCCCGCGACGCGCGCGGCGGCCGCCTCGATCCGCGCCGCCTCTCCAAGCTGATCACGCCGACGCTCTACCTGCCCTCGGCGACGGAGGTGCTCTCCGAGCTCGCCGGCGCTCCCGATGCCGGCGCGGTGCTCGCCGCCTACAACCCGCCGCACGAGCAATATCGCCGCCTCAAGGCCAAGCTCGCCGAACTGCGCGAGCATCTCGACGACACGCCGCTGGTGCGCATCCCGGCCGGGCCGCCGCTCAAGCTCGGCATGCGCGACGAGCGCGTGCCGCTGGTGCGCGCCCGCCTCGGCCTCGGCTCCAGCGACGATTCGGTCTTCGACCGCTCGACCTCGCTGGCCCTGGCCGATTTCCAGAAGAAAGCCGGCCTGCCCGCCAACGGCATCCTCAGCGAGCGCACCCTCGCCGCACTCGGCAAGCCCGCGACGGCAAGGGGCGAGGAGGACATCGTCGCCCAGATGGAGCGCTGGCGCTGGCTGCCGCCGGATCTCGGCGCCAAGCACATCATGGTCAACGTGCCCGAGATGCGCGTGCGCGTCATCCGCGACGGACAGGTGATCCACGAGGCCCGCGCGATCATCGGCAAGCCGGATTCGGCGACACCGATCTTCTCGCACAAGATGGACCACGTCATCGTCAACCCGTCCTGGTACGTGCCGCCCTCGATCCTGAAGAAGGAGTTCCTGCCGGGGCTGGCGGCCGATCCGGACTATGCGGCCAAGCGCGGCTATGTCGTCACCCGCACCAAGGGCGGCGGCATCTCGGTGCGCCAGCCGCCCGGCGAGCGTAACGCGCTCGGCTGGATCAAGTTCATGTTCCCGAACGAGCATGCGGTCTATCTGCACGACACGCCGAACCGCCGGCTCTTCGCCGGCGAGCGGCGGGCCCTCAGCCATGGCTGCGTGCGCGTCGACGACCCCTTCGCGCTGGCCGACCAGGTGCTCGGGCCGGAATGGACGAGCGAGCGCCTGAAGAAGCTGATCGGCAAGGGCGAGCGCCGCATCAACCTGCCGCAGCCGCTGCCGATCCACCTCGTCTACAACACCATCGTCATCGGCGCGGACGGCCATATCACCCGCTTCGACGACGTCTACGGCTTCCACCGTCTCGTGCGGCAGGCGCTGGAGCAGCAGGGCTGACGGCCCGCCGGATCTCTCGGCCTCGTCCCGAGCAGCCGCGCCGCGGCCGCCTCGGGACCAGGGCTCGCAGAACTTCGAACAGGCTCCCGATTGTGGAGAATCCGGCCGAATTGGGGCCCGGCCGCCGGTTGGGCACCTTTTCGCCACGATCCGTCTTTAGCCAAACGTTCCCAGAAATTCCTGGCGCGGCGCTGGGCGGCTTGCTAACGGGTCGTTAACGCTTCTCCGCAACTGTTCGTTCACGTTCACCATACCGCTTCGGCGGGGGCACCGAGACGGGTCAGACAGATTGGGCAGGACAGACGCCACGATTCCAGGTTGGTTGCGCTTCGGCTCGAAGCCAGCGCGCCGCCGCGTCGCGATGGTCTGCCTCGCAGTCGCCGCATCCCTGCTTGGCATTCGCGGCACGCAGAACGCCGTCGCCAACGGTGACACGCGCACCATCACCATCCTGCACATGCATACCAAGGAGGAGACGACCGTCACCTTCAAGCAGGATGGTCGCTACGTTTCCTCCGCGCTCGAGAAGCTGAACTGGGCCCTGCGCGACTGGCGCAGCGACGAGCCGATCCGGATGGACCCGCGCCTGTTCGACGTCGTCTGGGAGGTTCAGCGCCAGCTCGGTTCCGAGCAGCCCTTCCATGTCGTCTCCGCCTATCGCTCGCCCAACACCAACGCCATGCTGCGCCGCCGCTCGCGCGCCGTCGCCAAGCACAGCCAGCACATGCTCGGCAAGGCGATGGACTTCTATCTGCCCGACGTGCCGACGGCCCGCATTCGCGAGATCGGCATGCGGCTGCAGCGCGGCGGCGTCGGCTTCTATCCGAACGCCCACACCCCCTTCGTCCATCTCGATGTCGGCTCGGTGCGCTCCTGGCCGCGCATGACGCGCGACCAGCTCGTGCGGCTCTTCCCGGACCAGAAGACCGTGCATATCCCGGCCGACGGCCAGCCCCTCGCCGGCTACGAGCTTGCCAGGGCCGAGATCCTGTCGGGCGGCGGCTCGGTCGGCGGCTATGCGGTGGCCGATGCCGATGAGGGCGCCGTCCAGTCCTCCGGCGGCAAGAGCCTGTGGGCCTCGCTCTTCGGTGGTGACGACGAGGAGGCCGATGCCCGGCCCGCCGCGCGTGGCCGCCGCGGCACCCGCCAGCAGCCGGCCGTCATGGCCTATGCCAATACCGGCTATGTCGACAGCAATGCCGCCGATGGCGGCCGCTTCGCCGTCGCCGCCGCGCCCAATCCGGCCGCGCAGGCGCTCACGCGCGAACGCTCGCAGCGCATCGCGCCGCAGCAGGCCCCGGTGCAGGCCCCGGTGCAAGCGGCCCCGACACAGCCTGAGCCCGCTCCTGCGGCGATCGCCGCCGCGGCCCCGCAGCCGCAGCCCGCCCCCCAGAATCGTCCGCAACTGATCGACGCGCCCCTGCCGCTCGCCCGGCCGCGCGGGTTGAGCGCGCCGCCTGACGAGCCGGCGGTGCAGGTCGCATCGCTTCCCGGCGCCGCCGGCCCGCTCGCCTTCGCCCAGACCGGACCGGGCGCCGAGCAGAAGCTCGTCCTCGCCTCGCTGCCGCCGCGCCGCCCGGACGCGATGACCGCCCCGGAGAGCCTCGTCGTCGCCGGGACGCCGGCCAATGCGCCTTTGCCGCCGATCCGGCCGACCGGCCTCGCCGATGCGGCGCTCGCCGCCCTGCGCCCGGCCGATGGCGGAAACGCCGCCTCTCCCGCCATCGAGGGCAGGCTCGTCACCGCGAGCCTGCCGCCGGTCCGCCCGCGCGAAGGCGGCGTCAGCTACGTGACTGCGACGGAGCGCTCGGTACCGGTCGCCGCCGATCCCGAAGAGCCGGTCGGCATGGACCGCTCGGGTCTCGATTCACTGTTCGCCACGGTCGTCCGGCCGGCCCGCAACACCGGCAAGCCGGTCGCGGTGGCGACGGCGCGCGCACGCGCGGCAGCGCCTTCCGCCGCCCCGATCGCCGGTCCAAGCCCCGCCGCGGCGCTCGGCTTCAGCCATGGCGACCCGATCGATGCCAAGCCCGGCGCCTTCACCGGCCCGGCCGTGCGCCCGCTGCCGACGAATTTCGTACAGAACTGAGCGCCGTTTCGCCGTCATGCTCGGGCTTGACCCGAGCATCTCCGGACGCGCTTGTCCCGGAGCCTCCTTCTGTCCGAGACTCTCGGGTCGCCTGCGGTCGCCCGAGAGTGACGCCGCGCCCTCACTCCCTGTCGATTGGCCAGGCCTTGAAGACGTCCAGCGCCTCGCAGGCGGCGGCCTGCTTCGCGAGATGGGGCCAGCGCTCCTCCGGCGCGAAGTCCGGGATCACGAAGCGGCAGAAGCCCCAGGCGATGGCGGCGGTGATGTCGCTGGGCAGAAGCTCCGGTCCTGCCGTCAGGGCGCCGTCGCGGGCGGCCGCGTCGAGCAGATCGAGCGCGGTGTGGAGCTGCGTGACAATGCGCTCCTGCCAGGGCGCGTAGCGCTGCGCCTCCGGCCGCTTGCGCTCATATTCGATCGCGACGGCCTTGTCGGCCGCGACGATGCCGATCCCGGTCAGCGACAGGTCGCGCTCGCGCGAGACGGGCTCGACCGGCCTGAGCGAGCGGCCGGCGACATCCTCGAAATGCTGGATGATCAGCAGCGATTCGCTGATGACCACGCCGCCCTCGGTGACCAGGCTCGGCGCCTTGATCAGCGGGTTGATCGCGCGGAACGCATCCATGTGCCGGAACACCGACACCGAGCGATGCTCGAAGGCGACGTCGAGCAGCGTGCCGATAATGGCGGCGCGGCGCACATAAGGACTGTCGAGCATACCGACCAGCAGCATCAGGCGATCTCCCATGGAACGAGGCGAGCCTGCCGGAAGCCGCGCCGAAAGCCACGCGAAATCGCGTGATGCCGGGGATCACGCCGGCTGATGCTCCGGCGCGGCGGCAACCCTGGCGACCGCTTCGCCGCTTTCCCACGGAGCCTCCCGGGAGACGCCTCGCTCCTGCATCGCCATCTGGCAGGGGTCCCAATAGGGCGTGCCGGCGAAGCGCTCGACGAGCAGGTCGATCAGCACGCGCACCTTGCCCGGCACGAAGGCGCCGGGCGGGCGCACGACATAGAGCCCGCGCGTCGGCATCGGATAATCCAGCAGCGCGTGCTTGAGCGCGCCCGAGTGGATCGCGTCCGACGCGATGAAGTTCGGCAGCACGACGAGGCCGAGCCCGGCCACGGCCCATTCCAGCAAGGTCTCGCCGCTATCCGAGCGCAGCCGGCCCGGCGGCCGGACGGAAACCCAGCGCTTGCCCATCCGGAACGTCCATTCCTGCTCGGCGGTCCCGGTGTAGAGCAGGCAATCATGCTCGGCGAGATCGTGCGGCGTCGCGGGACGGCCCTTGCGGGCGAAATAGGAGGGGCTGCCGAGAACGGAAGTGTGAACCGGCGCGATGCGCCGGGCGATCAGGCTCGAATCCTTCAGCGTCCCGACCCGGATCGCCGCATCGAACCGCTCGCCGATCAGGTCGACATATTGATCGCTGGCATGCACGTCGATCTCGAGCCGGGGATATTTCAGCGCAAGCTCCCGCAGCAATGGCGCGACATGGCGGTTGCCGAAGGTCAGCGGCATGGCGAGCCGCAACCGGCCGGCGACGCCGCCCGCCTGCTGCGCCACCGCCTCGCGCGCCTCCTCCAGCTCCGCCAGGATGCGCTCGCTGCGGGCCTTGAACTCGTTGCCGGCCTCGGTCGGGCTCACTCCGCGCGTCGTGCGGCTGAGCAGGCGCGTGCCGAGCTCCTCCTCCAGCTTGCTGACGCGGCGGCTGACGATGGATTTCGACAGGCCGAGAATCTGGGCCGCGCGCCCGAACCCGCCTGTCTCGGCGACGGCGATGAAGCTGCGGATATCGTCGAGCTCCGCCATGGGGCGTTCCTCCAGATGCAACAGTCTGGTGCCTATTATGGGTGTTCCGGTGCAGCAAGTGAACCGCTACCTCTCCACCACCGAACATCAGGTCCCGCTTTCGCAGAAGGGCGCCCCAGGGTGCGTTCCGAGAAAAGCCATTCCGGCTCATCGGCCTGCCAGCGTGATCCGCGTTCACCTACGAGGAAACCATGCTCGACAAGCTTAAGAAGCGCCGTACGCAATATGCCCTCGGCAAGAACCTGCCGATCTCCGAAACGCAGGTCGATGCCCTGATCAGGGACGCGATCCGCCTGTCCCCCTCCAGCTTCAACTCGCAGAGCTCGCGCGCCGTCGTCCTTTTCGGCAAGGAAAGCGACAAGTTCTGGAACATCGCCAGCGAGGCGCTTCGTGCGGTCGTGCCGGCGGCTGATTTCCAGGCGACGAGCAAGAAGCTCGACAGCTTCGCCAGCGGCGCCGGGACGGTGCTGTTCTACGAGGATCAGGAGCCGGTCAAGGCGCTCCAGGCCAATTTCCCGCTCTACGCGCACAACTTCCCGATCTGGTCCGAACATTCGACCGGCATGGCGCAGTTGGCGGTGTGGACGGCGCTTGCCGACGCCGGTATCGGCGCGAGCCTTCAGCACTATCATCCGCTCGTCGATGCCGACGTGGCCAAGACATGGAACATCCCGGCCTCCTGGGAGCTCAAAGCCCAGATGCCCTTCGGCTCCAACGAGGCCGGCTTTGCGGAGAAGACCTTCATCGACGACGAGCTGCGGTTCCGCACCCACCGTTGAACGAGGCTCGCTCGCGACCGGGCAGCGCCGGACGGACCGGGCTGCGTTTCGTCGCCTGAACGAACCGCTTGAAAAGCAAACGCCGCTCGGGATCTCTCGAGCGGCGTTTCAGTATTCTCTGTCGAGGCTCAGACCGTCTCGCCGACCGCCTGGAGATAGAGGTCGAGGATCGCCTCTTCCTCCTTGCGCTCCTCGAGGTCGCGCTTGCGCAGCGCGACGACCTTGCGCAGCACCTTGACGTCGTAGCCGTTGCCCTTGGCCTCGGCATAGACCTCCTTGATGTCGTCGGCGATCGTCTTCTTCTCTTCCTCGAGCCGCTCGATGCGCTCGACGATGCTCTTGAGCTGATCGCCCTGAACCGGATCGTCCATGTCATATCCTTCCGGGATCGTAAAATTCGGCCGGCAGCGTTCGCCCGGAACGGGTCCGGGCGTCAAGCCGCAACGCTTCGCAGCGGCGCGTCCTTCAACAGATCCGATGCCGCGGCAGCTTCAAAAGTATGATTACATCATCAAAAGGCAGATGACGCGCGCGCGCGCCCGGCCTAAGACTCGGCCATAAACAACCGCCCTCGACGGGCGGCGCGGGGGCGAGGCGCGGCGTGCGGCCATCATCGATCGACATCAGCGAACTGCGCCTGACCGCGCGGACGATCTACGATGCCGCCGTGGCGCGCGCGCATCCTTCGGGCTGCCTGCCGCAGCATCTGCCGCCCGCCCCGGAACGGGGCCGCCTGATCCTGCTCGCCGCCGGCAAGGCCGCCGGCAGCATGACGGCGCTGGCGGAGGCGCATTACCTCGAGGGCGGCCTGCCGCCCGAGCGTCTCACCGGCCACGCCGTCGCCCGCCACGGCTATACCGCGCCGACCCGGCTGATCCCGATGGTGGCCGCCGGCCATCCGGTGCCGGACGAAGGCAGCGTCGCCAGCGCCGGCCGCGCGCTCGAACTCGCAGCCTCCGCGACAGCCGACGACCTCGTGCTCGTCCTGCTTTCCGGCGGCGGCTCGGCCAATTGGGTCGCGCCCGCCGGCCAGCTGACGCTCGCCGAGAAGCGGGCCGTGACCAAGGCGCTGCTGCGCTCCGGCGCGCCGATCGGCGAGATGAACATCGTCCGCAAGCGGCTCTCGCGCATCAAGGGCGGCCGGCTCGCGCTCGCTGCCGCGCCGGCCCGGCTCCTGACCCTCGCGATCTCCGACGTTCCCGGCGACGATCCCGCCGCCATCGCCTCGGGCCCGACCGTGCCCGATCCGAGCACGATGGCGGACGCCCGCGCCATCGTCGCCCGCTACGGGCTCGATCTGCCGCCGGCCGCCCGCGCCCTCATCGACGACGACGCCAATGAGACGCCGAAGCCCGGCCACCCCGCCTTCGCCAACAGCACGTTCCGCATCATCGCCCGCCCGGCCGATGCGCTCGCCGCCGCTCGCGCCGCCGCCGAGGCGGCCGGCTATGAGGTGATCGATCTCGGCGCGGATCTGGAGGGCGAGGCCCGCGAGGTCGCCGCCGCCCATGCCGACATGGCCAGGCGCCTGAAGGCCGAGGGCCGGCGCGCCGCGATCCTCTCCGGCGGCGAATTGACCGTGACCTTGCGCGGCTCCGGCCGCGGCGGCCCAAGCCAGGAATATGCGCTGGCGCTCGCCATCGCGCTTGGCGGAGAGGCGGGCATCGTCGCGCTCGCCGGCGATACGGATGGCACCGATGGCGGCGGCGGCGAGGCGACCGACCCGGCCGGCGCCGTCATCGATCCCCAGACATTGACGCGCGCGGCCGCGATCGGCCTTGATCCTGCCCGATCCCTCGCCGACAACGATTCGACCGGCTTCTTCGAAGCGCTCGGCGATTTGCTGCAGCCGGGACCGACCCTGACGAACGTCAATGACTGCCGCGTGATCCTGATCGAACCGTGAGAATGCCCGGACATCCTCGAACGGCCGCCTTTGCATGGGCCGTCGGCGCCGCCTTCCTGCTCCTGGGCGCGCTGCCGGCCAAGGCCGATCTGCGCATGTGCAACACCACCACGAGCCGCATCGGCGTCGCCATCGGCTATCGCGACGCGCAGGGCTGGACGACCGAGGGCTGGTGGAACATCAGCCCGCGCGGCTGCGAGACGCTGCTGCGCGGCACGCTGGCCGCGCGTTATTACTATGTGCACGCCGTCGATTACGACAAGGGCGGCGAATGGACGGGCAAATCCGTCATGTGCGTGCGCAACAAGGAATTCACGATTCGCGGCATCGAGGACTGCCTGGCGCGCGGCTATGATCGCGCCGGTTTCTTCGAGGTCGATACGGGCGAGCAGAAGAGCTGGACCATCCAGCTCACCGACACCGCCGGCGGGGCCCCACCCCGGCCCTGAGGCCGGGCCGAACGGGACCAGGCCGCACGAAACGACAGAGATGGCGGCGGGCTTGGAGCCGGCCGCGGGGGAAGACGATGAAGCGCGAACGCCGGATCAAGATCATTGCCACGCTGGGCCCCGCCTCCGCGACCGAGGAGATGTGCGCCAAGCTGTTCGAGGCCGGCGTCGACGTCTTCCGCATCAATATGAGCCACACCCAGCGCGAGACGCTCCATGACAAGGTCGCGATGCTGCGCGGGCTGGAGGCGAAGTTCCGCCGGCCGGTCGGCATTCTCGCCGATCTGCAGGGGCCGAAGCTGCGCGTCGGCTCCTTCGGCGGCGATGGCGGCGCCATGCTCGAGAAGGGCGCGCGCTTCATCCTCGATTCCGACCCCGCTCCGGGCGACGTGAACCGCGTCTACCTGCCCCATCCGGAAATCCTGAGCGCGCTCGAGCCGGGGCACCATCTCATTCTCGACGACGGCAAGCTGCGCCTCATCGTCGAGCAGGCGACGCCCGAGCAGGCCGTGACGAAGGTGCTGATCGGCGGCCGGCTCTCCTCGCGCAAGGGCGTCAGCCTGCCCGACACGGTCATTCCGGTTTCGGCGCTGACGGAGAAGGACCGCTCCGACGCCGAGGTCGCGGCCGAGGTCGGTGTCGACTGGATCGCACTCTCCTTCGTGCAGCGGCCGGAGGACATGGCGGAGCTGCGCAAGATCGTGCGCGGCCGGGCGCTGGCGCTCGCCAAGATCGAGAAGCCGCAAGCCGTCGCGCGGATGGAGGAGATCATCGACGCCTCCGACGCGATCATGGTCGCGCGTGGCGATCTCGGCGTCGAGATGCCGCTGGAGAAGGTGCCGGGCACGCAGAAGCGGCTGACCCGCATGGCCCGGCTCAAGGGCAAGCCGGTCGTGGTCGCGACCCAGATGCTCGAAAGCATGATCACGAGCCCGGTGCCGACCCGCGCCGAGGTCTCCGACGTCGCGACCGCGGTCTTCGAGGGCGCCGACGCGGTGATGCTCTCGGCCGAGAGCGCCGCCGGCCAGTATCCGGTCGAGGCGGTGACGATGATGAACCGCATCGCCGAGGAGGTCGAAAACGACGCGGTCTACCGCTCGATCCTCGATTCGCAGCGCAACGAGCCGGAGGCCACCGGCGCCGACGCCATCGCCAAGGCTTCCCACGAGATCGCCGAGACGCTGAACCTCAAGGCGATCTGCGCCTGGACCTCGTCCGGCTCCACCGCCTTCCGCATTGCGCGCGAACGCCCCAATTCGACCGTGATCGCCCTGACGCCGAACCGCGCCACGGCGCGACGCCTCACCTTGGTCTGGGGCGTCCACGCCATCGTCACCAAGGACGCAAGCGACGCGGACGACATGGCCTTCCGCGCCTGCAAATTCGCAGTGCGCGAGCATTACGCCAAGATCGGCGACCGGGTGATCGTCGTCGCCGGCGTTCCCTTCGGCACGCCGGGCGCGACCAACATGGTCCGCATCGCCTTCGTCGCGCAGGAGCATGTCGCGAAGGCGTGAGCCGGCCATCGCTCAGCGTCATTCTCGGGCGAAGCGAAGCGCAGACCCGAGAATCTCGGGACGACAAAGCGCTGAAATCCACTTCGGCGAGAGATGCTCGGGTCAAGCCCGAGCATGACGGGAGGTTTCCGGGCGCTCAGGTATCGCGCCCGTCGACCTCGAATTTGAGCGACTCGACGGCCTTCTTCACCGTCTCGAATTCCGGATAGACATCCAGCGCCCGGCGGAAGGCGACCATGGCCGCCTTGTCGTCGCCCTGCTGGCGCAGGATGAGGCCGAGCCCCATCATCGCGCCGTAATGGCGCGGCTCGCGCTTCAGCGTCTCGCCGATGTCGAACAGCGAGCGGATCGGGTCGCCGGCGATGTAGAGCGCGTTGGCGCGCTGGTTCCAGGCCTCGGCCCAGTCCGGCTGCAGGCTGATGACCCGGTCGAGCAATTCGATCGCCAGATCCGTCTGCTTGGCCTTGAGCGCCTCCTGCGCCCGCGTCATCAGCAGGTCCGCCGTGTCGGAGCCCGAGCGCGCCCAGCGTCGCTGGATCAGGTTGGCGACGCCCTGCGCCTCTTCCGGCGTTTTCGCGTCATGCAGGCGCTGGAACAGCCGGTCGAGCGTCGCCGCCGGCGTGCGCGGCGCGGGAGCCTCCGGCGCGGCCGGGTTTTCCATCTTGTCGGAGGGCGCGACCGAGCCCGGCCGCTGCGGCGGAACGGCCTGCGCCATGGCGCCTGCCGATGTCAGGGCCAGCGCCAGAAGGGCGGTGCCGATGCGAGATGCGCTCATGAGGGAGAATTTAGTCGCCCTGTCCGGGACGTCAAATCACGCACCGGCGAGGCGGGACGGCGCCTGCGCGAGGCAACGCAAAAAAGCGGCACGCCATCGGCGTCCCGCTTCGCAAAGTCCTGGCTCCGCCGCGCGGCCTTGCAGGCTGCGTGGAAGCTCAGCCCTGACGCGCCTTGAAGCGCTTCTGGACCTTGTTGATGATGTAGACGCGGCCCTTGCGGCGCACCAGCTGGTTGTCGCGATGGCGCGCACGCAGCGACTTCAGCGAATTGCGGATCTTCATTGTACCAACTCCATCGGCCCGCCCTCGCGAGCGCGCCGGTCAAAAAACTCACAGTCTGCGAAGCGAGCCTCGCGGCCCTCATCGCCCATGACAACGGTGCGACTGTTGCGATGTCGGCTGTATACGGATTTTTCCGTGGATCGCAAGTGCGATCGCCACCGCTCCGGCAGGAAATCCGCTTTCCATCCTCGGGAACCTTGGCGACAAGACAGCGTTCCCATCCTCGCCTTCACCGGAGACCCGGCCCATGCGCCTGCCCCTTCTCGCTTCCGCCCTCGCCGCCGCCCTCATGCTCGCCGCCTGCGGCAACACCGTGGAGCAGCGCATCGGCGGCGCCGCTGTCGGCGCCGGCACGGGCGCCGTCGTGGCCGGACCGGTCGGCGCCGTCGTCGGCGGTGCAGCCGGAGCCGTCACCGGGCCGTCCGTCGCGCGCGCCACGCGCCGCGCCACCCGCTGAGCGAAGGGCCGAGCCTGCGACGCAAGGCTCGGCCACCCGCATTTCCTAGGCTGCGGCGGCCTGCCGGGCCCGCAGCGGCAGGCTGCCGCCCTTGAGGCAGACCGCCATGCCGGCAGCGATCAGGCACAGCGCCCCGGCGATGAAGAAGGCCGGCAGGTAGCTGTCATAGGCCGTGCGGCTGAAGCCCGCCCCATAGGCTGCGAAGGCGGCGCCGAGCTGGTGGCCCGCGAAGATCCAGCCGAAGACCAGATTGGCCCGCTCGCCGAAGCGGTCGGCGGTGATCTTCACCGTCGGCGGCACGGTCGCGACCCAGTCGAGCCCGTAGAACACGGCAAAGAGCGACAAGCCGTAGAACGAAAAATCGGTGAAGGGCAGGTAGAGCAGCGACAGCCCGCGCAGGCCATAATACCAGAACAGCAGCCAGCGGCTGTCATAGCGGTCGGACAGCCAGCCCGAGCCGACCGTGCCGATGAAGTCGAAGACGCCGATCATCGCCAGCACGCTCGCCGCCGTCACCGCCGCCATGCCGAAATCGCCGCAGAGCGAGACGAAATGCGTCTGGACGAGGCCGTTGGTGCTCGCCCCGCAGACGAAGAAGGTGCCGAAGAGCAGCCAGAAGGCGCCCGTCCCGGCCGCCTCGCGCAGCGCCAGCAACGGCGACATCAGCATCGCCCCGAAACCGGCGGGCTGCGCCGGCGCCGGCACGATCCGGTCGCCACCATAAGGCGCGAGGCCCAGATCGGACGGCCGGTCCCGCATCAGCAGCAGCACCATCAAGGCCGCAAACAGCAGCATCCCGAGCACGAAGACGAGCGCGCCGCGCCAGCCGACACTGTCCGCCAGCCCGGCCAGCAGCGGCAGGAAGACGAGCTGCCCGGTCGCGGTGCTCGCCGTCAGCAGGCCGATCACCAGCCCCCGCCTGTGCTGGAACCAGCGCGTCGCCACCGTCGCGCCCAGCACCATCGCGGTCAGCCCCGTGCCCAATCCGACAACGACGCCCCAGAGCAGCACGAGATGCCAGATCTTGGTCATCGCGAAGGAGCCGAGAATGCCGCTGGCGATCAGCACGAGCGCGGTGCTCGCGACCCGCCGGACCCCGAACCGGTTCATGAAGGCCGCCGCGAAGGGGCCCATCAGGCCAAACAGCACGAGCCGCACCGCCAGCGCCGAGGAGATATCCGCCGTCGCCCAGCCGAATTCCCGCTCCAGCGGACCGATCAGAACGCCCGGCGCGCCGACCGCGCCGGCCGTGACCAGCATGGTCAGGAAGGTCACGGCGGCGACCACCCAGCCATAGTGAATGCCTCGGCGCCCCAGCGCGCCGGCAAGGCCGGACGGCGGATGAACGATCTGATCCATCGTGATCTCCATTAAGGGCATATGCCCGCATTATGTCCGAAACAAAGGCTTCGTCAGTTCGCCGCGACGGCTTCCAGCAGCGCCAAGGTGGTGGGGCCGAGCTCCTGCTCCATCTGGCTCTGAATGCCGTCCCAGAGCGGCCCGGCCTCGTTCAGGAGCGCTTGGCCGCGTTCGCTCAGCTCGACCATGGCCTCGCGCTGGTCGTCGCCACGGCCGAGTTCCACCAGCCCCATGCGCTGCAGCACGCGGACATTGCGCCCGATGGTCGAACGGTCGAGCTCGGTCAGGCGGGCGAGCTGCGTCAATGTCAGCGGGGCGTTCCGCTCGATGTTCCGCATCAGGCTGTACTGGGCGATATTGATGCCGAGCGGCGCGAGCGCGCGATCATAGACCCCGGCCACCCGACGGGTCACGGTTCTCAGGACGGTGCAATAGCAGCGGGAAGGCATTTCCGGGGTATATACCCGCAATCCCTCCCCGGCAAGCCCTCGCCCGCCGCTGTCATCAAACTCACATTTGGCCGCTTGAGGGTCGGATGATGAGTGATTCGGTCCAGAGACTTCACGCTGCCATCAGGCGGACCCGCGGAGGCGACCCCAGCCGCTCGCGCACGGCCAAGCTCTTCGCCGGCGGCATGGCCAAGATGGCGAAGAAGGTGGCGGAGGAGGCGGTCGAGACCGGCATCGCCGCACTTCAGGGCCAGCGTCGCGAGACGATCCTGGAAAGCGCCGACCTGATCTACAATCTCGTCGCCCTCTGGGCGGCCATGGGCATCGAGCCGAACGAGATCTGGGGCGAACTCGAGCGCCGCGAGCGGCTGTACGGGATCGCGGAGAAGCTCCCGAAGGGCCGCCCCCCTGCCCGGCCCAAGCGCGAACCGCGCCCGAAACTCGCCATCGGCTCGCCCGTCGGCTGATGGCTCGGCGGCATCGAACCCGATCCGGCGATCTGCTTTCCGGTCACCGGGCTTGGCTCGCCGCGGCATTGTAGGACGCCTCCTCGGCGTCTTCGGCCCGCTTGTCCAGCCGGGTGACGCCCAGCGCTGTCCACAGCCGAGCCCCTTTGCGAGGCACCGTCATTTTCTGGGTTGCCAAGACGAAAGCGAGCGGCTACATCCGCCGCATCAGGCCAGACGCGCAAGCGTCTTGACGCACTGATACGCGCCCGTAGCTCAGCTGGATAGAGCATCAGACTACGAATCTGAGGGTCAGAGGTTCGAATCCTTTCGGGCGCGCCATTACTTAGCTCTCTTTCGAGAGCCCCGTTTGCAGCCCGGTTACAGGGCCGCTTACAAACACAAACTCCCCCTTGGTTCTGGGATCGGCGCTTGGCGCGCAGGTCGATGACGTTGTCGATCTTCGCTCGTCCATTGCCTGTGAGGCTGCGGCGCTCTGCCTGCCGGCGATAGATTTTGGCCTCCTTGTCGGTGGCATGCTCGATGGGGCCATGACCTCGGCATCGTGCGCGCCGGCCATCGCCAGCTCCACGCCGCGCGCGTGACGAAGTCCGGGCGGGGTGAGGCCGAAGCGCATGACACCCGCGACAACGCTCCTCAGGTCTCTAGACCTGCAAACGAGCCTTCCGCGTTGCCAGAACGGCTCGTGCGGCAGCAAGGCCGGTTTGAAAGGCGCCATGCGCGGTCGAGAAATCCTGCGTCGAGCAGGCCTCGCCGGCAAAGAAGAGCCTGCCATCGACATCCCCGGCGAGAATGGCCCGGGCTTCGGCATGGCCTGGCAAGGCGTGGCTGTAGGAGCCTCGCGCAAAAGGCTGGCGGCCCCAGCGCGATTGCGCGATCGGCTTCAGCCGGCTCCGGATCCCCGAGCCGAAAAGCCCGGCCAGCTCATCGAGCGCGAAAGCGGCGAAAGCGCCGCCATCGGCTTCGAGCTCGCGTGCAGCCGCGCCGCCGACGAAGCCTTCGATCAGCGGCCGGCCGAACGGCCTCAGGTGGTAACTTGCCGTTCGCGCCACATACGGATTGCCCAGGACCTGCGTGTCCGGTTCGAATCCGTCGCAATCGGACAATTTGAAGATGATCTTGTCGGCCAGGCCGAGAGGCAGCGCACTGGCGGCATCGATGTGATCCGAAGCCCGCGGCGGCAGACGTATCCCGCCGGAGGCAAGCACGTCGGTCGGGACGGTGACGATGACGCGCGCCGCCTCGATCTCGCCTCTGGCGGTGGTCAGCCTCAACGCGCGTCCCGATGCGTCGATGCCCGAGACCGGCGTGCCCAACGCGACCGGAACGTCCTTCGCCGCGGCGGCAATGAGGCGGCCATAGCCCTCGCTCACGCGCCAGTTCACGCCGCTGTCGGCATCGGCATAGGCGAGATAGTCGCGGATCGAAAGCTGCTCCAGCTCCGTGCCGTTGATGTAGGTGCTCAGCGCCTCGAGATAGGGCGTCCAGCGGTCGCGGGCATCGAGACGATCCGAGGCGCGATCGCTGCCGGGCGGCGCCTCACGCAGGCGCTGCTCGAAACGGGCGAAGGCCGCGCGCGCGGCGTGCTGGTCGGCCGCGGGAAAGCCGAGATCGCGAAACTGGACGCCCCATGGCGGCGTGGTTCGGTCGAGCTGGAAGCCGAGCTCCGGTGCCAGCGCGGCCCAGGGGTTTCGATCCGCCGAATGAAGCCAGCCGCAGCCGAGGTCGAAATGCAGGCCGTCGCCGAAAGCGGTATGCGCCCGCCCGCCGATCCTGTCGGTCGCCTCGATCAGAAGCACGGCAAGCCCGGACGCGGCGAGATGCCGGCCTGCGGCCACGCCGGCCGCTCCGGCCCCGACGATCGCGACATCGAGCGGCTTCATGCAGTGCCCTCCCGCGGGGAAGCGCCGAGCTCCAGCCAGTCGAGCTCCTCCTCGAGTCGGTGGAAGGCGTCGTCGCCGATGGTGCCGCGCTGCCGCAGATCGAATGCCGTCTTGCGCGCAACCGCGAGCGCCGTCCGCCGCAGGGCGTTATGGTCGGTGTCGAGCTGCGCGGTCCGCCCGGTCTGCTCCAGCATGTCGCGATACTCCTGCCGGATCGGCGCCGCAGCCGCCGGAAGCGCGCCTTCGAGCGATTCGATCGCCGCCTCAAGCGCCGCCTTCCGCGCCAGGGCGAACTCACGGTCGACCGGGTGATCGTCGCTGATGGCGAGATAGCGCAGCAGCGGCGCAAGCGTCAGCCCCTGGATCAGCAGCGTACCGACCACGACGGTGAAGGCGCAGAGCAGGATCATGTCCCGATGGGGGAAACCGGCGGGAAGGGCGTAGGCGGCGGCGAGCGTGACGATGCCGCGCATGCCGCTCCAGGCGACGACGGCGCTGCCCTTGATGTTCCGGAGCGAGGCCGCCTTGTCGCTCGCGCCGGAGGTTCGGCCCGGACGCATGAGGGCGAGCGTCCTGTAGGTCGCCACCCATGTCAGCCTGACCACGATGACGGTTGCGAGAACCGCGAACGCGATCCAGGCATTTTCGACGCGCTGCGCGGCGTCGAAACCCTCGAGGATCGGCCTCAACTGCAAGCCGACCAGCACGAAGGCAAGGACCTGGAGCACGAAGACCGTGGTCTCCCACACGGCATAGGAGGGGATGCGCAGCCGCGCGCTCGTCCGGGCCGGTGCTGTTCGCGCGAGAACGATGCCATAGACGACGATGGTGATGATCCCGGACAGATGCAGCCGCTCCGCCAGGATCCAGACGCCGAAGGTCGAGATGAACTGCAGGATGATGGCGCTTGGCGGGTCGCCGAACAGCGCGAGCAGCCGCACCGAAACCCAGCCCAGCAGCGCGCCGAGAATGATGCTGCCCACCGTGACGAGGGCGAAGGCCGGCAAGGCGCTCGTCAAGCTGAAGCTGCCGGCTGCGACGGCTCCCAGCGCCAGGCGGTAGATCAGCAGCGCGGTCGCATCGTTCAGCAGGCTCTCGCCCTCGAGGATCACGACGATGCGATGGGGCGGCCGCACCCTGCGCAGGATCGCCGTCGCCGCGACGGCGTCCGGCGGCGCGACGATCGCTCCCAGCGCGATCGCAGCCCCCCAGGGCAGTTCGGGCACGAACCACCGCGCCACCAGGGCGACGGCAGCGGTCGTGACGCCGACGGCGATGAACACCAGGCTGGTCACCGGCAGCCAGTTCCGGCGCAGATCGCGCGGCGAGCTGTCGAAGGCCGCATCGAGCAGGATCGGCGCGACGAACAGGGCGAGCACGAGCTCCGGATCCAGCGTGATGCGCGGCGCATTGGGAATGAAGGCGAGCGCCGTCCCGCCGATGGCGAGCACGACCGGGTAGGGGATACCGGCCCGCCGCGACCCCGCTGCGAGAAGGACAGCCCCGAACATGATGGCGAGGATCGACTCGAACAGGACCATGCCCTGCGATCTTATCGCCGTTTCAGGAGGTGTCGATCACGATCGATCGGAGCGTCGTCGCTGCCGTATCTCAAGCTCCTCAGGCGCGGAGGGCGCGAACATGTGCCTGAGCCGCTGCCGCCTCCAAGCTTTGTCGCTTGCGGCAGTTTCTGGAGCTGTCCCGGTGGCCCCGCAACCATCCGAGAATGGGCAGCGCTTTGATGTGAAAGGCGAATTGCGCGCGCCACGCCGCGGCACCGGCCTTGCTCTCTCCGGATAAGGGCGACCGACCCTCGCTTATCCGTCCTCGAACGGTTGGAGCAATGGTGCTATGGGTGGGAACTGCCCGGAGCCATTCTGGATCGTGCCCCGAATGGCCGCCGCGATCTTGCCGCTCCCGCTTCCTCCCCGGCTCACCAAGCGCGAACAAGGAAGATGAGATGTCGATCGACCGCTGCCGGGTGCTGATGATCTATCCGCGGTTCAACCCGGGATCCTTCTGGAACTACAAGGCGACCTGCGAACTGGCCGGAGCGCGCCACCCCGCCGCGCCACTCGGATTGATCACCGTTGCGGCGCTGCTTCCCGCGACATGGGAGATCCGGCTCCTCGACCTGAATGCGGAGGAGCTCGACGAACGGGACTTCGCCTGGGCGGATCTCGTCATGACCGGGGGCATGCTGCCGCAGCAGGACGGAACGCTGGCCGTCATCGCGCAGTGCCGCTCCCGAGGAAAGCCGGTCGTGGTCGGCGGTCCCGATGCGACATCGACGCCCGAGATCTACGAGGCCGCCGATTTTCGGGTGCTGGGCGAGGCCGAGGAGATCATGGCTGGCTTCGTCGATGCCTGGAACGCGGGGGCGAGAAGCGGGGACTTCCGCTCCGAGATGGGCAAGACCGACGTCACCAGGAGCCCGACACCGCGCTTCGACCTCCTGAAATTCGCGCATTACCTGCATGTCGGCGTGCAGTTCTCACGCGGCTGCCCGTTCAATTGCGAATTCTGCGACATCATCGAGCTCTATGGCCGCGTGCCGCGCACGAAGACGAACGCGCAGATCCTGGCCGAGCTGGATACCCTCCACGCGCTCGGATATCGCGGCCATGTCGATTTCGTCGACGACAACCTGATCGGCAACAAGAAGGCGTTGAAGCAATTCCTGCCCGCCCTGACGCAATGGATCAGGGACAGGAACTTTCCTTTCGAGTTCTCGACCGAGGCATCGATCAATCTCGCCGACGACGCCGCTCTGATGCAGTCCATGAGCGAGGCCAACTTCTTCACGATCTTTGTCGGCATCGAAAGCCCGGATACCGACACGCTGGTCTCGATGCAGAAGAAGCAGAACACCCGCCGCAGCCTCCAGGAGAGCGTCCATCGCATCTACAAGGCCGGGCTTTTCGTGAATGCCGGCTTCATCCTCGGCTTCGACAGCGAGAAGGGCAGCGTCGCGCGCGGCATGATCGACTGCATCGAGGATACCGCGATCCCTGTCTGCATGGTCGGCCTGCTCTATGCGCTGCCCAACACCCAATTGACGCGGCGTCTCGATCGCGAAGGCCGCCTGTCCATTCCCGACGACGC
Organism: Allobosea spartocytisi; assembly: GCF_014764685.1. Classification (NCBI taxonomy): domain Bacteria; kingdom Pseudomonadati; phylum Pseudomonadota; class Alphaproteobacteria; order Hyphomicrobiales; family Alloboseaceae; genus Allobosea; species Allobosea spartocytisi. The sequence goes on from NZ_JACXWY010000005.1 coordinate 52,552, forward strand.
CGACCATACGCAAGGGCTGGGCGATCAGTGCACCGCCGGGCTCAACTTCGTCACCAGCCGCCCGCGCCGCGCCATCCTGGACGACTACAGGGCGGTGCTCGAGGCGGTCTATGCACCCGGCGCCTTCTTCGGGCGCGTCCGGCGGGTCGGCCGCATGCTCGACTGCACCAATCGCCAGCTGGAGCTGCCGAAGTCGATGGAGTGGGAGGAGATGAGATCGTCATGGCGCCTGATCTGGCGCATGACGACGGCGAAAGGCGGCGTGCGGCGCGAGTTCTGGAAAACCGTGATCGATTGCCTCACGCATAATCGCCAGGCGCTGCCCTATGTGATGATGATGGTCGCGCTCTATCTCCATCTCGGGCCGTTCTCCCGGCAGGTGATGGCCCAGGTCCAGCAGCAGATCGACCGCCTGGCTGACGCTCAATCGCCGGCAGACATCCCGGTTGCCGCGATGTCGGCCGCCGTGGCGTGAGGGTGAACGGCATGCGATCTCGGACGGCCAAAGCCGGATCGCATCCGTAAGGCTGCCGAGGCGTCCTGCTGGGCAGGCACGCAATCCTGTCCAGCGAAGATGCGGATGCCGCGCCGCCGCCCGCCTCGCTCAGCGCCCGGCGGACATCCGCATCAGCTTGCCGCCCATGAGCAGGGCCGTCAGGCTGAAGGCTGCCGCCAGCATGACGTACCAGGCCGGTGCGAGCGCGCTCCCGGTCTGCACGATCAGCCAGGTGGTGATGAAGGGCGCGAAGCCGCCGAAAAGCGTGACCGCGAAATTATAGGCGATGGACAGGCCGGTCGAGCGCATGGCGGGCGGATAGAGCTCAGCCATCGCCGCCGGCGCGGGGCCGCTGAAGCCCGCGATCAGCACGGCGAAGACGATCTGCGCGAGCATGAGGTTGAAGGCGCTGGGCTGGCCCGTCAGCCAGAGGAGCATCGGCCAGCTCAGCAGGAAGAGCCCCACCACCGAGGCCAGCATGATCGGGCGCCGGCCCACCTTGTCGGACCAGGCGCCGAAGACGGGCGCCAGCACGACGATCAGCGCGAGCCCGACGCTGTTGGCGAGAAGGCTCGCGCTCTGTGGCACGCCGAGCTGGCGCACCGCATAGGTCGGCATGGTGACCAGGAAGAAATAGGTGCAGACCGTCCAGGCGATGGTGATGCCGAAGCCTGTGATCACGGCGGCCCGATGCTGGCCGAGCGTGTCGCGCAAAGGAGAGAAATCGGTCTCAGGCCGCGCGGTACGCTCGCGCAGGATGGCCTTGAAGGCCTCGGTCTCGTCGACGCGCGAGCGGATGTAGAGACCGACCGGCGCGATCAGGAGCCCGATCAGGAACGGCACGCGCCAACCCCAGGCCTCGAGCTCGGCCTGCGGGAGCAGGCCGGTGAGCAGCGCGCCCGTCAGGGAGCCCAGCAGCAGGGCACCGGCCTGGCTCGCCTGCTGCCAGCTCGCATAGAGCCCGCGGCGCTCGGGCGGGGCATGCTCGACCAGGAAGGCGGTGGCGCCGCCGATCTCGCCACCGGCGGAGAAGCCCTGGATCAGCCGCGCGAGCACGATGATCGCCGGCGCCCAGGCGCCGGCTGTTGCGTAGGTCGGCGCGAAAGCGATCATCGCGGTGCCGAGCGCCATCAGCAGGATCGTCAGCGAAAGCGCCACCTTGCGGCCGCGCCGGTCGGCGAGCGTGCCGAGCACGAGCGCCCCGACCGGGCGCATCACGAAGCCGACGCCGAAGGTGGCGACGGTGAGCAGAAGCGAAACCGTGGCGTCGCCCGCGGGAAAGAAGAGCTTGGCGAGCGTCAGCGCGAAGAAGCCGTAGACGGCGAAGTCGTACCATTCCAGCGTGTTGCCGGCGACGGCGGCGATCACCGCCCGTCGGCTCGAAAACCTGCTGGCCGTCTTCCCGGCTCCGGATTCGGATTCGGACATGCCATGCGTGGCGGCGAGTTCTGTCATGGTGATCCCCTCTTTGGAAAACAGGCCCTTGGCGTCGAGGCTGCGGGCGTTCAGGCGTGCTGGCGTCGGGCCCAGCCGGTAAGGCGGGCGAGAAAGGCGTCGGCGGCATCGAGCTCGGCGCGCGCGATCCATTCGTCGGGCTGGTGAGCCTGCGCGATCGAACCCGGCCCGCAGACCACGGCGGAGATGCCCGCCGCCTGGAAGAAGCCGGCCTCCGTGCCGAAGGCCATCGGGAAGGGCGGCACGATGCCGCCGAGCGCGGCCGCGACCGCGAGCGCCCCCGCCTCGCCGTCCGCGCTGAGCGGCGGGACATGGATCTCCCGCAGCAGCGATGGGCGGATGTCGTCCGGCATCGCGCGGGCGAGATAGGCGCGAGCGAGTGCCTCGATCTCGGCGGCATCGCCAGCCGTGACCGGCCTGAACTCCCAGAGCACCTCGCAGAGGGACGGCACGATATTGATCGCGGTTCCGCCCTCGATCCGGCCGATATTGACCGTGGTCGCGCTGGCGCCCACGCCGGTGCGGTGCCCGATGCTCTTCAGGAAGCCGATGAAATCGGCGGCCGGATAGATCGCGCTCGCGCCGGCGCCGGGGTCGCTCGAATGCGCGGCCCTGCCCTCGAAGCGGGCGCGGAAGCCGAGGAAGCCGCGATGGCTGTCGCCGATCCGCATGCCGGTCGGCTCGCCGATGATCGCAAGCTCCGGCTTCTCCTCATGGGCGAGCAGGTCGTCGATGAGGCGGGGAACCCCGAGGCAGCCGACCTCCTCGTCATAGGACAGCGCGAGATGGACCGGCCGGGCGAGACCGGCGCCGGCAAAGCCCTCGGCCGCCGAAAGACAGGCCGCGACGAAGCCCTTCATATCGACGGCGCCGCGGCCATGCAGCTTGCCGTCGCGCTCGGCCAGGCGAAACGGATCGGAGGTCCAGTCCTGGTCGGCGACCGGGACGACGTCTGTATGCCCCGACAGGACGACGCCGCCCGGCGCACACGGCCCGAAGCTGGCGAGCAGGTTCGCCTTGGCGCGGTCGTCGTCATAGCTCAGCCGGATGCGGGCACCGAGGCTGTCGAGCCGGTCGGCGACGCGGCCGACGAGCGCCAGGTTCGAACGGCTCGACGTGGTGTCGAAGCCGACGAGTTCCTCGAGCAGGGAGACCGTCGCGCTCATCGCTCAGGCCGCCAGCGCGTGCCGACCGGCGCGGGCACCGGCGAGCCGCGCCTGGGCGAGGCGCAGCGCGGCCGTCTGGGTCGGCACGCCATCCGCCTCCGCGCTCTCGAAGATCGCCCGCAGCGTGTCGCTGATGCCCGCGACGCCGCGAAGGCGTGGGAAAACACGGTCATGGCTTGAGCGCTCCCGCGGCTCGGGATGGAGAGGGGCGGCCGCTGCTCGCCGCGAGGCCGAAGCCACACAGGATCAGCGCGGCGCCGACGAGGTGGAACGGGCGCACCGGCTCGCCCAGCAGCAGGAAGGCGAGCACGGCGGTGAACAGGGCGACGAGATGGAAGGAGGCCCCGGTGACGCTCGGCCCCAGTGTCGCGACGCAGCGGTTCCAGATGACGAAGGCGAGCAGCGAGGCGAAGACGCCGATATAGAGCACGGCCACGAGCGGGCCGGGCGCGGTCGGGATCTCCGCGCCGCGCGCCAGTTCCCAGATCCAGAACGGCAGCAGCACGAAGAGCCCCGCCACCATCGTCGCCGCCAGGAAGAGGAGCGGATCGAGATCGGCGGGCCGGCGGCGCAGCAGCACCGAATAAACCGCGTAATTGGCGACCGCGAGCAGGACCAGCGGCTCGCCGCCGCCGATGCCCAGCCGCGACAGGCTCGCGGGCTCACCGCGCGCGACGATCCAGGCCACGCCCACGAAGGAGATGGCGATGCCGGCAAGCGTGCGAGCCGAGACGCGCTCGACCCCGAGCGCGAAAGCCGCGAGCGGCACCATCAGCGGCAGGGTCGAGTTGAGGAAGGCGACGCTGGCGGCGGGCGCGCTCTGCAAGGCGAGATAGCCGAGCGCATTATAGCCGGCGATGCCGAAGGCGCCGCAGGCCAGGACGATCCAGCGGGCGCGAAACAGCGCCTGCCGCTGCGCACTGAGCGCGCCGAGCACGAAGGGCGCCAGGCAGGCGAGCGCGACGAGCCAGCGCCCGACCGCGAGCGAGACCGGCGGAAACGTGTCGGCAAGCGCCCGTCCGAGCACGAGGTTGCCGGCCCAGAACAGAGGCGGCAGGGGGAGCAGCAGCAGCGGCTGGTCCCAGAGGCGCCGGACGATCGACATTGCCGGCCTCACAGCGCGCCCGCGAGGCCGATCCGCAGGCGGCGGTTGTGCCGGCCCTTGTTGTCGATCTTCAGGATGCGGATCGGCGGCGAGCCGCCGGTCGAGGCGAGATGGGTGCCGCCGCAGGCCTGACGGTCGAGGCCGACGATCTCGACGACGCGCACCTGCCCGTCCGCGGTCGGCGGTGGGGCGACCGAGCGCGAGCGGATCAGCCCCGGCTCCGCGAAGGCCACCGCCTCGGGGAGATAGTCCTGCCGGACGGCGAGGTCTTGCCGGATGAGCGCGTTGACCGGTTCCTCGATCGCGCGCAGGCGGTCATTATCGGCGTCCGGCAGGTCGAAATCGATGCGCGCGGTGCCGTCCTCGTTCATCTGCACGCCGGTGACGAGCGCGCCGTCGAAGCCCTGGAAGACGACGGCGTTGACGATGTGCAGATCAGTGTGGAGCGCGCGCATCAGCCCGCGAAACGCCGGGTCGACCCTCGCTTCCACGGTGCCGGCCGGGAGTTCGATGGGGTCGGCGAGCAGATGCCGGAGCCGGCCCCCCTCATTCTCGAAACCGGCGACCGCGACCTCGCCGCCGGCCCATTCCAGGGAGCCGCGATCGGGCAATTGTCCGCCGCCGCCCGGATAGAACGGGCTTTCCGCGAGAACGACCCAGCCCGGCCCCGCCTCGACGACCTCAGTCGCGAGCGTCGGGACCTCCGGATTGTCGAGGCAGAAATAGCGGGACATGAATCTCATCCTTTCCGCAGTGCCGACAGGGCATCCGCATGGAGACGAGATTGGCGCGCCTTGCCGCGCCGCTATTGGCGGAAATTGAGAAAACCGCTCAGCCGGCGGTCGCCTGCACCCATTGCAGCGGGGTGATGCCGTAGCTGCGCTTGAAATGCCGCGTCAGCGCGCTCTGGTCGTAGAAGCCCGCGTCCAAGGCAGCGGCGGCAATGCTCGTGCCGCGACCGAGCGCGGTGATCGCGGCCTTCAGGCGCAATTGCGTGAGATAGGCATGCGGGGTGAGCCCCGTGCTGCGCTTGAACAGCGCGATCAACTGGAACGGCGTGAGCCCGACGGCGGCGCCGAGCTCCTCCAGCGTCAGCTCCTCCGCATGGCGTTCGCGCATGATCTCGCGGACGCGGGCCGCCCGCTGCGCGTCGCGCGCCGGCGGCGACAGCCTGGGCTCACCCGCGGCATGGCGCCGGATCAGGGCGCCGAAGCTGCGCAGCAGCAATTCGCGCTCCTCGAACGGATCGTTGCCATCGTCGAGAATGCGGTGCAGCCCGAGGAAGGCCTCGATCAGATCGGCGTCGTGAAAGCTGTTCCGGCAGAAATAGGCCGTCGCATCCAGCCCGAGCGCGGCATTGAGCGTCTCGATCGCCGGGCGGGTCAGATAGAGCCCGCGATAGCGCCAGCGCGGGCTCCAGCCCATGCGTCCGGAATGCGGCTCGTCGGGATTGAACACGAGCAGGGTCGAGGTTCCCGCCTCGTCGGTCCGCCCCCGGCTCTTGAACTCGGCGCCGCCGGCCTCCGTCACCGCAACGACGAAGGCCTCGTGGCTGTGAGGGGCGTAATCGTGGCTGGTGAAATCGGCGACGAGGCAGCTCAGGCCCGGAACCCGAGGGTCGTGCCAGTAGCGGGACGAGTTGCGCAGGTCGGTGCGGGCCAAGATGCGATCCGGTCGTCGGACAAGCCGGGATCGTGCAACGATCGTGCCGGGACCGCAACCGCGCCCTGCTCCGAGGCGGAATCGGGCGCTGTCGCGGCAGCGGCGCCGTCAGAGGTCGACGAGCACCCAGAGCACGACCGCATCGGTCGGCCCCTTCGAGGTCCAGGTATGCTCGGTGGTGGCGTCGTAATAGACGGAATCGCCCTTGTTGAGCTCGAGCGGCTCGTAGAGGCGGCTATGCACGATGAGCGTGCCGTCCATCACCATCACGAAGATCTCCGCCTCGGATTTGGCCCAGGCCGCGTATTCGTCCGGCGAGCGTGCCGTCACCGTGGTCAGGATCGGCGTGGCGCGCTTGTTCTTGAGATCGGCGCAGAGCAGGACGTTGTTGCAGGTCCCGGTGGTGTGCTTGCTGCCGCCGCCCGCCCGGCTGATGCTGCGGCGCCCGGCGAAGCTCACCGCGCCGCCTTGCTCGCCGCTCGACAACAGCGTCACCAGCTCGACCTCGAGCCCATGGGCGATGCGCTGCATCGTCGAGATCGTCGGCGAAAGCTCGTTGCGCTCGATCTTGGAGAAGGCCGAGGCCGATACGCCCGTCATCGCGCTGACGTCCTGCAGGGTCAGGCCGCGACTCTTGCGCAGCTTGAGCAGCCGCGCGCCGATATCGATCCCGCCGCGCGCCTCGTCGCCGGACTGCCAGGCCTCAGGCGGCTCGGGCGATTCCCCCCGTTCCGCCAGCGAGATTTCCGGCATGCCCATTCTCCTCGTTCCAGCCCAATGGCGCCTCCTGTCATAATCGCCAGCCGCAGGGAAGAAAAGGGAACGTCACCGCTCATGGGCGAATAAATTTCGTATCCGACATTTTTATATTTTTGTGTTGACAGTTGGTCCCGGCTGCAACAATTTTCCGCAAATGATGTGCCGGCAACCGGTCCGGAGGCGTTCGGCGAGGGGCCGGCGCGGCCAGGCGACATCGCGGCAGGGACGTTTCGCATGACACTCACGCACGACACACTTGGCGGCCTCTACACCGCGATCGTCACGCCGCTCGCCGCCGACGGCGCGGTCGACATCAAGGGCCTCCAGGCTTTGGTGCGTTTCCAGCTCGCGGCCGGCGCGGCCGGCATCGTGCCGATCGGCGGCACGGGCGAATATCCGGCCTTCTCCCGCGACGAGCGCCGCGCCATCGTCGCCGCCTGCGTCGAGGCCGCCGACGGCAAGCCGGTCATTCCCGGCGTGCTCTCCACCGGTTTCGAGGATGCGCTCGAAGCCGGCCGCGACTTCGCCGCTGCCGGCGCCGCCGCGGTCATGACCGTCACGCCCTATTACGCCCCCGGCACGCAGGACGGCATGCGCGCCTATTTCCGGCGCTACCGCGATGCGCTCGACCTGCCGGTCATGCTCTACCAGATTCCGCGCCGCACGACGGTCTCCGCCTTCGCCGACACGGTGCAGGCCATGGCCGAGGACGGTTCGATCATCGGCATGAAGTACTCGTCCTACGACATGCCCGATTTCATCCGCACGGTGAAATATGCCGGCGACAAGATCGCGATCCTGTCGGGCGAGGAGCCGCTCTTCGCCACCCATGTCGCGCTCGGCGCGCGGGGCGGCGTGCTGGCGTCGGCGACCATCTATCCGAAGATCTGGCTCGAGATCTTCGCGCTTGCCCGCCAGGGCAAGCTCAAGGAGGCGCTGAAGCTGCAGGACAAGATCGATCCGGTGGTCGACGCCATCTATGTCGAGACGAATCCGGGACCGCTGAAGGAGTATATGGCACTTGCCGGCATGCCGGTCGGCGGCGTGCGTCTGCCGCTGCTCGGACCGAGCGACCAGACGCTGGCCGGGCTCAAGGTCGCCGCGGCGCAGGCCAAAGCCATCAGCCTGGCCTGAGCGGAGAGCGGATCGTGATCGAGCGGCTTCGCGGCATCGTCGGCGACAAGGGCCTGATCACCGATCCGGCCGAGATGGAGCCCTGGCTCGTCGACTGGCGCCAGCGCCGGCGCGGACGGGCGCTCGCCATCGTCCAGCCGGCTTCCACGGCGGAGGTGTCCGCCGTGGTCGCGCTCTGCGCGGCCGAAGGCCAGCCGGTCTTCCCGGTCGGCGGCAATACCGGCCTGTGCTTCGGCGCCGTGCCGGACAGCGGCCGGAGCGACAAGCCCGGCATCGTGCTGTCGCTGCGCCGCATGAACCGCATCCGCTCCGTCGACCGGGCCACCGGCGTCGCGACCGTCGATGCCGGCGTCGTGCTCGGCGATCTGCACAACGCCGCCATCGAGGCCGGGCGGCAGTTTCCGCTCCATCTCGGCAGCGAGGGCAGCGCCCAGATCGGCGGGCTGATCTCGACCAATGCCGGCGGCACCGGCGTCGTCCGCTACGGGCCGATGCGCGATCTCGTCGCCGGCCTGGAAGTCGTGCTGCCGGACGGGCGCGTGCTCTCGGACCTCGCGGCGCTGCGCAAGGACAATACCGGCTACATGCTGCGCCATCTCTTCATCGGCGCGGAAGGGACGCTCGGCATCGTCACGGGCGCGGCGCTGCGGCTGCATCCGCAGACGCCGAACACCGCCCATGCCTGGGTCGCCGTCGCCGAACCCGCGGCCGCAGTCGCGCTGCTGGCCGCGCTGCAGGACCGCGCCGGCTCCTATATCCAGGCCTTCGAGATGGTCTCCGCCTCGCAATTCGAGCTGGTGCGCAAGCATGCCGAGCGGGCCCGCTTCCCCTTCCCCGAAATTCCGGCCTGGTCCGTCCTGATCGAGCTCGGCAGCGAGGACGCGACCACCGCCCTCCCCGCGATCCTCGAGGAGGTCGTCGGCGCCGCGCTCGAAGCCGGCGAGGTGCTCGATGCCGTCATCGCGACCTCCGAGCAGCAGGCGGCCGAGTTCTGGCACCTGCGCCATTCGGTCTCCGAGGCCAACAGGAAGGAAGGCATGAGCATCACGCATGATGTCGCCGTGCGCTCCTCCCACGTCGCCCCCTTCATCGCGGCGGCCGACAAGGTCGCGGCCGAGCGCTACCCGCAGGCGATCACGGAAGTGGTCTGCCATCTCGGCGACGGCAATGTGCACTACATCCTGATGTTCACGCACGAATTCTGGGCGGCCCTGCCCGATGCGGAAGCCTTCGCGCTCGAAGTCGAGCGAGCCATCCACGACGTCGCCGCCCGCTTCGGCGGAACCTTCAGCGCCGAGCACGGCGTGGGGCGCAAGCTGACCGAAGAGCTCGCGCGCCTCGCCGATCCGCTGCGCTACGAGCTGATGAACAAGGTCAAGACGCTGTTCGATCCGCAGAACCTGATGAATCCGGGCGTTCTGCTGGCGCCGGGCACGGCCTGAAGACGACCGAAAAATCCGCTGCGGCCTTCGGTGAGGGGGCGCAGGTCACGGAAGCCCGCAGGGGAAGCGGGAGCCTGCCTCACCAGCCATGACGGGGTTCGCCTCATAACGCCGGGAGAATGAACATGACGACACGCAGGGATCTGGCAGGCCTCATCGGCGCGGGCGCGGTGGCAGCCGGCGCGCTCACGCTGGCCTCCAACGGAGCGAGCGCGCAGAGCGCGGCGAAGAACACCTTCGACCGCATCATCGCCAGCAAGAAGCTCAGGCTCGGCGCCGTGACCTCGAGCGCGCCCTGGTTCGTCAAGGACCCGGCCAGCGGCAAGTGGAGCGGCCATTTCTACACGATCGGCGCCGCGCTCGCGAAGGACATGGAGGTCGAGCTCGAGCTGGTCGAGACGACCTGGGGCAATGCGGTGCTCGATCTCCAGGCCGACAAGATCGACATCATGTTCGGGCTCAACCCGACGCCGAAGCGCGCGATGGCGGTCGATTTCTCGGTCGGCGCCTATGACAGCGCGCTGGTCGTCATCGCCAAGCCGGGCTTCGAGCCCAAGAGCTGGGCCGACATGAACAAGCCCGAGGTCAAGATCTCGGTCGATGTCGGCTCGGCCCATGACCAGATCGCCACGCTTTTGTGCCCGAAGGCCCAGATCACGCGCTTCAAGACCATCAACGAGGCGATGCTGGCGCTGCGCACCGGCCGCGTCGATGCGCAGTGCATCTTCTGGATGGGCGGCGTGCGCGCCGTGAAGGCCGACCCCAGCCTCGGCAAGGTCGTCGTGCCCCAGCCCTTCTTCGGCTCGACCTCGAACGCGGCCTTCCGCCGCGAATCGGACAAGACCTGGCGCGATTTCGTCAACACCTGGATCGTCTATGCGCGCGGCCTCGGCCTCGTCCGCAGCGCCGTCGTCGAAAGCCTGGAGCAGGTCGGCGTCACCTCCGAGGACATTCCGGCGGGCATAACCCTCTGAGGGTTCTCCGGCTTCCCGCGTCCATCGCGGGAAGCCGCTTCGTTTCCTGCACGCTCTTTCGTGCAGATCGCTTTTTGCGGGCCGCCTCCGGCAACACGCTCTCATGCGCGAGGGCTGCGCCGCGCGCGGGCAGGGTTGGACATGTCCTACACTTGGAATTTCGACATCGTCTGGAGCTATCGCTGGATCTTCCTGACCGGAACCGGCGTGACGATCGGCATCACCATCGCCGTCGTCCTGCTCGGCCTGGTCGTCGGCCTCATCGCCGGCATCGCCCAGCTCTCGCGCTCGCCGGCCCTGCGCTGGCTGTCCTGGGCCTATATCGAGATGTTCCGGCTGACGCCGCTGCTCGTGCTGCTGCTGTGGTTCTATTACGCGCTGCCGATCCTGACCGGCATCAAGCTTGATGCGATCACCGCCTCGGTCGTGACGCTGACGCTCTATGGCGGCTCATTCTATGCGGAGGTGATCCGCGGCGGCATCATCTCGATCGAGCCGGGGCAAAGCGAGGCCGGGCTGGCGCTGGGCATGACCCCGGCGCGGGTGATGCGCCGGATCGTGCTGCCGCAGGCGATCAAGCGGATGATCCCGCCGCTGATGAACCAGTCGATCATCCAGTTCAAGAACACCTCGCTCGTCTCCGTCCTCGCCGTGCCCGACCTGCTCTATCAGGGCCAGGTTGCCGCCATGGACACCTACCGCGCGCTCGAGGTCTACACGGTGGTCGCCGCGATCTACGTGGTCGTGCTGCTGCCGCTGACCGCGATCGTCAAGCTGGCCGAAAAGCGGCTGGCGCACAGCAATTGAGGGCCGGGCGATGAGCTACAGGATCGAGGTCTCCGGCCTTCGCAAGAGCTTCGGCGCGCTGGTCGTGCTGAAGGACATCAATCTCAAGGTCGAGACCGGCCAGGTCGTCGCGCTGATCGGCCCGTCCGGCTCCGGCAAGTCGACCCTGCTGCGCTGCCTCAACCTGCTCGTCATGCCCGAGGGCGGCCGCATCCGCATCGGCGAGGACAGCTTCTCCTTCGGCGACGGCTCAAAGCTGCCGGCCACCCGCGAGCAGGCGCGCTTCCGCTCGAACACCGGCATGGTCTTCCAGCACTTCAACCTGTTCCCGCACATGACGGTGGTCCAGAACGTCATGGAGGGCCCGGTCTCGGTGAAGGCGATGCCGAAGCCGCAGGCGGAGGCGCTCGCCCGCAAGCTCCTCGCCAAGGTCGGCCTCAGCGACAAGGTCGACGTCTTCCCCAACAAGCTCTCGGGCGGGCAGAAGCAGCGCGTCGCCATCGCACGCGCGCTGGCGATGGAGCCGGAGGTGATGCTCTTTGACGAGGCGACTTCCGCGCTCGACCCCGAACTCGTCGGGGAGGTGCTCGGCGTCATGCGCGACCTCGCCGCCGAGGGCATGACGATGATCATCGTCACCCATGAGATCGGCTTCGCCCGCGAGGTCGCCGACCGCGTCGTCTTCATGCGCGACGGCGTCATCGTCGAGGAGGGGCCGGCGCGCGAGGTGATCGGCGAACCCAAGCAGGAAGCGACCCGGGCTTTCCTCAGCCACTTCCACAATCGCGGCTGAGGCCGGGCGATGCCGGGGGACGCGCCATTGACCGTCGCCGTGATCGGCGCCGGAATCGTCGGCCTGTGTGCAGCCCTCGAGGTCCAGCGCGCCGGCCACCATGTCCTGCTGGTCGAGCCGGGCGAGCCCGGCGGCCGTCAGGCCGCCTCCTACGGCAATGCGACCTGGATCAACCCCGGCGCGATCATGCCGATCTCCCTGCCGGGTCTCTGGCGCAAGGTGCCGGGCTTCCTGCTCGACCGGACCGGGCCGTTCACGTTGCGCTGGCGCGACCTGCCCCGCCATGCCGGCTGGCTCGCCCGCTTCATTGCCGCCGGCCGCGACTGGGAGCGCATCGGGATCTGCGCACGCCAGCGCTACCCGCTCTGCAAGCACACAGTGACCGATCACCGCGCCTATGCCGACGAGGCTGGCGTCGGCCACCTGATCCGGCAGGAAGGGCTGGTCTATGTCTATCCGGACCGCACCGCCTTCGCCGCCGAAAGCCGCATCTGGGCGATGCGCCGCGAGCTCGGAATCCGCTTCAGCGAGATCGAGGAGCCCGAATTGCGCCGCCTGCAGCCGGAGCTGTCGCCGGCCTACCGCTTCGGCGCCCGGCTCGACGATGCCGGCCAGATCGCCGATCCCGGCGCCTATTGCGCGGCGCTTGCCCGGCTGCTGGAGGCGCGCGGCGCGCAACGCATCACGGCGCGCGCCACGGGGTTCGTCATCGACGGCGGCAGGCTGAGCGCCGTCGTGACCGACCGGGGCCCCCTCGCCTGCGACCGCGCCGTCATCGCGGCGGGCATCGGCTCGGCCGGGCTGGCGAAGCTTGCCGGAGACCGCGTGCCCCTGATCTCCGAGCGCGGCTACCATGTCGTCATCCCCGAGCCGGGCGTCGAGCTCGGCGCCGGGCTGATGCCCTCGGACGGGCAGATGGGCGTCGTCTCGACGCCGCAAGGGCTGAGGCTCGCCGGGCAGGTCGAGCTCGCCGATCCCGACGCAGATCCTGACTGGCGCCGCGCCGACATCCTGCTCGGCTATGCCCGCAAGATGTTTCCCGGGCAGGCGAAGCGCTTCGAGACCGCCCGGATCGACCGCTGGATGGGCAACCGCCCCTCGACGCCGGATGGCCTGCCCTGCATCGGCATCGCTTCCGGCTCGGCCGATATCGTGCATGCTTTCGGCCATGCCCATACCGGGCTGACCCAGGCGCCGGCGACGGGCAGGCTCGTCGCCGCGCTGATCGACGGGCGCGAGCCGCCCTTCGATCCCACCCCCTATTCCGCCCGGAGGTTCGCCCGATGAGCGAGCGCCTGCTCTATCTCTCGCGCAGCGACGTCAAGGCCCTCGCCATCCCGCCCGGCGAGGCGCGCGAGGCCGTGCTCCAGGCCTTCCGCGACCATGCCGCCGGCCTCAACCGCAGCCTGCCGAAAAGCGCGCTCACGCTCGGTCCCGGCCATGGCTTCCAGGCCATGACGGCAGCCTCGCAGGCGCAGGGGGTCGCGACGCTGAAATGGGTCTCGATGGCGCCCGTCGGCCCCGACAGCCCGGTGCCCGGGATCAACGCCCTGATCTGCGTCAGCGACTATGCCAGCGGCGCGCCGCTGGCCGTGCTCGACGGTGACGAGATCACGCTGATCCGCACCGCCGCGCTCTCGGCCGCCGCCGCCGCGCGGATGGCGCCGCCGGCCCCCAGGACCATCGGTTTCGTCGGCTGCGGCCTCCAGGCCCATGCCCATCTCGACGCCTTCCTCGCCCTCTATCCCGGCCTGGCCACGGCGCTGGCCTTGAGCCGCAGCCGCTCCTCGGCGGAGCGTCTCGCGCAGGCCGCTTCGAAGCACGGACTTGCGACCGAGATCGTCGCCGATGCCGACGCCCTGCTGGCGCGCAGCGACATCGTCATCTCGATGGTGCCGGGCGCGCCGGGGCTGAAGCCGTTCCTCGATGCGCGGCTGATGAAGCCGAACGCCTTCGCTGCCGCCGTCGATATCGGCCGAAGCTGGATCCCCGAGAGCTTGCCGGCCTTCGACGTGCTGGCGACCGACAGCCTCGAACAGTCGCAGGCGCCCTACGACATCGACGGCAACCCGGTGACGACGGTCCGCTTCGGCCATGATCTCGTCGAGATGGCGAACGACGCCCACCCGACCGCGCCGGGCGCCCGCTCCTTCTTCTGCTTCCGGGGCTTTGCCCTCGCAGATCTCGCGCTGGCGCATCTCGTCATCGGCCGCGCCCGCGAACGCGGCATCGGCATCGACCTGCCACGATGACGCTGCCGCGATGACCGCCTTCTCCCATATCCTCAACGTCGCCGATGCGCGCCGCGCCGCTTCGCGCCGTCTGCCGCACGGCCTGTTCGAATATGTCGATCGCGGCAGCGAGGACGAAGTCTCCATCGCCACCAACCGCAGTGAGCTCGACGCGATCCGGCTTTCGCCGGCTGTGCTGGTCGATGTCTCCCGGCGTTCGACCGAGGCCGAGATCCTCGGCCAGCGCCAGCCGCTCCCGCTGGTGATCGCGCCCACCGCCGTCGCCGGCCTCGTCTGGCACGATGGCGAGATCGCCATCGCCAAAGCGGCGGCGGCCGCCGGCATTCCCTTCTGCGTCTCGACGCAGTCGATCACCGCCATCGAGCGCATCGCGGCGGAATCCGGCGCGCGGCTCTGGTTCCAGCTCTATGTCTGGAAGAACCGCCAGCGCATGCTCGCCCTGCTCGACCGCGCCTGGGCGGCCGGGGCCGAAACCCTCGTCCTGACCGTCGACACCGCCGTCGGCCCCAACCGCGAATATAATCTCCGCAACGGCTTCGGCATTCCGCTGAAGGCCTCGTGGCGGGCGGGGCTCGATGTGGCGCTGCATCCCCGCTGGACGGCCTCCGTCATGCTGCGGGCGCTGGCGACGGGCGGCGTGCCGACCTATGCGCATTACCCCGACGGGTTCCGCACCAAGCTCGGCCGCGCCGCGCTCTCCGACGAGCTCAGCCTGGCGGCGGACGTGACCTGGGAGGATGTGAAGCTGCTGCGCCGGCACTGGCGCGGCAAGCTCGTGCTCAAGGGCGTCCTGCGGGTGGAGGATGCGCAGGCGGCTTTATCGCACGGCGTCGACGCCATCGTCGTGTCGAACCATGGCGCGCGCAACCTCGACTGCGCGCCGGGCCCGACCCAGGTGCTGCCGGCGATCGCCGACGCCATCGCCGGCCGTCTCGAGATCCTGGCCGATAGCGGCGTGCGCCGCGGCGCCGACATCGCCCGCTTTCTCGCTTTGGGCGCGAACGGCGTCCTGATCGGCCGCGCGCCGCTCTATGGTGTGGCGATCGGCGGCGCGGAAGGCGCTGGCCGCATCCTCGACATCCTCGCCAACGAACTCAGGATCACGATGGGCATGCTGGGCGCTCCCGCGCTCCGCGATCTCCGGCTCGCCCCCTCAGGCGCCTGACCGCAAGCGACCGACAGGCCCTGCCGCCGCGCGGTGCGCGGCGGGTCCGGTTCTCAGGCGCCGTGACGGCGGCGAAGGCTCATTCGGCGTAGGATTGCGTCGCCCAGGCGGCCCGCAGCTTCGGCCCGACATGGGCACCGAGCGGCCCGAACCACTTCATGTACAAGGCCTCGGCCTCGCCCGATTTGAACATCTTGCCCATCGTGTGATTGACGATCCAGAGGATGGTCGGGTTGAGCTTGGGCACCATGAAGCCTTGCGGCGCATAGCCGTATTCGTCGCCGACGATCTCCAGCGCGTCGGGCTTCTTCGACTGCTTGATCAGCCCGTAGAAGGCGCCGTTGTCGCTGAAATAGGCATCGGCGCGCCGGGTCTCGACCGCGATCAGGGCGGCGGCGTGGTCGTCGACATTGATGACGCGCAGATTGAGCTTGCGCTCGGCCACGAGCTTCTTGAGGTCGGGCTCGCTGGTGCCGCCCGTCGCCACCGCCACGATCTTGCCGTTGAGGTCGTCGTAATTCTTGATGCCGGTGCTCTTGAGGACCAGGAGCTGGCTCGCCGAGACGTGGCTGACCGACGAGAAATCGACCTGCTTGTTGCGACCGAAGGTGTTGACCGTCCCCTCGCATTCGAGGTCGATCGTCCCGTTGGCGACGAGCGCCTGCCGGTTCTGGATCGTCATCGGCACGTATTTGATCTTGATCTCGGGCAGGTTCAGCTCGGTCTTGATGTCCTCGATGATGCGCTTGCAGAACTCGACCGCATAGCCCGTCGGATTCTTGTTGTCGTCGAGATAGCTGAACGGAAACAGCGCCTCGCGGACGCCCATGGTGATGGTCTGCGTCTCTTTCAGCTTCTTGACGATGCCGTCGACCTCCTGGGCTCCGGCGGCCGAGCTCGCCAGGTTCAGCGCCAGAATGGCGCCTGCGGCTGCAGCAAGATGGAATCTCATGGCTCTCTCCCGGTTATCGCGATCGCTCGCATGGCCGCCCTCGCCGGAGGACGGTGTCTAAAATCCATCCCGCGCCCGCGCCTCCAGCTCGTCGCGCGCCATCGCCGCGAAGCCGAGCGCCGGCAGCAACTCGTTCTCGCCCGCGAAATCCCGCCCATAGGCGGCCGACAGCATCGTCAGCCCCGCCTCGTGCAAGGTCGCCGGTTTCCCGGCGAGCCGGCCGAGCAGCACGGTGGGCCATAATCCGTAAGGTGCATCTTCGAGAACGTAGCGGCTCTCCAGCGTCGTCGGGCCGAAACCGCCCTTGCCGCGGCCATGCAGTTCGGCATTCATCTCCGCGATGCTGGCGACCGGAAGCTGGTAGGAATAGGCATAATGCTCGCGGATCGTCCGGACCGAGACGCCGAAGGCCTCGGCGATGGCGAGCCGCTCCGCATCGAGCGCCTCCATCACGCGCCCGACGGCGGTGGTGACGTTCTCGGCCTGGCCCCAGCTTTCGCCCCGCTCCATCCGCGTCAGGTTGAACAGGGCGATGGCGAGATGGTTCTGCGGGTTGAGATTGCTCAGAGCGATCGCCAGCAGCCCCTCGCGGACGACGAAGCGCTCGCCGAACAGGGCGTTGCACAGCGCCAGCGCTTCGGCCGCAGCTTCCTGCGGCAAGGACGCGATGTCGATCTTGGAGCGCAGCGAATTCACCGCGACCTCGGTCGGCGATGCCTTGCGGCCGGTCGTCAGGGTCGTCCCCCATACGACGATGGGCACAGACAGCTTCCGCGCCGCCAGCAGCTGCGAAAGGTAGAGCGCGCCGAAGGAGGCATGCGAGCTGACGATGACGGATTGCCCCTCCCTCAGATGAGGGGCGATCGCATCGAACGCCATCTTGTGGGCGTAGCCCGGCATCGCCAGCATCACGACGTCGGCGCTGGCGACGGCTTCCGCGGCGCTTCCCGCGATACGCGGGTGGAAGCTGGCTTCGATCGCTCCCGTCGCGCGCAGCGGCGCTCCCGCAGCAAGCTGCTCCGTGCTCCGGCCGGAGGGCGACCACAGCATCGGGTCATGCCCCATGGCCGACAATTGAGCCGCGGCGCCGCAGGCCGCCGCTCCTGCACCGAGAATGCTAACGCGCATCGTGGAATCGCCTCTCCCGACGGAACCGCCGGCTTGTTGTCGCTCGCATGACCATGGCTGGCCGCTGGAAACGCCCATGACCGCTCAATGCGTCAGGACCTGCTTCAGGAATTGCCGCGCCCTCTCCGAGGCAGGGGCTGTGAAGAACTGCTCCTTGGGCGTGTCCTCGACGATCTCGCCACGATCCATGAACAGGACGCGATCCGCAACGCGTTGGGCGAAGCCCATCTCATGGGTGACGACGATCATGGTCATGCCTTCGAGGGCGAGCTCCTGCATCACCTCGAGCACCTCGTTGATCATCTCGGGGTCGAGCGCCGAGGTCGGCTCGTCGAACAGCATCGCCTGCGGGTTCATCGCCAGGGCGCGTGCGATCGACACGCGCTGCTGCTGCCCGCCGGAGAGTTGCGACGGGCGTTGTCCCAGCTTGTCGCCAAGCCCGACCCGCGTCAGGATCTTCGCCGAGCGCTCATCGGCCTCCTTCTGCGAGCGTCTGAGCACATGGATCTGCGCCAGGCTGACATTCTGCAGCGCGGTCATGTGCGGGTAGAGCTCGAAACTCTGGAAGACCATGCCGATGCGCGAGCGCAGCGCCGGCAGGTCGGTCTTCGGCGACGAGACCGAGACGCCGTCGACCGTGATCGTGCCCCGCTCGAACGGCACCAGCCCGTTGATGCATTTGATCAGCGTGCTCTTGCCGGAGCCCGACGGCCCGCAGACCACCACGACCTCGCCGAGACGGATCTCGGCCGAGCAGCCGCGCAGGATGTGCTGGGGGCCGTAGGATTTGTGCACGTCGTCCAGAACGATCATGACGGGCGCCCCTTCCTGTAGAATTCGGCAAGCTTCGTGACGGAGAGGCAGATCACCAGATAGACGACGGCGACCAGCGTATACATTTCGGTGGAACGCCCGTCGCGGGCGGCGACCACGCTCGCGGCGGTGAGGAAGTCGTGCAGCGACACGACATAGACCAGCGAGGTGTCCTGGAACACGATCACGACCTGGTTGAGGATCAGCGGCCCCATCGCCCGCATCGCCTGCGGCATCACGATCAGCCGCAGCACCTGCCAGCGGCGCAGGCCCGTCGCCAGCCCGGCATCGCTCTGCCCGGAGCGGACGCTGCCGATGCCGGCGCGGATGATCTCGCAATAGAACGCCGCCTCGAACAGGACGAAGGCGATCAGGGCCGAGGTCAGCGAGCCGACCGGCCGCCCGATGGCGAGCGGCATCAGGAAATAGAACCAGAACAGCACCAGCACCAGCGGCAGCGAGCGCATCACCGTGACGTAAGCCGCCGCCGGAACCGAGATCAGCCGGTGCGTGGACAGCCGCATCAACGCTAGCCCGAAGCCGACGACGAGGCCGCCCAGCGTCGCGACCAGAACCAGCAGCGCGCTGAGCGCCATCCCTTCGGCGAGGAATCCATACGAGCGGGCGATCACGCCCCAGTCGAAATCGCTCACGTCGTGGCCTTTCGCAGCGAGGCTCCGCCGATCCGGCCATCGATGAGGCGCATCAGCCCCGTCGCGCACAGGCCGATCACCAGATAGCCCACCGTCGCGAAGGTGAAGGCCTCGAAGCCCTGGAAGGTGTAGTTCTCGACATGCCGGCTTTGCGCGGTCAGTTCGAGCACGCCGATCGTCAGGCTGAGCGAGGACAGTTTGATCGTGATCAGGAATTCCGAGGTCAGCGGCCCGACGATGGCGCGCAGGCCCAGCGGCAGGGCGATCAGCCGGAAGGCCTGCAGCGGGCGCAGGCCCGTGGCGAGCGCCGCCGGCAGCAATGGCGCGCCGACGGCCTCGATGCCGGCGCGAACCTGCTCGGCGACGCGCGCCCCGGCGAACAGGCCGATGGCGACCACCGCGGTGACGATTTCCGGATAAGGCAGGTCCCGCTTCAGCCAGAGGCCGACCCCGTCGGGAACGATCTCGGGCAGGACGAAATACCAGAGGAACAGCTGGACGAGCGGCGGCACGCTGCGGAACACGTCGATATAGATGCCGGCCAGCAGGCGCGCCACGCGAGACGGGGCGCTGCGGGCGACGCCGACGACGATGCCGATCGTCAGCGCGACGGCCCAGCTCAGGATGCTGATCGCCAGCGTCAGGAGCAGGCCGCTCCACAGCCAGTCGATATAGGGCTCCCTGATCAGGACCGACCAGTCCCAGCGGTAATTCATCCGTCCCTACCTGTCCCGAGGTCGCCCCGACGCATTGGTTATCCAGCTAAAGCAAAATGAAGAGCACCATCTAAATTGTCAGCCCGAAGCCGCCGAGTGCGGCGCGACCGTCCACTCGTCACCCAGCAGCTCCGGCGTGTCATAGGCGACGAGCGCGGCGTAATGCGTCTCGCGATCCTCGCTGAACAGCCCGGCGGTGATGCTGCGCGCAAGGCGATCCGCGCCGTCGCTGACGGCCGGGATGTCGCCCGAGAGCTTCCCGTGGGAGAGCATCGCCGGATAGTTGAAGCAGTGGATCCGCGACAGCGCCGGGCAGGAGCCGGGCTCGCGTTCCTGGAACTCGAAGCCGGGCCCGAGATCCGGGGCATTGGCAAGCTCCGCATTGTCGAGGCCGGTCGGCGGCGTATAGCGGTGCTTCCAGAAGCGGATGAAGGGCGCGAAGGCCGCAAGCTCCGGCCGCAGGCCGAGATCGACCTGGAAACCCGTCGCCAGGATCAGGAAATCGAGCGGATAGGCACCGCTCGGCGTGGTCAGGACGAGATGGCCGTCACGCTCCTCCAGGCTCAGGATCGGGCTGCCGAGATGAAAGCGCGCCTGCGGATGCCGCGAGACGCGCAGCGTCGAATCGCGCGGCGGCGGCGTCTGCGCCTTCATCGCATGGTCGAGAAAGCGCCATTTCCACTCATCCGGCAGGGCAGCGAAACCATGGACCACGCCCTGGCTGCCGATGCCCGTGAACTTGTTGACGCGCGGCAGGTCCTTGCGGCGGACGAAGAGATCGAGGCTGCCCGCGCCCTGTTCGAGAGCCTCGGCCGCATTGTCCATGGCGGAGGCGCCGGCGCCGACGACCCCGATGCGCTTGCCCCTGAGAGCCTCGAAATCGAGAGCCTCCGAGCTATGGGCCCAGAGCTTGCGGTCGATACCGGAGACAATTTCCGGCACGAAGGGGCCGCCGAGCCCGTCGCGGCCGGTCGCCAGCACGAGATGGCGGGCGCGGATGACGCGCTCGGCGCCGGCTTCGCGCAGGCGCAGCGTCAGCAGCTCCTCGGGGCCGGGTTCGACGGCGAGAAGCTCGACATCGTTGCGGACCGGCAGGTCGAGCACGCGGCGATACCAGGTGAGGTATTCCATCCATTGCCGCCGCGGGATCTTGCCCAGCGCGTTCCAGGCGTCCTGGCCGAACTGTGCCTCGTACCAGGCGCGGAAGGTCAGGGCCGGCAGGCCGAGGGCCGGGCCCGTGAGCTGCTTGGGCGAGCGCAGCGTTTCCATGCGCGCGAAGGTCACCCAGGGCCCTTCGCGGCCGGCCGGCGCCTTGTCGAGCACCAGCAGATTCGCGATGCCGAGCCCCTTCAGCGCCGCCGCCGCGGCGAGCCCGCACATCCCGGCCCCGACGATCACGACGTCGGTGACGGGCTCTCCGGCAAAGGTACGCGGCGGCACCCAGCTCTTGGCGGGCCATTCCAGCCAGGAGAGATCCTGTCGCAACCGGATTTCGAGCTGGCGCAGGCCGATGGCCGGCGGCGTGTTGGCGTTCATGGCGCAAGGTCTTTCGGATGGGGAGAAGAGCCCAGGGCGTCGGCCATCAGCCGGTCGCGGGCCGTCGCGGCGTGCCGGACGAAGCCCGGCAGCGTCTCGCGTGAAATCGTCTCGAGCGCCTCGACAAGGCCCGAGGCCAGGCCGCTCAACGGCCGGCCATAAGGCGAGAAAACCGCCCAAAAGAAGGGGATCGACAGGTCGAGCGGGCGGATCGCCACCCCTTCCACCGGCATGCCATGGGCCATGACCGGTTCGACGACCGCAATACCCAGGCCCGCGCGCGCCGACATGATGGCGGTCTGCGCGGTGTTGCTGTCGAGGATGGCGGCCGGCACGATGCCGCGCTCCGCCAGCGCCATATCGAGACGGCGGCGCCAGCGGAACGGATTCGCCATGGTGATCAGCCGGCGACCCGCCAGGCTCGCGAGCGGAATGCGGTCGCTGCCGGCGAGCGGGTCATCCGCCGCGACGACAGCGACGCAGGGCGCCTCGCCGATCCAGTGGATGTCGATCGCCGGATGCTCGACCGGCAGGCTGGCGATGCCGATTTCGCAGCCCTGCGTGGCGACGGCCTCCACGACCTGCTCGGCAATGGCGGTCCGGACATGGATCCGGTCGGGAAGGCTGTCTCCGTCCAGCCGCGCAAGCGCAGCCGGCAGCATGCCGGAGAAGGCGGCGATGGCGGCGACGGACAGCGAAGGCGGCCGCTCCTGCGCGATGGCGTCGGCCCGCTCGCGCAGCAGCCGCAGCCAGGCGATCACCGGCTCGACCTCCTGGTAGAAGCGCAGGCCCTGCCCGGTCGGGGTGACGCGCGGCCCGGCGCGATGCAGCAGGCCGAAGCCGAGGGAGGCTTCGAGATCCTGGATCAGGCGGGTCAGAGCCGGTTGCGAGCGCCCGAGCAGCCGCGCCGCGCCGGTGATGCTCCCGGCGGACATGACGGCGGCGAAGGCTTCGAGCTGGCGCAGATCCATGGCATCCATAATTCCAAATCCGAATGATATGGACATCATGATACGCGTCAAGCATTATTCGATCGGGCGACGAGACGCCCGCCTTGCGCGGAGGATGGAATGACTTTGATCGAGACCCTGGCCGGCGTCGGGGCAGGCTCCCCCCTCGCCGAGGCGCTGGCACAGCGGGCGCAAATCATGGAATTGAGTCAGGCCAGCCACGATGCGGTGCTGCTGCCGCGCGAGCCGGGCGGCCTCAGCCATGCCGAGCGGGCCGCGCTGGCGACGCGCATGGCCTCCGTCAATCGCGACGACGCCCTGGCCGCGCATTACCGCGCCTTGCTGGCGGATGCCGGCGAAACGCCGGTCCTCGCCGCGATCGCTGCCGGCGAGGACGCGAGCCGGGCCGGCGCCGATGCCCGGCTCGCCGCTTTGGTCCGCCACATCGACATCCTCACCGCCCGGACGCGGGAGGCGACGAAGGGGGATGTCGCCGCGCTCGTCGCCGCCGGCATCACTGAACCCGATGTCGTCCGGCTGGCGGAGCTTGCCGCCTTCGTCAACTATCAGGCCCGCGTCATCGCCGGGCTGCGCCTGCTGGGAGCCTCCCGATGAGCAAGGTCGTGCACGAATTCACCGCGACGGTTCCGCGCTGGCAGCCCTATGTCACGCCCGTCGAGATCGACAAGGCGACGCCCGAGCAGCTCGAGGCGATGCAGGTGACGCCGTCGAACAAGAAGATCTCGGCCTATGTGCTGACGCTGGCGCATGATCCGGAATCGCTCAAGGTGCGCTCGCCGCTCTTCAACGCGATCATGTACGGCAAGGGCGGCCTGTCCTCGGCGGAGCGCGAGCTCGGCGCCGTGGCGGCCTCGATCGTCAATGCCTGCGTCTACTGCGCCGCGGTTCACGCCTCGCGCTTCAACCAGCTCACCAAGCGACCGGAGGTGATGGAGACGATCTTCGCGGCGGGCACGCAGGCCGAGCTCGAGGAACAGCATCAGGCGATCTTCGACTTCGCCGTGAAGCTCTCGCAATCGCCGCCCGCCGCCGGCCCGGCGGAGCTTTCGGCATTGCGCGAGGTCGGCCTGTCCGAGGTCGAGATCCTCGACCTCATCCTCTCCGCCTCGATCTTCGGCTGGGCCAACCGGCTGATGCACACGCTCGGGGAGCCGGTGGCGGACTAGAGCCGGATCAGTCCCCGCGCAGCTCCCGGTGGAGCTGCGCGGCGGAAAACCGGCCAAGGTCGAGCGCCGGCAGCAGATCGTTCTCGGCGCGGAAGTTCCGGGCGCAGATTGCGTCGAACAGGGCGATACCGGCCTGATGCAGCGGCAGCGCCACGCCGGTGACCTGCCCCAAGGCCTCGAGCGGCACCAGGCCAAAGGGCACGTCCTCGGTGATGAAGCGGGTGTCCAGCGTCTTGGGGCCGAGCAGCTCCGGGCGGTTCCTGTAGACGGCCGCCGCCATCTCGCCGACCGGGCCCGGCGCCACGCCGAAGGAATGCACATAGTGGTCCTGCACGCTGCGGACCGACAGGCCGAAGGCCCCGGCCAGCGCCAGGCGCTCGACATCCATGGCATCGACGATGCGGCCGACGCCCTGGGTGATCGAGCCGTAATTGGGCCAATCCTCGCCGCGCTCGGCACGGGTCAGGTTGCCCAGCATGTTCGCGACATGGGCCGGCGGGTTGAGGTTGCTGAGCATGATCGCGAGCACATCCTCGCGCGGCTCGAAGCGATCGCCGAACAGGGCGCGGCAGGCATCGAGGCCCGCCTGCGCATGGCGAACCGGCAAGGTGGCGACGTCGAGCTTCGCCCGGATGCCCGAGACATGGACGCTGCGCGGCCCGCTCTTGCGCGCAGTCAGCGCCGTCGTCGCCCAGGCCGCGATCGGGACGTCGACGCCCCGCTCCTGCAGCAGACGGTGCAGATGGAGCGCCGCGAAGGAGCAATGGGCGCTGATGATGACGCTCTGTCCGGCAACGAGATGCGGTGCGAGCGCATCGAGCGCCGTCTTGAAGCCATTCGCCTGCACCGTGACGATGACCGCCTCGGCCCCCGCGACGGCCTCGGCGCAATCGCGGGCGATGCGCAACGGCACGGCGGTTTCGAGCTTGCCGGTGACGGTCAGCGATGCGTCCTCGGCGAAATCGGCCAGGGCCGCTCCGCTCGGCGACCAGATCACGGGCTCATGCCCCTGGACGGTCAGGTAGGCGGCATAGCCGCGCCCGATCCCGCCGAAGCCGATGATGGCGACGCGCATGGCTCAATTCCCTTGAGTGATGTCAGACGACTTCGAGACCGCCCATCACATGCTTGTGGACGACGGCCTCCAGCCCGGGCTTGTCGCGCTCGCGCAGGCGTTCGACGATCTCGTAGTGCTCGCTCACCGTATTGGCGAGCAGGGCGGCGGTGTTCTTCTCGCGCGTCAACGTGACGGGCACCCGGCTGCGCAAATCGAAGATCATCGAGACGAGGTCGCGGTTCGGGCAGAATTCCAGCATCACGGCATGGAAGGCGTAGTTCGCCTCCTCCTGCGCGACCACGGTCCCGGCATTGACGGCTTCGGCGAAGGCGTCGGCGCGCAGCAGCAAGCGTTGCAGCCCCGCCTCGTCGATATGCTTCAGCACCTCCGCGGCGGCCGCGACTTCCAGGATGGCGCGGATCGTCACGACATTGCGGAAGCGCTCCTTGTCGAAGGTTTCGACGCGATAGCCGCGATTGGCCTCCAGCTTGACGAAGCCCTTCTCCTCGAGCCGGTCCAGCGCCTGGCGGATGTCGAGCCGCGAGGCGCCGTACTGCGCTTCGAGATCGACCTGCTTCAGCCAGGAGCCGGCGCTGAGCCGGCCCGTGCTGATGTCCTTCTCGATCAGCTTTGCGAGTTCGCGCGCCCGCGAGGCGCTGCCGCCGGCGGCGCGCTTGCCGCCCGCCTCGCCAGCCGTCCTGCCGCCCTGCTCAGTCACCAAAACCATCGCGCCGTGTTCCAAAAGACGAATCCGAGCATGTTCCCCCGGCCATCATCACCCGCTTTGCCGCCCGACCGCAATTCGCCTGCAGGCATCCGGAGGTGAAGCTCACTGCCCGCGCCCGCCGATTGAGCAAAAACATCCATAGACCGAGATTGACAGATGCCAATCGTGAATTCAAGATTGGCGCCAAAGTCAAGCACAGGGGATCGTCATGCGCAACCGGGCCCACAGCCTCGCCGCCGCTCTCGCTTTCGCGATGAGCTCAACCGCCCTCCTCTCTCCCGCCTTGGCGCGCGACCTGACGATCGCGCTGTCGAGCAACGTCAACACGCTCGATCCCGACAAGTCGACGACGGTCGGTACCGACCTCAGCGTCGCCGCCCATATCTACACCCCGCTGGTCGATCGCGGCCCCGACCTGAAGCTGCGGCCGGGCCTCGCCACCAAATGGCAGGCGATCGGCGACACCGCCTGGCAGTTTACCTTGCGCGAGGGCGTGACCTTCTCGAACGGCGAGAAGCTCGATGCGGAGGCCGTGAAATGGAATGTCGAGCGCGTGCTCGACCCCAAGACCGGCGCGCGCAACAAGCCCTGGTTCGCCGCGATCAACGAGGTCCGGGTGATTTCTCCGACCACCGTCGAGTTCGTCACCAAGGGCGCCTATCCCGACCTGCCCGACCAGATGTCGATGTTCCTGCTGATGCCGCCGAAATGGACGCAGCAGAACAACCCCTCCGTGGCGGCGCTCGGCAGCGGCCC
Source organism: Allobosea spartocytisi (assembly GCF_014764685.1). NCBI lineage: Bacteria > Pseudomonadati > Pseudomonadota > Alphaproteobacteria > Hyphomicrobiales > Alloboseaceae > Allobosea > Allobosea spartocytisi. The sequence continues at coordinate 78,216 of NZ_JACXWY010000005.1, forward strand.
CTATGAGCTCGTCCGTTTCGCCAGCGGCGACCGCATCGTGCTGAAGGCGCGCCAGGACTACTGGGGCGAGAAGCCGGCCTTCGACAACGTCACCTTCCGCATCATCCCCGAGGATTCCTCGCGCATCGCCGCGCTCCAGGCCGGCGATGTCGATCTCATCACCGGCTTCCCGACCTCCGAGATCGCGCGCATCAAGGCAGGCGGCAAGGCCGAGGCCTCCTCGGTCGCCGGCACGCGCGGCATGTTCATCAAGCTCAACGGGCTGAAGGCGCCGTTCAAGGACAACCCGAAGCTCTGGCGCGCGCTCAATCTCGGCATCGACCGCAAGGCGATCAATGACGGGCTGCTCGACGGCCTGGCCCAGATCAGCGCCTGCCAGCCGTTGTCCTCGGTCTATTTCGGCTACAACCCCGATCTGAAGCCCGTCCCCTACGATCCCGCCGAGGCCAAGAAGCTCTTGGCCGAGGCCGGCTTCGCCAACGGCCTGACCATGGATCTGGAAGTGCCGACCGGGCGCTACATCCAGGCTTCCGACATCGCCCAAGTCGTCGCCTCCCAGCTCGGCGAGATCGGCGTCACCGTGAAGCTGCGCGAGATGGAATTCGGCGCCTTCATGAACAAGTACATCGTCGGCAAGAATCTCGGCGACTCCGCCTATTTCGGCCTGGGGTGGCCAACGCTCGACGCGGGCGGGCTCCTGAACTTCTGGGAGAAGGAGAACCCGCAATCCTACTGGGAGAACGACAGCTTCAACGAGGACGCGAAGGCGGCCCGTTCGACCAATAATCCGATCAGGCGTCTGGGGCTCTATCGCAAGCTGACCAAGCAGCTCTGCGAGGATTCACCCTCGATCTTCATGTTCTTCACGCCGATCACCTACGCCCAGTCCAAGACCATCACCTGGCAGGCGCGCGGCGACGACTGGGTCCGCGCGATCGACATCAAGACGCGCTGAGCGCCCCTCGAACGACCCGAGCGGCGGGCCTCATCGGCTCGCCGGCGGCGGAGCCTTGCCTGAATTTCCGATCAACCGGATCGCGACAAAGTCATGACCGTTCAAGACGAAACCACCCTGAAGCTGCGCGTCGGCGTCGATTCCGGCGGCACCTTCACCGATGTCTGCATGTTCGACGAGACGCATGGCGAGATCCATGTCTGGAAGGTGTCGAGCACGCCACAGGACCCTTCGCTGGGCATCGCCGGCGGCATCGAGCAGGGCGTCGCAGAGGTCGCCAAGGCGACGGGGCAGAAGGTCGACGTCGTCTATTTCGGCCATGGCACCACGGTCGCGACCAATGCGCTGATCGTCGGGCGCGGCGCCGAGACGGGCCTCATCACCACCAAGGGCTTTCGCGACGTGCTGGAACTGCGCCGGCAGAAGCGCGATTCCCTCTACGACATCCAGACGCAGAAGCCGCGCATCCTGGTGACGCGCGACAAGCGTCTCGAGGTCAGCGAGCGCGTGCGCTTCGACGGCAGCATCCACACGGCCCTCGACGAGGATGAGGTCCGTGCCGCCGCCCGCAAGCTGAAGGCCGATGGCATCACCACGGTCGCCGTCTGCTTCCTGTTCTCCTTCGTCGAGCCGGCGCATGAGAAGCGCGTCAAGGAGATCCTGGCCGAGGAGATGCCGGGCGCCTTCGTCTCGATCTCGCATGAGGTCGCCCCCGAGTTCCGCGAGTACGAGCGGCTCTCGACCACGGTCGTGAACGCCTATCTCGGCCCGATCATGAAATCCTATCTCTCGAAGCTGCAGCCGCGGCTGGCCGAGATCGGCATCGATGCCCATCCGCATCTGACCCAGTCGAATGGCGGCGTGATCTCGTCGGAGGTGGCGCAGAACTTCCCGGCGCGCACCGTGCTCTCGGGGCCGGCGGCCGGCGTCATCGGCGCGTTGTCCGTTGGCGGCCTTTCCGGCTTCGACAACATCATCACCTTCGACATGGGCGGCACCTCGACCGACGTCTCGCTGATCGACCGCGGCCGGCCGCAAATGTCGAACGATGCCGTCGTTCACGGCTATCCGCTGAAGCTGCCGATGCTCGACATCCACACCGTCGGCGCCGGCGGCGGCTCGATCGCCCATATCGATGCCGGCGGCCTGCTCAAGGTCGGCCCGCGCTCGGCCGCCGCCGATCCCGGCCCGGTCTGCTACGGGCGCGGCAACGAGGAGCCGACGGTCACCGACGCCAATGTCGTGCTGCAGGTGCTGAACCCGACGCATCTCCTGAACGGCCGCATGAAGATCGACCAGGCCCGCGCCAAGGCGGCGATCGGGCGCCTGGCCGACCAGCTTGGCCTCGGCGTCATGGAGACGGCGCAGGGCATCATCAGCGTCGTCATCGCCAATATGGCCAAGGCCATCCGCGTGATCTCGGTCGAGCGAGGCTACGATCCGCGCGACTATGTCATGCTCGGCTTCGGCGGCGCCGGCCCGATCCATGCCGCCCGGCTCGCCCGCGAGCTGGAGATCCCGCGCCTCGTCGTCCCGAAATATCCGGGCATCATGTGCGCGCTCGGCCTGCTGCTCACCGATCTGCGCACCAACCTCTCGCTGACGCGGCTCCTGCCCCTGAGCGAGGCCGGCGCGCCGGGCATGGAGAGCGGCTTCGCCGGCCTCGAGGAGCGCGGGCAGGACTGGTTCGCGCAGGAGGCGATCCCCGAGGAGCGCCGCTCGCTGATCCGCTCGGTCGACATGCGCTATGGCGGCCAGGGCTACGAGCTCACCGTGCCCTGCCCCGCCGGCCCGATCGACGCGGCCGCCCTCGTCATGCTGCGCGCGGAGTTCGAGCGCATCCACAAGCAGGTCTATGGCTATGTCGCCGCCGAGGAGCCGGTGCAGGTCACGACGCTGCGCATCGAGGCGGTTGGCCTCGTGCCCAAGGCCGACCTCAAGGCCTATCCCCCGGCCTCCGGCACGAGCAATGTCGCGATCACCGGCTGGCGCGAGGTCTGGCTGCCGGAAACCGGCGGCTTTACCAACTGCCCGATCTATGACCGCGCCTTGCTCGGCCCGGGCCATGAGGTGACCGGCCCCGCCATCATCGACCAGATGGATTCGACCACGCTCGTCCTGCCCGGACAGGTCGCGACGGTCGATGCCCATCTCAACCTCATCATCGAGGGCTGACCATGCTGGACAAAGCCAAGACGCAGCTCGACCCGATCACCGTCGAGGTCATCGGCAGCGCGCTCACCACCATCGTCGAGGAGATGGGCAAGGCGATCATCCGCGCGGCCTACTCGACCAACATCAAGGAGCGGCAGGACTGCTCGACCGCGCTGTTCGACGCCGCCGGACGCACCATCGCCCAGGCCGAGCATATCCCGGTGCATCTCGGCTCGCTGCTCGGCATCGCCGAGCACGTCTTCAAGAACCACGATCTCTCGACCGTGCGTCCGGGAGACGTCTTCGTCGGCAACGACGCCTATACCGGCGGCGGCACGCATCTCAACGACATCGTCTTCCTCGAGCCGATCTTCCATGGCGACAGGCTCGTCGCCTGGGTGACGAACCTCGCCCACCATTCCGACTTCGTCGATCGCGGCCACGCCCATATCTTCCAGGAGGGCCTGCGCATCCCGCCGGTCAGGCTCTATCGCGAGGGCGTGCTCCAGGAAGACCTGATGCAGCTCATCCTGCTGAACTGCCAGGTGCCGCGCGAGCGCATCAACGACTTCCGCGCCCAGATGGCGGCCAATCGCCTCGGCGTGCAGCGCTACCAGGCGCTCTGCGACAAATACGGCGCCGAGACGGTGCGCGCCGCCGGCGCGCAGGTGCTGGACTATACCGAGCGGCGCACCCGCGCCGGCATCGCCCAGATTCCGGACGGCACCTACAGCTTCCGCCACGACTTCGACAGCAACCTGATCGATGGCGTGATGGACCTGAAGGTGGTGATCGAGGTCAAGGGCGACGAGATCTTCATCGACTTCCCCGATGCGCCCGAACAGGTCCGCGCGCCCATCAACATGGTCTATACGGCGCTGCTGGCGACGGTGTATTTCGCCGTGAAGGCGATCGTCGATCCCGATCTGCCGGCCAATTCCGGCTTCCACCGGCCGATCCATGTCTCCGCGCCGCTGGGCTCCGTGCTGAACTCGACGCCGCCGGCCGCCGTCTACAGCCGCACCGATATCGGCCAGCGCCTCGTCGACATGATCTTCGCCGCGCTCGCCGATGTCGTGCCAGAGCGCATCGCCGCCGCCTCGACCGGCGGCACGCTCCTGACCACCAGCGGAATCCATCCGCGCACCGGCCGCTTCTACGTCTATAACGAGATGCATGGCGGCGGCATGGGCGCGCGCGCCAACAAGGACGGGCTCGACGGCGTGCAGGTGAACACGACCAACACGGCCAACCTGCCGATCGAGGCGCTCGAGATCGAGCACCCCGTCATGGTGAAGTGCTACGAGCTGGTGCAGGATTCCGGCGGCGCGGGCGAGTATCGCGGCGGCATGACGCTCAGGCGGCGCGTCGAGATGCTCGACCACACCGCCCGCATCTCGGCCGGCGGCACCAACAGCATCGTGCCGCCCTTCGGCCTCAAGGGTGGCCAGGACGGCCTGACCGCGCGCGTCGAGCTCTCGCCCGGCGCCAAGCCGCTCGACCGCCGCGCCGGCATCCTGCAGCCGGGCGAATGGGTCGGCATGGTCGCGGCCGGCGGCGGCGGCTTCGGCGATCCGAAAAAGCGCGACCGCGCGCTGGTCGAGCGCGATCTGCGCGAGGAGCGGATCTCGCGCGAGGCGGCCGTGGAAATCTACGGGCTGAAGCTCTGAGGATCGTCTGACGATGGAGGCCGCCGGATGCCGCGCCACCTGACCTCCCGCCTCGGCGAAGGCCTGATCGCGATCTGGGGCGTGGTCACGATCGTCTTCGTCGTCTCGCGGCTGCTCGGCGACCCCGCCGTGCTGCTGCTGCCGATCGGCGCGACGGAAGCGCAAATGCACGAGCTGCGCACGCAGCTCGGGCTCGACCAGTCGCTGCTGCAGCAATATCTGACCTTCCTCCTCCATGCGCTGAAGGGCGATTTCGGCCAGTCCTTCCAGTTCGCGCGCCCGGCGCTCGACGTCGTGCTCGAAAGGCTGCCGGCCACGGCCCTGCTCGCCGGCTGCGCGCTGGCGATCGGCGTGCTGATCGGCGGCATGGCCGGCGCGCTCGCCGCGATCTATCGGGGATCCGCGATCGAGGGGCTGGTCCTGCTCGTGGCGCTGCTCGGCCAGGCGACGCCCTCCTTCTGGCTCGGCATCATGCTGATCCTGCTCTTCGCGGTGCAGCTCGGCTGGTTCCCGACAGGCGGCTACGGCGAATGGCAGAACCTTGTCCTGCCCTCGGTGACATTGGCCTGCTTCACCACGGCCAGCATCGCGCGCCTGCTGCGCTCCTCCATGCTCGACGTGATGCGCGACGACTATGTCCGCACGGCCTATGCGAAGGGCCTTAGCCCCCGCCGCGTCTATATCTGGCATGTCGGCCGCAACTCGCTGATCCCGGTCATCACCATGACCGGGATCCTCGCAGGCGAGCTTCTCGGCGGCGCCGCCGTGACCGAGACCGTCTTCGCCTGGCCGGGCGTCGGGCGATTGATCGTGCAGGCGATCGAGACCAAGGATTTCCCGGTCGTCCAGGCCGGCGTCGCCGTGGTCGCCACCATCTTCGTCCTGGTCAATCTCCTGGTCGACCTGCTCTACACCCTGATCGACCCGCGCATCCGGCAGGAATCATGAGGCTGCTCTCGTTCCTGCATCGCCAGCGCGCGAACTGGCTGGGCCTGCTCGGCGCCGCCTTGCTGGTGCTCCTGCTTGTGCTGGCGCTCGCCGGGCCCTGGCTCGGCCTGCCCGACCCGACGCGCGGCGACCTGAAGGCCCGGATGATGGCGCCGACGCTCTCCTGGGCCGGGCTGGGCGCCCACCCCTTCGGCACCGACCAGCTCGGCCGCGACATCCTGAGCCGCATCATCGCCGGCAGCCGCGTCACCCTGACGATCGCGGGCTCGGCCGTGATCCTCGGCGGCATGGTCGGCGTGTTTCTGGGCCTCGTCGCCGGCTATTTCGGCGGCTGGTACGACCGCATCCTGATGCGGCTGGTCGACATTCAGCTCGCCTTCCCGCTGATGTTGCTGGCACTTCTGGTCGTCGCCGCGCTCGGCCCCAGCCTGCACAACCTGATCGCCGTGCTCGCCCTGACCAGCTGGGTCCGCTATGCCCGCATCGTCCGGGCGCAAGTCCTGACGGTCCGGGAACGCGAATTCGTCCAGGCGGCGCTCGCCATGGGCGCAGGCCATGCCCGCCTGCTGCTGCGCCACATCCTGCCCAACGTCCTGACGCCGGTCTTCGTCGTCGCGACGCTGGAACTCGCGCGCACCATCGTGCTCGAAGCCGGCCTGAGCTTCCTCGGCCTCGGCATCCAGCCGCCCTCGCCGAGCTGGGGCCGGATGCTCGCCGACGGGCGCACCTATATCGCCAGCGCCTGGTGGATCATCACCCTGCCCGGCCTCGCCCTGATGCTCACCGTGCTCAGCGTCAATCTCTTGGGCGACTGGCTGCGCGACTGGCTCGATCCGCGCGCCGACCGGCACTGACCGCATGCGGCGCGCGCCGCCGCGGCAACCGAAGGCCGGCGTCAGGCCCAGCTCTTCGCCAGATCGTCGATGAAGCTCGTCGCCGTCGCCTTGGCTTCGTTGGCGAAGTCCGCGATCAGCGGGACGTTGCGGGCGTCGCGCGCGAAGCAGACCAGAAAATCCAGCGGGATGGTCGGCTCGAACGGGCGCACCACGACCTGCTTCTCCACGCCCGCGATGAAGAGCGGATGCACCAGCGAGACCCCGAGCCCCGCCGCGACGAAATGGCAGAGGGTCGAATTGGAGTCGGCGGTCAGGACGACATGGGTCCGGACATTGTAGCTCTCGAACATGCTCGCGACCTTCTGCCCGGTATAGGTCTCGGTGTTGAAGGCGACGAAGGGAACGTCGTGCAGGTTCTCCGGCCGGATGACCTTCAGCGCCGCGAGCGGATGGTCCATCGGCATGATGCAGAGCAGCGGATGCTCGAAGAGCGGTTCGGTGACGATGTAGGGGTTCGCGGCGCGGGCCGTGACGATCCCGATGTCCAGCACGCGCGTCAGCACGTATTCGGGAATCCATTGCGAGCTCGGCGACTTGACCATGCAATAGACATTGGGATTGCGCTTGAGGAAGCTCATCGTCGTGCGCTGCATATAGGCGCCGCTCAAAGCGGGGATGGCCCCGATCACCAGCCGCCCCTGATCCTCGCGCTTGATCAGACCGATCGCGCTTTCGACCTGGCGCATCCCGACGAAGATCCGCGCGACCTCCTCATGCAGGCGCAAGCCCTGCGCCGTCGGGAACAGCCGCCCCTTGTAACGGTCGAAGAGCTTGAGGCCGTTGTCTTTTTCGAGCTGCATCAGGAGCTTGCTGGCAGCCGGCTGCGAGATATAGAGCGCCTCGGCGGCCCGGCTGACCGTGCCGTGCTCGATCAGCGCCTTGAAGATCTCGATCTGACGAAGATTGATCGCACGCGGCATACTATAACCTTAGGAATAGAGTGCTGCCGAATTTCTATTGGACATAATACCATACCCGTCCCTAGCGTCGTCAACACGGCGGAACAGATGGCTGGGACGTTGCAGGGCCAATTCCGGAAAGATCGGCCCCTTGGCGGCCGCCTCTCGCTCGACGCCGCAATCGCCGATCTCGGCGCGAAAGCGCTCCGGCCCGCGACACCGTCGGGCCGACCGGATGACCATGAAGGGTAATGGCGGCATGTATCGCATCGGCGTGGATGTGGGCGGAACCTTCACCGACTTCGTGATGGTCGATACCGAAGGCGGCCCGACCGCCTTCCACAAGGTGCCTTCGACGCCGGACGATCCTTCGCGCGCCATCGCCTCGGGCATCGTCGAGATGTTGGAGCTCAACGCGGTCTCGCCGGACGATGTCGGCTATGTCGGCCATGGCACGACCGTCGCCACGAACATGGTGATCGAGCGCCGCGGCGTGCCGACCGGGCTCCTGACCACCCGGGGTTTCCGCGACGTCCTCGCCATCGGGCGCCAGACCCGGCCCTCGCTCTTCGACTGGTCGGTGCGCAAGCCCGAGGAGCTGGTCGAGAGGCATCGCCGGGTCGAGGTCGAGGAACGCCTCGACAAGACCGGAACGCCACTGACCGCGCCCGATCTCGAGGCGGTGGAGACACTCGTCGTCCAGCTGCGGGACAGCGGCGTGAAGGCCATCGCCGTCGGCTTTCTGCACTCCTACCGCAACCCGGCGCATGAGCGCGCGGTCCGCGACCTGATCGCACGCGTCGCGCCGGATCTCTATGTCAGCATCTCCTCCGAGGTCGTCGCCGAGTTCCGCGAATATGAGCGCTTCTCGACCACGGTCCTGAACGCCTATGTCGGCCCGCGCACCCAGAAATACCTGCATCGCCTGCGCGAGAAGATCGCGGCCTGCGGCATCCGCGTCGAGCCGCTGACCTTCCATTCCAATGGCGGGCTCCTGCCGGTGCAGACCGTCGAGGAATTGCCGGTGCTCACCTGCCTGTCGGGGCCGGCGGCAGGCGTGATCGGCTCGGCCCGGATCGGCGCCGAGATCGGCGAGAGCGAGATCATCACCTTCGATGTCGGCGGCACCAGCACCGACGTCTCGCTGATCACCGGCGGCCGGGCGCAGTTCACCTCGAGCCGGCTGGTCGCCGGCCACCCGGTGCGGATGCCGATGGTCGACATCCATGTCATCGGCGCCGGCGGCGGCAGCATCGCGCGGCTGGACGATGCCGGGGCGTTGAAGGTCGGGCCGATGAGCGCGGGCGCCATGCCGGGGCCGATCTCCTATCTGCGTGGGGGCACCGAGATCACGCTGACCGACGCCAATATCGTGCTCGGCCGGCTGAACCCGGTGGCCCTGCTCGAAGGGCGGATGAAGGTCGATCGCGGCCTCGCCTATGCGGCGATCCGCAGCCAGATCGCCGACCCGCTCGGGCTTTCGGTCGAGGAAGCCGCCTACGGCATCGTCAGCATCGCCACCGCCAATATGAGCCGGGCGATCCGCTCCGTGTCGATCGAACACGGGCATGATCTCGGCGCCTTCACGCTCTTCGCCTTCGGCGGCGCCGGCCCCTTGCATGCCGCCGACGTCGCGGAGGAATGCGGCCTCGACAAGATCGTCGTTCCGCAGGAGCCCGGCACGCTTTGCGCGCGCGGCGTCCTGCTCTCCGATCTCAGCCGCGACTATGTGCGCACGGCCCTGATCCGCGTGAACTCGGAGAGCTGGGCCGACCTCGTCGCGCTCGGCGCCGAACTCTCCGAGGCCGGCCGCGCCTGGCTGGCAACGGAGGCGATCCCGCATTCCGGCCAGGAGCTGCTCTTCACGCTCGATGCGCGCTATCGCGGCCAGAGCCACTACATCCCCGTGCCGCTCGACGATCTGCGGAGCGACCTGCTCGACGATTTCGTCGGCCGGTTCCACCGCGCCCATGCCGACCAGTTCGGCTACAGCCTGGACGGGCGCGACATCGAGGTGGTCAATGTCCGGCTCAAGGCGGTCTGCCATGTCAGAAAGGGCGAAAGCGCGGCACCAGCGACCGGCACCTCGCTCGACGCCGCGCGGATCGAGACGCGCCAGGTCTATTTCGGTCCTGATCGCGGCTGGGTCGAGACGCCGATCTACCGGCGCGCACTCCTGCCCGCCGGCATCCCGTTCGCGGGGCCGGCGATCGTCGAGGAGATGAGCGGCACGACGGTCATCCTCCCCAGCCAGAGAGCCGAGGTCGACGGCCTCGGCAATATCCATATCGCGCTCGAGCGTTGAGGATCCGACCATGCCGATGCCCGTCAAAGCCGCCCCGTCGATCGCAGGTTTCGATGCGATCGCGATGGAGGTCTTCGCCAATCGCCTGCTCTCGATCACCGAGACCATGGCGATCAACATGATGCGCTCGTCCTTCTCGGCGCAGATCAAGGAACGCCGCGACTTCTCCGTCGGGCTGTTCGACGGGCAGGGCCGGCTGGTCGCACAGGGGACGCATATCCCGGTCCATCTCGGCTCGCTGATGGGCGTCGTCGAAGCCTTGCTGGCACGCTATCCGCGCGCCGAAATCCGCCCGGGCGACGCCTTCATCTCGAACGACCCCTACGCGGCCGGCGGCACGCATCTCCCCGACATCGCCATCGCGACGCCGGTGTTCCACGGCGAGGAGCTGATCGCCTTCGTGGTCAATATCGGCCACCATACCGATGTCGGCGGCGCCGTGCCCGGCTCGGTCTCGCCGACGGCGCGCTCGATCTTCGAGGAGGGCCTGCGCATCCCGGCGATGCGGGTCAGCCGCCAGGGCGAGGTCGACGAGGACCTCCTCAACCTGATCGCGCTGAATTCGCGCCTGCCGGAGGAGCGCCTGCTCGACCTGCGCGTCCAGGTCGCCACCAATGAGCGCGGCTGCGACGCCGCGCTGGAACTGGTGCGCCGCATGGGCGTCGACGGTTTCAAGGCGCGCATCCGCGACCTGCTCGCCTATACCAAGCGGCGGCTGGACCTGCGCATCGCCGGCCTCGCGGAAGGCCCGCCCAGCCGCTTCACCGCCTGGCTCGACGATGACGGCCTGCCCGATGGCGAGATGGTGCCGCTTTGCGCCGCCGTCAGCGTCGAGAACGGCAAGCTGGTGATCGACTTCGCCGGCAGCGGGCCGGAGGCGCGCGGAGCGATCAACATTGCCCCGAACGCCCTGCGGGCCACGGCCTATTACTGCGTCAAGGCGCTGCTCGATCCCGAGCTGATGGCGAATTCCGGCATGATGGATTCGATCGTCCTGCGCGCGCCGGAAGGCAGCATCGTCAATCCGCGCTCGCCCGCCCCGGTGGGCTCGCGCACCATCGCCTGCCAGCGCCTGGCCGGCGCGATCTTCGGCGCCTTCCAGCCGCTGGTGGATCCCGCCACGCGCATCGCCTCGGCCTATGACGTGCTGCCCTCCTTCAGCGTCTCCGGCCACCGCCCGGAGAATGGCAGCTTCTACATCTGCGGCGAGACGGTCGGCGGCGGCGGCGGCGCCCGCTGCGACGGCGACGGCATGGACGGAATCCATGTCCATGTGACCAATTCGCTCAACCTCCCGACCGAGGCGCTGGAGAACGAATTCCCGCTCCATGTCGAGGAATACGCCTTCGTCCAGGACTCGGCCGGCTGCGGCCGGTGGCGTGGCGGCATGGGTATCGCCCGCACCGTGCGCGCTCTGCACGACAGGACGAATCTCGAAGCCCGCTCCGACCGGCACAAGGCCGGGGCGCCCGGCGCGGAAGGCGGCCTGACCGGTGGAAAGGGCCGCGTCACCCGCAACCCCGGAACCGGGCGCCAGCAGGCGCTGCCCTCGAAGATCGCCCAGCTTCTCGTCGATGCCGGCGAGACCATTCGCATCGCGACGCCCGGCGGCGGCGGCTTCGGCGATCCGGCGCAGCGGCCGGCCGCCCTGATCGCGACCGATCTGCTCAACGAGATCATGACCGAGGACCACGCCCGCGCCGGATATGGCGACGCGCTGGTCGATGCCGCGCTGGCGCTGCTCAGGGACGGGCGGAGGCGCTCGGCGGCCTAGATCGCGACAGAGATCGAAGCCAGCGCACCCCTGCGACAATCGACGGGGGTTGAATCGATCCGGCGCAGGCGGCCTAATCGCCGGCCCTAACGGCAAGGAGGAATCCAATGCGACTGGCGCTCGCCATCATCACCTTGGCTCTGACCGGCTGCAACAGCACGCCCCAGTCCGATCACCCCGCCCGCGACCTCACCGTGGGAACCGCCCAGTGCTCGAAGTTCAAATGGGGCACCTCCGAGATGGCGCAGTGCCTCGACAACGCCGCCAGAAGCCAGTCCGCCACCAGCCGCACCGGCGGGACCGACAACAGCGGCTGAAGGCGTTTGCCGCGCTCCGGGAAGCCCTGCCCTCACCCCTCCACGCGGCGCCGAGCGCCCTGGCGTCGCATCATGGCAGATGAACGAAGGCGAACGATTTCGTTCAGCCTGCGTTCCAATACCAAGGGCTTTAATGCCCGACAGCAGAAAGGGAGATTCCCATGCGTCGGTATTCAGTTTTGGCAGCGGCCATCCTTGGCGCCGCTTCGGTCATGGCGGCGGCGCCGATGGCCCGGGCAGACGAAGCGCTGCCGCAGGTCCTGGCCCAGCAGCTCGACCGGCAGCCGCTTCACTTCGCGATGACCGAGGCGAAGCGCGAGCGGTTGATGATCATGCAGGAGACCATGGCGCGCCAGCGCTATTATGGCCGTGGCGACGGCTATGGCTATGGCCGCGGCTATGGCTATGGTCGACGCTATGGCGGCCCGCCGCCCTGGGCGCCCGCCTATGGCTATCGCCGTCATTATTACGACGATCGCTGGTGAGATGCCCGCAGAGGCCCTTCGTCACGGCCTCTGTCGCACCGGGCCGGAAAGCGGTGTCCGCTCTCCGGCAGAATCCGGTGCGATGACGAGAAGATCGATCGCCGCGTCACGCCCGTCAGGACGCGCGGCGATCTAGTCGGGCAGGCGGTGGCCTGCCAGGAAGGCGGCGACGCTCAGCTTGTGACCGGGCTGGGCGGCGCAGTGCCGCTCGACGGCGTCGATGATGACCTCGTCCGAGAGATGAGGCAGCCGCCTGGGTGATTGCTGGCGCAAGGCATCGACCAGCCAGCGGCCGATGGCGGCATGCATCTCCGCATCCGTCGCCTCCCGCTTCATCCAGAGCTCGCAGGTGATGTAGTCCTGCAGGAACTCGCCCTTGCCCGGCTCGGCCGGCCATGCGGGCGATGGCGCGCTCGCTGCCAGGATCGCGGCCAGCACCAGCCCGCGCATCGTTGTCCCTCTCATCGCCATCTCCGGAGCCCCGCCAACCGATCCCGAAGCATCGTCGCGGCGAAGCGGACACCGGCTCGCGTCAAGACAATGCGATGGGACAAGGAGGCGGAGCATGTCGCCATGCCCGTCATCGATCAAGACGGACGCGGGTTCCGCGGAACGCGTTGAGCGATCCGCGGCATCCGCGCATCGCGTCAGCGCGCCAGCCAGCCGCCATCGACGGGCAGGACGACGCCATGGACATAGGCCGCAGCGTCCGAGGCGAGGAACACCGCCGCTCCGCCGAGTTCCTGCGGCTGGCCCCAGTGTCCGGCCGGGATACGCGCGAGGATCGCCTCGTTGCGTACCGGATCGGCCCGCAGCGCCTCCGTGTTGTTCGTCACGAAATAGCCCGGCGCGATGGCGTTGACGTTGATGCCCTTGCCCGCCCATTCGCAGGCGAGCAACCGCGTCAGCCCCGCAAGCCCGCTCTTCGACGCCGTATAGGAGGGGATGCGGATGCCACCCTGGAAGGAGAGCAGCGAGGCGATGTTGATGACCTTGCCGCCCTTGCCGTCGGCGAGCATGCGTTTCGCCACCCCTTGAGTCAGGAAGAAGGTCGACTTGAGGTTCACATCCATCACCGCATCCCAATCGGCCTCGGTGAAATCGAGCGCGTCCGCACGGCGGATGATGCCGGCATTGTTGACGAGGATGTCGAGGCGCGAGCCGTTGGCCTTCGCCGCCGCCTCGGCCTCTTCCACGATCCGCGCAATCGGCTCCAGCGTCGCGAGGTCGGCAGCGATCTCGTGGAAGGGCTGACCGGTCGCCCCGACCAGCACCTTCGTCTCCGCCATGCTCGAGCGGCCGACCGCGACGATACCGGCGCCGGCCTGGGCGAGCGCGACCGCGATCGCCTGGCCGAGGCCCGTATTGGCCCCGGTGACGATCGCGGTCCGGCCGCCCAAATCAAACGGTGAGCGCATCAGCGCAGATCCCCGGTGGCGACCATGTCCATGTCGGTATAGTCAACATTGTCGCCGCCCATGCCCCAGATGAAGGAATAGGCCCGGGTAGCCACGCCCGAATGGATCGACCAGCCGGGCGACAGGATCGCCTGCTCGTTGGCGACGACGAGATGGCGTGTCTCCTGCGGCTCGCCCATCAGATGGAAGACGCGGGCATCCGTGGGAACGTCGAAATAGAGATAGATCTCGCAGCGCCGGTCATGGACATGCGCCGGCATGGTGTTCCAGATGCTGCCTTCGTCGAGCGTGGTCACGCCCATGACGAGCTGGCAGGTCTCGCAGACACCGGGGATGATGTACTGGCGGATGACACGCTTGTTGGCCGTGGCCTGCTCGCCGAGCGCGATCGTCTTGGCATCGGCCTCCCGGATCACCTTGGTCGGGTGCACGGCATGGGCCGGGGTCGAAAGCAGGTAGAACTTGGCGGGGTTGCCGGCATCGTCGCTGGCGAAGGCGACCTCGCCCGCTTCCTTGCCGACATAGAGCGCATCGCGTTTGGCGAGCGGGTAGTCCTTCCCGCCGACGGAGACCTTGCCGGGGCCGCCGACATTGACGATGCCGAGCTCGCGCCGCTTCAGGAAGGCATCGGTGCCGACCGCCTTGGGCGTCGGCAGCACGACGGGCTTGTTCGTCGGCATGGCGCCGCCGACGATGACGCGGTCGAGATGGCTGTAGGTTAGCTTGGTCTCGCCGGGAACGAACAGCGTCTCGATCAGGAAGTGGCGCCGCAGCTCCGCCGTGTCGAAGCCCTTGACGGCCTCGGGGTGGGAAACCTGGCGAATCTCGATGGTCATGGTCGGTCCTTCAGTGGAACAGGCGCGGCAGCCAGAGCGACAGGCCGGGCACATAGGTGACGAGCAGGAGCACGGCGATGCTGGCGCCGTAGAACGGCCAGATCGTGCGCATGGACTCGCCGATGGAAATGCGGCCGATGGCGCAGGCGACGAACTGCACCGAGCCGACCGGCGGCGTGTTGAGGCCGATGCCGGCGTTGAGGATCAGGATCACGCCGAAATGCACGGGATCGACGCCGAAGGCCTTCACCACCGGCAGGAAGATCGGCGTGCAGATGATGATCATCGGCGCCATGTCCATGAAAGTGCCGAGCACCAGCAGGATCAGGTTGACCATCAGCAGGATCGTGATCGGGTTGTCCGAGACCGCCTTCATCGCGGCGATGGTCGCCTGCGGCACCTGCAGGAAGGCCATCAGCCAGCCGAAGGCGCCGGCCGTGCCGATCACCAGCAATACCATCGCCGTGGTGCGCACCGCGCCCAAAGTCGCTTCGACGAAGGCGGTCCAGGTGAGCTGGCGATAGACGAAGATGGTGACGAGGATCGCGTAGACGACGGCGACGCAGGAGGATTCCGTCGCCGTGAAGACGCCTGAGCGGACGCCGCCGAAGATAATGCCGATCAGCAGGATGCCGGGCAGCGCCAGCACGACATAGCGGCCGACGGTCGCAAAGCCCGGAAAGGGCTCGCGCGGATAGCCGCGCCTCACCGCGACCGCCCAGGCCGCGACCATCAGCGCGGCGCAGAGCAAGAGGCCCGGCACGACGCCGGCCGTGAACAGGTCCGCGATCGAGAGATTGCCGCCCGCCGAGAGCGAATAGATGATCATGTTGTGCGAAGGCGGGATCAGGAGCGCGATTATCGCCGCGTTGGCGGTGACGTTGACGGCATAGTCGGCGTCATAGCCGCGCTTCTTCATCTGCGGGATCATCAGCCCGCCGACGGCGGAAGCATCGGCCACGGCCGAGCCGGAGATGCCGCCGAACAGCGTGCAGGTCACCACGTTCACCTGGCCCAGACCGCCGCGCAAATGGCCAACGAGGCTCGCTGCCATCTGGATCAGCCGCTCGGCGATGCCGCCGCGGATCATCAAATCGCCGGCATAGATGAAGAACGGGATCGCCATCATGGCGAAGGCGTTCATGCCGGAATTCATCTGCTGGAAGACGACGACCGGCGGCAGGCCCATATAGGCGACGGTCGCGACCGAGGCGATGCCGAGGCAGAAGGCCACGGGTACGCCGATCAGCAGCAGAACCGCGAAGACGCCGAAGAGAATCCAGAGTTCCATGGCTCAGGCCTCCTGGCTTTCGCCGAAATGGACGAAGCCGAGCGGGGCCTGTTCCTCGCCGGTGGTGAAGAGCAGGAGCTTCTCCAGCGCGAACAGCGTGATCAGGGCGCCGCCTGCCGCGATCGGCACATAGTCCCAGCCGCGGGATATGCCGATGATCGGCATGCGGTCGGCCCAGGTGCCGGCCGCGAGCTGCCAGCCATAGCCGAGCATGGCGAGCCCGAAGGCGCAGACCAACCCCTCGCCCAGCACGATCAGCGCGGCGCGCAAGGGCGGCGGCGACATCACCAGCCCGACCTCGAAGCCGAGATGGTCGCTCTCGCGCACGCCGACCGCGGCGCCGAGCAGGATGAACCAGGACATCAGGAACAGCGATCCGGCCTCGACCCAGATCGGCGTGTCGTTGAGCACATAGCGGCCGAACACGCCCCAGGCGACCATCACGGTCATCAGGACGAGCCCGGCCCCGGCCGCGATCAGCGCGAACAGGCTGAGCTTGGCGTCGAGGCGTGTCAGGAAAGCGGTGAAAGCGCGCATGGAATCTGCCCGGGCTGCTGGCAAGGGGCCGAAGACGGAGCGGCCCGAAAGCCGCCCCGTCTGAACGAGGCTCAGTTCACCGCCTGGATCGCGGCCACCATCTCCTTCAGCTTCGGATCGGTGACGAACTTGTCGTAGACCGGCTTCATCGCGTCGATGAAGGGCTTCTTCTCGACCTGATTGATCTGGGCGCCGCCGGCCTTGACCTTGGTCTCGGACGCCTTCTCCCGCGCATCCCAGAGCTCGCGCATTTTGAGCACCGATTCCTTGGCGGCGGCCTTGATGATCGCCTGATCGGCCGCGTTGAACTTGTCGAAGCTCTTCTTCGACATCACCAGCGCTTCCGGCGAGAGCGAGTGCTCGGTCACGGAATAGAACTTCGAGACCTCGAAATGGCGGGTCGATTCATAGGACGGCCAGTTGTTCTCGGCGCCGTCGATGACGCCGGTCTGGAGCGCGGAATAGACCTCGCCGAAGGGCATCGGCGTGGCGTTGGCCCCGAGCGCCGAGACCAGCGCGACGAACATGTCGGATTGCTGGACGCGGATCTTCATGCCCTTCATGTCAGCCGGCGTGTTGATCGGGCGCTTGGAATTATAGAACGAGCGGGAGCCGGAATCGTAGAGCGCGAGCCCGATCAAGTCGTGCTTCTCGAACTCCTTCAGCAGGTTGTCGCCGATCGGTCCGTCCATCGCCTTCCGCATATGGTCGACCGAACGGAAGATGAAGGGCAGGGAGGGAATGTTGGTCGCCGGGATCAGGTTGTTGAACGGCGCCATGTTGATGCGGTTGATGTCGATGACGCCGAAGCGGGTCTGGTCGATCGTGTCCTTCTCCTGGCCGAGCTGGGCCGAGTGGAAGACGTTGATCTTGATGCGCCCCTGGGTGCGGTCCTCGAGCAGCTTGCCCATGTAGCGGACCGCCTCGACGGTCGGGTAGTCGGTCGGATGGATGTCGGCGGAACGAAGCGTCACGCCCTGGGCGAGCGCCGCCGTGGCGGTTGCGACCGAAACCGCCAGCGCGGCGGCGCCGGCAAGTAAGATGCGACGTGCAATCATGATGTTCTCTCCCTGGCAAGGCCCGTTTTCGGGCCGGTTCTTCTTTGGTTGAGGCGGACTGCCGCTAGCTGGCCGGTTGCCTTTCGATCAGCCTGACGGACAGGGGTGGAGCCCCGGCGCAGATCGCTTCCGCGACCTGGCCGATGGCGATGGGATGGACGCCCGTCGTCGCCCCGGCGGAGACGACATCGCCCTTGGCGAGGCCGCGTCCACGGCTCGCCAGATGGTTGACGAGGAAGAGCAAGGCATCGAGCGGCCCACCATTCGGGCCGTGGCTGCGGCCGCGGCCGATGACCTCGCCATCGATCCGCATCTGCGTCTCGAAATCGGAAAGACCCTGCTCGATCCCCAGCGAAGCGCCGACGGCGATGCCGGTATTGTTGCCGAAATCGGAGATGATGGCCTGCGGCCCGATCTCGTTGATGCTCGGCAGCGGCGAGCCGGCGATCTCCATCGCGACATGCACCCCGCCGATGAAGGGCATCAGCTCTTCCGCTGTCCAGGTTTGCGGGCGCGGCGCGATATCCGCCCCGAGGACGATGCCGATCTCGGTCTCGACCGCGATGAAGCCGCCGCGGATCACGCCGACCTCGGCCGTCTCCCCCGGCGCGACGCGGCGGACGCCAGCGCCAAAAGCCGGCCCCGCCATCCGTGCGGCGCCCAAGCGGGCGCGCAAATCGGGATGGATCGCCGCGACCTTCCAGCCGCGCACGGGCTCGGGCCACAGCGCGATCGCCGCCTCCTGCACGGCATAGGCTTCCGCGAGATTGCTAGGCAATTCGCCGGGAAAAGCCGCGAGAGGCCGTGCCTCGCGGCGCGCTTCGTGGAATGATCGTGCGATCGTCGCGGTAAAATTCATACTTTGGGATACCGTTACCGACACTGGTATGGTAGATTATCCCATACCGCTTCGATTGCAAGCGATTTGGAGGCTGCTTTCGTGAGTTTCGCCGAGGGTCAGACAGGGTCGAGCGCCAACCGGCTCGAGAAGGAGCTTCTGCGCGCCATCGTCGCGCTCGAGCTGAAGCCGGGCTCGCGCCTCTCGGAGCAGGAGATCGCCACCCGCTACGGCGTCTCGCGCCAGCCGGTCCGCGAGGCGCTGATCGCGCTCAGCCGGCAGAAATTCGTCGAGGTCCTGCCGCAGCGCGGCACGGTCGTCGTCAAGATCTCGGTCCAGAAGATGATGGAGGCCCGCTTCCTGCGCGAGGCGATCGAGACCGCCGTGGTCCGGCGCGCCTGCGACAGCTTCAACCTGACGAGCCGGCAGATCGTCGATCATTGCCTGGAGGCGCAGCAGCGGGCGGTGGCCAATGGCGACCACACCGCCTTTCAGCGCTTCGACGAGCGTTTCCACGTGGCGCTCGCCGAAGGCGCCGGCTGCCCGATGGCCTGGACGCTGGTTTCCAACCTCAAGGCCCATATGGACCGCGCCTGCCATCTCAGCCTGCAGAGCCCCAACGCGATGCAGGAGCTGATCGCGCAGCATCAGGCCATCGTCGCCGCGATCGACAACCGCGACGCTGCGGCGGGCGAGGCCGCGATGCGGCATCATCTCAACGAATTGCTGCGGGCGCTGCCCGAGATCGAGCAGCTCAATCCCGATCTCTTCGAATAGCTGTCTTCCAACGCGAGCAGGTGGACGCGGACGCCGGCAGATGCCGGCGCTTGAGCGAACGGCCGCTCCCTGCCAAGAAGGCCGCCGCGGGTCGCGATGGCCGCGCGAAAGGGAAAAGCCTCGCATGAGTCATTTGCTGCGCACCCGGCCCGCGACCACCGACGCGATGCTCGCCGTCTTCGAGGATGCCGCGACGCTGCGGCACGCGCTGGCCTTCGAGGCCGAGCTTGCCCGCGCCGAGGCGGCCGAAGGGCTGATCGGCAAGGCCGAGGCGGAAGCCATCGCGATGCTGTGCGGCAGCATCGCCATCGACCCTGCCGCGCTCGCCACCGAGGCCGCCCTCGCCGGCACGCTCGCCATCCCGCTCGTGGCGCGCCTGCGCAAGGAATTGCCCGAAGCCGCGGCCAAGGCCCTGCACAAAGGTGCCACCAGCCAGGACGTCGCCGATATCGTCCTGGTCCGCCAGATCCGCGACGGCCATGCCCTGCTGCAAGCCGATCTCGGGAGAACCGCGAACGCCCTCGCCGCCCTGGCGCGCCGCCATGCCGGAACCCCCGCCATCGGCCGCACCCTGTTGCAGGATGCCTTGCCGATCGGCTTCGGCCTGCGCATCGCGCAATGGCAGGCCGGCATCGTCGCGGCGGTGGCGCGGCTGCAAGACGAGGTCGAGCAAGGCGCCGTCCTTCAGTTCGGTGGCGCCGCCGGCACGCGCGCCGGTCTCGCCGGCAAGGGCGCGGCGGTCTCGGCACGTCTCGCCGCGGCGCTCAGCCTGCCCGATGCGCCCCCCTGGCAGGCGCGCCGCGGCGGCATCGCCGGGATCGCGGCAGCGCTGGCGATCCTCGTCGGCGCGCTCGGCAAGATGGCGCGCGATGTCTCCCTGCTGGCGCAGAACGGCGTCGGCGAAGCGCGCGAGCCGGCCGTTCCCGGCCGCGGCGGCTCCTCCGCCATGGCTCACAAGCGCAACCCGACCGGCTGCCAGATCGTGCTCTCCGCTTGCCTGCGTGCGCCCGGCCTCGTCGCCGGCATCCTCGCGGGGCTGCCGGCCGAAGAGGAACGCGGGCTGGGCGGCTGGCAGGCCGAGGGGCCGGCCCTGGCCGAACTCTTCCTGCTGGCGGCCGGCGCCACGGAAGCCATGGCCACGGTCGCGGAAGGGCTGGAGATCGACGAGGCCGCCATCGCCCGCAATCTCGAGGCCGCCGCGCTCGGCGGCGATATCGGCGAGAGCGAGAACTTGGTCGCGGCGCTGCTGCACCGCGGCGGGTAAGCCCAGGGCTAAGCGTTGGCCCGATAATCCGACGGCGAAATCCCCGCCCGCTTGGCGAAGAAGCGCGAGAAATAGGCCGGGTCGGAGAACCCCAGCCGGAACGAGATCTGGGCGACCGTCAGCGAGGTGTAGACGAGGTCGCGCCGCGCCTCGATCATCAATCGGTCCTGGATGACGCGGGCCGCCGAATGGCCGAGCACCTCGCGGCAGCTGCGCGACAGATGCGGCACGGAGACGCCCAGCGCGCGGGCATGTTCCGTCAGCGGCTCATGGCTCTGGAAGCGGATTTCGACCCGCTCGATGAAGCGCCGCACCAGCCCGGCGCGCAGATCCTTCGCCGGCTCTCCGCCGGCCCGCAGGCCGCGCGCCGCGCGCGAGAACCAGGAGGCGAGCAGATCGGCATAGGCCGCCAGCGCGAACTCCCGGTTCGGCCGGTTGGCGCCGAACTCGCTCATCGCCAGCCGCATCAGCGTCTCCAGCGACTGCGCCTCCACGCTCTCCGGCTCGGCCTGCAGCAAGGCCGGCGTGGCGAGGAGGGAGCGCGCCTCGGGCTCGGCGTCGAAGAGCCGCTTCAGCGATGTCTCGGCGACGCTGGCGACGAAACCCTCCGTGTCGACGACGAAATGGAACTCGTGGATCGTCGCCGGCGGCAGCAGCAGCGCCGAGCCCGGCTTGAGCTCGCGGTCGCGCCCATCGATTCGGGTCCGCCCGCCCCCGCCGACGACGAGGAAGAACTGGAAGAGCTGGTGGTGGAAATGCGGCTGGATCGTCCAGCCATGCAGCGCGCTGCGGGCGACGATCGGCTCGATATGAAGCGCATCGGGAAAGCGATCCGTCAGGCGTTCGGCATAGAGCCAGTAGGCGGGGACCGTGGCCGGCATGCGTCCTCGTGATCGATTTGTCCAAGACACTGCGCGAATCCTCCATTCCGTCAAGTGTCGTCATGGCGCATAGCTTGGGGCGCGGAATGTCGGCTCAAGACCGTCATCGCCTTGGGAGGACGCGGAAATGCGCACGCAGGTCGCCATCATCGGCGCCGGCCCGGCCGGGCTTCTCCTCGGCCAGCTCCTGTCGCGCGCCGGGATCGATAATGTCATCCTGGAACGCCGCAGCCTCGACTATGTGCTCTCCCGCATCCGCGCCGGCGTCCTCGAACAGGGCATGGTCGACATGCTGCGCGAGGCCGGCGTCGCCGGGCGCCTCGACCGCGAGGGGCAGGTGCATGACGGCGTCAATTTCGCCTTCGACGGCACGCTCCACCGCATCGACCTGAAGCATCTGAGCGGCGGCAAGACCGTGACGGTCTATGGCCAGACCGAGGTCACGCATGATCTCGCCGAGGCGCGCCAGGCCCTCGGCCGCACGACGATCTACGAGGCCGAGGACGTCGCGCTGCACGATATCGACACGGCCGCGCCCCGCGTGACCTTCCGGGTGAATGGCGAGGTGCAGGAATTACGTTGCGACTTCATCGCCGGCTGCGATGGCTATCACGGCGTCTCCCGCCGCTCGATTCCAGAGGGCGCACTGACCAGCTTCGAGCGCGTCTATCCCTTCGGCTGGCTCGGCCTGCTCGTCGACCGCCCGCCGGCGGCGCATGAATTGGTCTATGCCCGCCACGAGCGCGGCTTCGCGCTCTGCTCGATGCGCTCGGCGCAGCGCAGCCGCTACTATGTCCAGGTGCCGCTGGAGGAGCGTGTCGAGAACTGGTCGGACGAGGCCTTCTTCGACGAATTGCGCCGCAGGCTTCCCGCCGAGGTCGCAGACGCCGTGCAGACCGGCCCCTCGCTGGAAAAGAGCATCGCGCCGCTGCGCAGCTTCGTCGCCGAGCCCATGCGCTTCGGCCGCCTGTTCCTCGCGGGCGATGCCGCCCATATCGTCCCGCCGACCGGCGCCAAGGGCCTCAACCTCGCGGCCAGCGACGTGCGCTATCTCTTCGATGCCCTGCGCGAGCATTACAATGACGGTTCGGACGCCGGGATCGAAGCCTATTCCGCCCGTGCCCTCGCCCGCATCTGGAAGGCCGAGCGCTTCTCCTGGTGGATGACCGGGCTGCTGCATCGCTTTCCGGAGCGCAGCGCTTTCGAGGAACGCATGCAGCAGGCGGAGCTCGACTATCTCGTGAGTTCGCCCGCTGCTGCGACGGCGATGGCGGAGAATTATGTCGGCTTGCCTTACTAGGCCGAAGCGGGCATGGCCTAGCCCACAGGGCCACCGCCGATAAGGCCGCCAAGACGAAAGACACCGGAGCCAACCGGGGCGATCGAGACAGTCAAGTTCAGGGGACGGATACGGGAGGGATGACGATGAAGATCAGCAGACGGAATTTCACCGGGCTGGCGGGCGCGCTGGCACTGGCCGGTACGTTCGGCCTTGGCGGCGCGGCCGCTGCCGAAACGATCAAGATCGGGATCATCGGGCCGTTCTCCGGCCCCTTCGCCCTGCAGGGCAAGAACTTCCAGGCCGGCGTCGAGGCCTGGCTCGCCCAGAACGGCAAGTCGGTCGCCGGCAACGAGATCGAGATCGTCTATCGCGACCTGCCCACCGCCAACCCGCAGCAGGCTCGCGCGCTGGCGCAGGAGCTGATCGTCAAGGACAAGGTGCAATATCTCGGCGGCGTCTATTTCACGCCGGACGCGCTGGCGATCACGCCGTTGCTGAAGCAGGGCAATGTGCCGCTGGTGATCTTCAACGCCGCGACCTCTGCGATCATGACCTCCTCGCCGCTGGTCGTGCGGACCTCCTTCACCACCGGGCAGACCACGACGCCGCTGGGCAAGGCCGCCGTCGATCGCGGCATCAAGAAATTCGTCTCCGCCGTCACCGATTACGGCCCCGGCGTCGATGCCGAGGGAGCGTTCAAGAAGGCGGTCGAGGCGGCTGGCGGGCAGGTCGTCGAGACCATCCGCATGCCGCTCAACACCACCGAGTTCAGCCCGATCATGCAGCGCATCCGCGATGCCGGCGCGCAGGGCGTCTTCGCCTTCCTGCCCTCGGGCCCGCCGACGCTCGGCTTCGTCAAGTCCTTCAACGACACCGGGCTGAAGCAGGCCGGCGTCAAGCTCTTCGCCACCGGCGACCTGACGCAGGAATCCGATCTGCCGGCACTGGGCGAAGCCGCCGCCGGCATGATCACCGGTTTCCACTACGCCACCTCGCACGATTCCGAGGCCAACCGGAAGTTCGTGGAGGCCGGCGAAAAGGCGATCGGCGGCCCCGGGCAGCTCACCTTCCCGGCGGTCGGCGCCTATGACGGCATGTATGTCATCGCGAAGATGATCGCCGCCACCGCCGGCAAGCAGGATGCCGAGAAGGCGGTCGAGGCGGTCAAGGGCCTCGCCTGGGAAAGCCCGCGCGGGCCGGTCAAGATCGACCCCGAGACCCGCCACATCACCCAGACGATCTATCTGCGCGAGGTCGCCAAGGACGCCAAGGGCAACTGGATCAACAAGGAGATCCAGAGCTTCCCCGAGCAGAAGGACCCCGGGCTGGCGAAGTAGAGCCAGTCTCCTCGTCTGCTGCGCCGTCATTCCGGGCGCAGCGAAGCGGAGACCCGGAATCCATCGGAGGGCGCTGAGCGCTATGATGGATTCCGGATCGGCGCCGCTTTGCGGCTTGTCCGGAATGACGGCGCGTTTCCGACTGAACTCCGACGAGGCCCGCAACCCGCATGCAGACCGCGCTGAGCATCGCCCTGGACGCCTTCGCCTATGGCATGGCGCTGTTCATCATCTGCATCGGCCTGTCGCTGACGATGGGGCTGATGCGGCTGGTCAATCTCGCCCATGGCGCCTTCGCCATGATCGGCGGCTACATCGCCTCCTATGCCGTGCGCAATCTCGGCCTGGGCTACGGCTTCGGCATCGTGCTGGCCGTCGTCGGCACGGTGCTGATCGCGGTGCCGCTCGAACGGCTGCTCTTCCGCCGCATCTATGACCGCAGCGAGCTCTCGCAGGTGCTGATGACCATCGGCATCACCTTCTGCGTCATCGGCATCACCAATTACTTCTTCGGCCCGACGCTGAAGACGATTCCCCTGCCGGCGGAACTGGCGCAACCGATCGATCTCGGCTTCCGCAGCATCGCCGGCCACCGGCTCTTCGTCATCGCGAGCGGGCTTGTCGTCGCGGGCGGGCTCTGGTTCCTGATCGAGCGCACCGGCTTCGGCATCCACCTGCGCGCCGCCGTCGAGAACGCGCCGATGTCGCGCGCGCTCGGCGTGCGCACCGAATTGATCTATGCGGCGAGTTTCGCGCTCGCCATCGGGCTTGCCGCCTTCGGCGGGGTGGTCGGCGCCGAATTCCTGCCGATCGAGCCCTATTACGCCCTGCGCTACATGGTGACCTTCCTGGTCGTGGTCTCCGTCGGCGGCGCCGGCTCGATTCCCGGCGCGCTCGTCGCCTGCCTGCTGCTCGGCGCCATCGACGTCACCGGGCGCTATCTCATGCCGGATTTCGGCAATTTCTTCTTCTATCTCGCGGTGATCCTCGTGGTCTGTGCCTTCCCGCGCGGCCTGATGGGACGGGCCCAGTGATGGCACAGGCTCCCGCCCCATCCGCTGCCGCAACGCCTGTCCGCAGCCTCGGCCGCGATCTCGCCGGCTTCGCCCTGATCGCGCTTGCCGGGCTCGCGGGCTACTGGCTCTTCCCCGACAATCTCGCCTTCCTGACCCGCGTCATCTCGGTCGCCCTGCTCGTGCTCTCGCTCGACCTGATCGTCGGCTATTGCGGCATCGCCTCGCTCGGCCAGGCCGCGCTCTACGGCGCCGGCGCCTATGCCGCCGGCATCGCCTGCCTCAACGGCGTGACCGAGCCTTTCCTGCTGATCCTGGTCGGGGCCGCGGCCGGCGCCGTCACCGGCCTGCTCATGGGCGCGGTGATGCTGCGGGCGCACGGCCTGCCGCAGCTCGTCCTCTCCATCGCCATCGTCCAGCTCCTGCACGAGGCGGCGAACAAGCTCGCTTGGCTGACCGGCGGCAGCGACGGCCTCGCCGGCATGGTCCCCGCCCCGCTCTTCGGCCTGTTCGAATTCGATCTCTGGGGCCGCGCCGCCTATCTCTTCGGGCTCGGCCTGCTGCTCGTCGTCTTCGTTGCGCTGAAGCTCATCGTCCGCTCGCCCTTCGGCATGGTCTGCCGCGGCCTCAAGGAAGATCCGCTGCGGATCAGCGCGCTCGGCATCTCCGCCTTCCCGGTGCTGCTCAGGATGTTCGTGATCTCCGGCGCCGTCGCCGGCATGGGCGGCGCGCTCGGCGCCATCGCGACCCAGGTGGTGGGGTTGGACAGCCTGAGCTTCGAATTATCCGCCAATGCGCTGGTCATGCTGGTGCTCGGCGGGCTCGGCAATCTCTATGGCGCGCTGATCGGCACCGTCGTCTTCATGGCGGTCGAGCATGTCGTCGCGGCGATCAATCCGTTCCACTGGATGACGCTGGTCGGCGCACTGCTGATCGCCATCGTGCTCTTCGCCCCCCGCGGCCTCTCCGGCACGCTCGACGAGGCCGCCCGCATCCTGACGCGTGGCCAGCGGAGGGCCGGGCCATGAGCACGGTCTTCGCGGTCGACCATCTGTCGAAATCCTTTGGCGGGCTCAAGGTCAATCACGACCTCTCCATCGCCATGACCGAGGGCGAGCGGCTCGCCTTGATCGGCCCGAACGGCGCCGGCAAGACGACCTTCGTCAACCTCGTCACCGGGCGCATCCCTCCGAGTGCCGGCACGGTCCATCTGATGGGCGAGGACATCACGCGCCTCGGCGCCGTCGCACGGGTCAGGCGCGGGCTGGTGCGCACCTTCCAGGTGACGCGTCTCTTCCCCGACATGACCCCGGAAGAGCATGTCGTCATGGCGATCCTGCAAAGGCAGGGACATGCGACCCGCATCCTCGCGCGCTTCCACGGCAACGGCGCGGCCATGGACGAAGCCGCCGACATCCTCGCCACGCTCGGCCTGACCGATGTCGCGCGCCGCAAGGTTGTCGAGATCGCCTATGGCCAGCAGCGCCTGCTCGAGATCGCCATCGCCATGGCGCAGCGCCCGAAGGTGCTGCTGCTCGACGAGCCGGCTGCCGGCGTGCCCTCCTCCGACACGCCATTGATCGAGCGGGCGCTGGAGCGGCTGCCGGCCTCGCTTGCCGTATTGATGATCGAGCACGACATGGATCTGGTCTTCCGCTTCGCCCGGCGCGTGGTGGTGCTGGCGGCCGGCGAATTGATCTTCCAGGGCCTGCCGGCCGATGTCGCCAGGGACGAGAAAGTCCGCGAAGCCTATCTGGGGAGCTACGCCCATGCCGGCCGCTGAGCTTGAGGTCCGGAATCTCAGCGCCGGCTACGGCCAGACCCATGTGCTGGAGGATGTGTCCTTCTCCGTGCCGGCCGGCGGGCGCCTCTCGATCCTCGGGCGCAACGGCATGGGCAAGACCACGCTGCTGGCGACGCTGATGGGGCTGACCCGCCACTACGCCGGCAGCATCAGCCTGGCGGGCCAGGACGTGACGGCCCTGCGCACCACCGGGCGCGCGCTCGGCGGCATCGGGCTGGTGCCGCAGACCCGCGAGATCTTCAAGGGCCTCACCGTCGAGGAGAACCTCTTCGTCGGCCTCAAGGGCCGCCCGCGACAGGCGATCGAGGAAGCCTATGCGCTGTTCCCGCGCCTGCAGGAGCGCCGCCGCAATCTCGGCTCGCAACTCTCCGGCGGCGAGCAGCAGATGCTGGCGACGGCCCGCACCATCCTCGGCCAGCCCTCGATCCTGCTGCTCGACGAGCCGCTTGAGGGCCTCGCCCCGGTGATTTGCGACATGCTGATGGCGGCCTTCACGCAGCTCGCGGCCAGCGGCGCGATGACGATCCTCTTCGTCGAGCAACGGCTCGAAAGCGCGCTCGACTTTGCCGAGGACGTCATCATCCTCGAACGCGGCCGGATCGTCTGGTCCGGCACCTCGGCGGCCCTGCGCGCCGATGGCGATGTCCTCGAACGCTATGTCGGCGTCGGCGGGCTGCACTGACCGTGTAGATTTCGCGCGGAACCGCGCCGTCATCCCGGGCTTCACCCGGGATGACCTGCTCCCAAAGCAGAAATTCTAGATACTGAAACGCGCTCCTGCGCGCGCCAGCCCGCCCGAGATCGCGACCGGCGTGCCGTCGGCCCGCCAGCAGGCGGCGCCGGTCAGCGTGCCGTCCGCATTGAAGGCGATGGCGTTCATGCCGCCGGCGACGCGCGGCGAACGCACGACCTTGTGGCCGCGCGCGATCAGCGCCTGCGCCACCGCTTCGGGGATCGCTTCTTCCAGTTCGAGCACGCCGCCTTCGGTCCAGACGCGCGGCGCCTCGACCGCCTCCTGCAGGCTCATGCGATGGTCGATCAGGTTGACGATCGCCTGCAGGGCCGAGGGGAAGATGCGCAGCGCGCCGGGCAAGCCGAGCGCATAGGCGATCCGGCCCTCCCGCAGCACCATCATCGGCGCCATCGAGGTGAAGACGCGCTTGCCCGGCGCGATCGAGAGCGCCCGGCCGGGATGGGGATCGAAATTGTACATGTAGTTGTTGGCGATCATCCCCGTGCCGGGGATCTGGACGCAGGCGCCGAACAAACCGTTGATCGTCTGCGTCGCGCTGACGACATTGCCCTGCGCATCCGCCACGGTGACATGGGTGGTGTCGGCGGATTCCCCGCCTGAAAGTCCCGCCGTCCAGCTTTTCGCCCGGTCCATCTCGACCAGCGCGCGCCGTTCGGCCGCATAGCCCTTGTCGATCAGCCTCTCGACGGGAACCTTGACGAAGGCGGGATCGGCCGTCGCCACGGCACGGTCGGCGAAGGCGATCTTCAGCGCCTCCGCCAGCAGATGCACCGCGTCGGTCGAGCCGAAGCCGAGCGCGCCGATGTCGTAGCCCTCGAGGATGTTGAGCATCTCGGCGATATGCACGCCCGACGAGGAAGGCGGCGGCGGGCCGATGATCTCGTAGCCGCGATAGGAGCCCCGGATCGGCTCGCGCGTCTGCGTCCTGTAGCCGGCGAGGTCGTCCGCATCGATCAGGCCGCCCTGCTCAGCCATGTAGCCGGTCAGCGCCTCTCCCAGCGCGCCACCATAGAGCGCCGCCGGCCCTTCCTTGGCGATGAGCCGCAGGCTTTCCGCATAATCGCCCTGGACCAGCTTCGCGCCGGGCTGGAGCGGAGTTCCGCCCGGCAGCAGCATCGCGGCGAGGCCGGGATCGCGGGCGAGGTCGCCGGCATTGTCCGTGATGCAGTTCGAGAGATAGGGCGTGACGGTGAAGCCGCGCGCGGCGAGCGCGATCGCCGGCTGCAATACATCCGCCAGCGGCAGGCTGCCGAAGCGCTCCAACGCCTCGCACCAGCCCTTGAGCGCGCCGGGAACCGCGACCGCCTTCGCACCGACGACGTTCTCGCGGTCGCGCGTATCGCGCTGCTTGCCGATCTCGTCGGAGAGGCAGTCATACATGTCGGGCGTGGCGCGGCCCGGCGCGGTCGAGAGGTTGTCGATGACGCGATGGCTGCCATCGGCGAGCCGGATATGGCTCAAGCCCCCGCCGAGGATGCCGACCATCATCGGCTCGGCCACGGTCAGCGCGAAGAGCGCCGCGACCGCCGCATCGACGGCATTGCCGCCCGCCAGCAGCATCTGCGAGCCCGCCGCCGAGGCCAGCGGATGGTTGGTGACGACCATGCCGCGCGAGCCGGTGGCGGGCCTTTTCTCGCAGGTGAAATCGGCGATGCGGGGAACGGAGACGGGAGCATTCATGGCCGCAATTGAGCCTGAGTCCGGGCGAACGTCCACCCGGCTTTCCGGAAAAGGATCCTGCACCGGCCGCATGGCGAAACCCGCGCCTGTCTCGGCGCTGCCGGCGCCGGGCTTTGCCCCTGCCGCCGCTCAGGCCTCGGCCGTGATGGATGGCCGTCTCGCTGCCCGTGCCGACCGAGGGCTTTTCGGGCAAGAAGAAAATTCTCCGGAAAGCTCTGCGCGCGCCAGATTGTTCCGATCAGGGGCCGCCGGCTAGAAAGAAAGAGAAGATTTTGATTTCGCTCGCGTTTTCTGCTTATCCGCTGCTGGCGGCCGGCGCTCAAACCCGCTAAACAGCCCGCCGCCGGACTTTCAAGGACGATGCGATGAGCCATTTCTACGAGGAACAGGTCCTGAGCGTGCATCACTGGACGGATACGCTGTTCAGCTTCACGACGACGCGCGACACGACGTTCCGGTTCAAGAACGGGCAGTTCACGATGATCGGGCTGAAGGTAGGCGAGCGTCCGCTGCTGCGGGCCTACAGCGTCGCCAGCACGAATTACGACGAGACGCTGGAGTTTTTCTCGATCAAGGTGGCGGACGGCCCGCTGACCTCGCGCCTGCAGAACCTCAAGGTCGGCGATCCCATCATCGTCGGCAAGAAGGCGACGGGCACGCTGGTGCTCGACAACCTCAAGGACGGCAAGCGGCTCTTCCTGCTCGGCACCGGCACCGGGCTGGCGCCGTTCCTGTCGCTGATCCGCGACCCCGAGACCTATGAGCGCTATGAGAAGGTCGTGCTGGTCCATGGTTGCCGTCAGGTCGCGGAGCTGGCCTATGGCGAGCGCATCACCCAGCATCTGCCGCAGGACGAGTTCCTCGGCGAGATGATCCGCGGGCAGCTGATCTATTACCCGACGGTGACGCGTGAGCCCTTCCGCAACCGCGGCCGCATCACCGACCTGATGACTTCGGGCCAGCTCTATACCGATATCGGCCAGCCCGGCTTCGATCCTGAGGGCGACCGCTTCATGCTCTGCGGCTCGCCGCAGATGCTGGCCGACCTCAAGACGATCTTCGCCGAGCGCGGCCTTGAGGAAGGCAATCACGGCGAGGCCGGCGACTACGTCATCGAAAAGGCCTTCGTCGAGAAATAAGCCCCAGCCGGGCACCTCGAAGCACGGCGCCGCGATCCGCGAGCGGGTATCGGCCATGCCGCATCTGCAAAGCGCGCGCCGCGCTTTTGCGCCAGTGTAGCCGCGTTCTGTTTCGATCGCGGTACCCAGTCATGA
Organism: Allobosea spartocytisi; assembly: GCF_014764685.1. Classification (NCBI taxonomy): domain Bacteria; kingdom Pseudomonadati; phylum Pseudomonadota; class Alphaproteobacteria; order Hyphomicrobiales; family Alloboseaceae; genus Allobosea; species Allobosea spartocytisi. The sequence goes on from NZ_JACXWY010000005.1 coordinate 108,663, forward strand.
ACATGCGCGTGTCCCAAGCCGCCCACTCCGCCACCCCGGTCGGAATCGGCCAGTCGCTGCCGCGCAACGAGGATGCGGTCCTCGTCCGGGGCGAGGGGCGCTACACCGACGACCTCTCTCTGGAGGGGCAGCTTCACGCCGCCTTCGTTCGCAGCCCGCATGCCCATGGCATCATCCGCGAGATCGACGTCTCGGCGGCGCGGGCCATGAAGGGCGTCGTCGCGGTCTACACGGCCGATGATCTCGAAGGCCAGGGCTACGGCACGCTGAAATGCCAGCTCGACATGACCAGCCGCGACGGAACGCCGTTGAGGAAGCCGGTGCGGAAGGCGCTGGCCATCGACAAGGTCCGCTATGTCGGCGACCCCGTGGCGATGGTCGTGGCCCGCACGCCCGCGCAGGCCCGCGACGCGGCCGAGGCGGTGGCACTCGATATCGACATCCTCCCGGCCGTCACCTCGGCAGAGGAGGCGCTTGAGCCCGGCGCGCCGCAGCTCTTCGACGACGTCCCCGGCAACCTCGTCCTCGACTATCATTTCGGCGACGCCGCCAAGGTCGCCGAGGCCTTCGCCAAGGCCGCGCATGTCACGAAGCTGCGGATCGTCAACAACCGCATCGTGGTGAACCCGATCGAGCCCCGTGCCGCGATCGGCGCCTATGATCGCAAGACCGGCCGCTACACGCTTCATGCCCCGAGCCAGGGTGCCTTCGGCATGCGCAACAACCTCGCCGCGGCGATGGGTGTTCCCGCAGGGTGGATGCGGCTCGTCACCGGCCATGTCGGCGGCTCCTTCGGCATGAAGGCCTCGGTGTTTCCCGAATATGTCGTGCTGCTGCACGCGGCGCGGCTGCTGAAGAAGCCGGTGAAATGGACCGACCAGCGCGCGGAGAGCTTCGTCTCCGACCATCACGGCCGGGACATGGCCTTCGCGGCCGAGCTTGCGCTCGATGCGCGCGGCCGCTTCCTGGCGACGCGCTTCACCGGCTTCGGCAATATGGGCGGCTATCTCTCCTCGGTCGGGCCGATGATGGCGACGCTCAACATCGGCAAGAACAGCGTCGGCATGTACCGCACGCCGCTTGTCGAGGTCGCGACCCGCTGCGCCGTCACCAATACCGTGCCGATCGCGGCCTATCGCGGCGCCGGGCGCCCCGAGGGCAATTATTTCATGGAGCGGCTGATCGATGCCGCCGCCCGCGAGATGAAGATCGACAAGGCCGTGCTCCGGCAGCGCAACCTGATCCCCACGGACAAGCTGCCCTGGACCACGCCGATCGGGACGCAATATGACAGCGGCGATTTCCCGGCGCTCTTCGCCCGGGCGCTGGAGGCGGCCGACTGGAAGGGCTACCGGGCCCGCGAACGCGCCAGCCGCAAGGCCGGGAAACTGCGCGGTCGCGGCATCGGCTGCTATCTCGAGGTCACCGCACCGCCAAGCAACGAGATGGGCGGCATCCATTTCGAGCCGGACGGAACCGTCACCATCGTCACCGGCACGCTCGATTACGGCCAGGGCCATTGGACGCCCTTCGCCCAGGTGCTGACGAGCGAGCTCGGCGTGCCCTTCGACAAGATCCGCCTCGTACAGGGCGACAGCGACAGGCTGATCGCCGGCGGCGGCACCGGCGGCTCGAAATCGATCATGGCGAGCGGCTCGGCGATCATCGAGGCGAGCGAGAAGGTCGTCGAGAAGGGCAAGCTGCTGGCCGCCCATTTCCTGGAGGCCGGCCTCCCCGACATCGAATTCGCCGAGGGCCGCTTCGGCATCGCCGGAACCGACCGCTCGATCGGCATCATGGAGCTGGCCGCAAGGGTGAGGACGGCAGCATCCCTGCCCGATGATCTCCCCGGGACGCTGGATGTCGACCATGTCTTCAAGGCCGCGCCTTCGGCCTATCCCAATGGCTGCCATATCGCCGAGGTCGAGATCGATCCGGACACCGGGCAGGTCGAGATTGCCGGCTATGTCATGGTCAACGATTTCGGCACGCTGGTGAACCCGATGATCGTCGAGGGGCAGTTGCATGGCGGGGTCGTGCAGGGCATCGGGCAGGCGATCTACGAGATGACCGCTTATGACGAGGCCGGCCAGCTCATGACCGGCTCCTTCATGGACTACGCCATGCCGCGCGCGGCGGATGTGCCGTTCTTCACCTTCATCAGCCAGGGCGTTCCCACCCGCACCAACCGGGTCGGCGCCAAGGGCTGCGGCGAGGCCGGCTGCGCCGGCTCGCTACCCTCGGTGATGAACGCGATCGTCGATGCGCTCTCGCCCTATGGCGTCGATCATGTCGACATGCCGGCGACGCCCCTGGCGATCTGGCGGATCATCCACGAGCGCGGCGGCCACGCTTGATCGGGGGGGCCGAGAGCCCCGTCGCACCGACAGGTCGCGTTGGCATCGACGTGGCGACAGGGCGCGGCGAACACAGGCGCGATTCGCTGCCGGCTTGCGGATCGCGACGACGGAGTTCGGTTCCGATCGATGGCCGGGTTTGGGCCCGGTGCCCCCCACGCGCACCGCAACAGGAGAATCGGCTTCAAAAGCCCGATCTTCACCACGCCACGCGGGCACGGTCTCGACAGCGGTGACGGGAGTTAGGCCTTGGTGGAGCTGAGGGGATTCGAACCCCTGACCTCTGCAGTGCGATTGCAGCGCTCTCCCATCTGAGCTACAGCCCCAAGGCGCTGGCCTTCTAGGCCGTGCGTCGCGTGAATGTCAATCGTCTCCCTTGCCTCTTTCGGCAGGTGTCGGCGATATTCTGCGGCAACCTCTCCGGACAGGCCTAAAAGGAAGACCGATGCGTGCCGTTCTCGACGTGGTTCTGCTCGCGCTGCAGATCTATGTGTGGATTCTGATCGCCTCGGCCGTTCTGAGCTGGCTGATCGCCTTCAACGTCATCAACACCCGCAACCAGTTCGTCGCCACGGTCTGGGACATGCTCTACCGCATGACAGAGCCTGCGCTGCGGCCGATCCGCCAGCGGCTGCCCAATCTCGGCGGCATCGACATCTCGCCGATCATCCTGCTGCTGATCATCTACTTCATCCAGAGCGTGATCATCCGCTACATCTACCCCAACGTCTTCTGACGCGAAGCGGCTCCACCCGGGAGCGCCCTGCGCAGGACGCGACCCGCGGGCGGGCAGGATGCATTCGACCTCCCGGGCCGGCCCATGCAACATGCGGCCGCCGTCAGCTTCCGGAGGCCGCCCGTGTTCACCACCACCACCCCCTATCGCAGCCAGAACTGGCACCTGACGAAGCCCGCCGCACGCGGCCGGCACGGCATCGTCGTCTCGCAGAGCCGGGAGGCGGCCGAGGCCGGCACGGCGATCCTCGAACAGGGCGGCAACGCGGCCGATGCCGCCGTCGCGGCCTGTTTCGCGCTCGCCGCCGTCGAACCCTGGAACAGCGGGCTGGGCGGCATCGGCTTCGCCGTCGTGCTCAAGGCGGGCGAGACCCGCGCGCAGGTCGTCGATTTCGGGCCGGTCGCGCCGCGCCGGGCCAACCCCGCCGACTACCCCCTCACCGGCGCGATGAAGAAGGATCTCTTCACCTGGCCCGAGGTCGTCGGCGATCGGAACATCCACGGCCCGCTCTCCTTCGTCACCCCCTCCTCGGTCGCGGGCTACGCGAAGCTGAAGGAGGCCTTCGGCTCGGCGCTGCCGCTGGCGGACCTGCTCGCCCCCGCCATCGCGCTCGCGAAGCGCGGCTTGCCGGCCGATTGGTACACGACGCTCAAGGTCGCCTCCTCGGCTTCGGTGCTTCGCCTCTATGAGGAGAGCGCGCGGATCTACCTCCCCGGCGGCCTGCCGCCGGTGCCGCCCTATCAGGGCTCGCCGGGCTTCATGGTGCTGGGCGAATTGCCGGCGACGCTGGAGCGGCTGGCGCAAGCCGGGCTCGACGATTTCTACCGGGGCGACATCGCGCGGCGTATCGCGGCCGACATCGCGGCCGCTGGCGGCGTGGTCGACGCGCAGGATCTGGCGGATTGCAAGGCCGAGATTCGCGAGGCGCCGAGCATCGCCTGGCGCGGCAGCCATCTCATCCACACCGCCGGCGGGCTGACCGCCGCGCCGACACTGGAACGGGTCATCGCCGGCATGGCCGACGCCCCGGCCGATGGGAGCGGTCCGTCCGCGGCCTGGTTCGCGCAGCTCTCGCGCGTGATGCGGCAGGCCTATCGCGAGCGGCTGGACGGGCTCGGCGCCGCGACCGCGGCCAAGGAACCCGGCGATACCTGCACCACCCATCTCACCGTGGTCGACCGCGACGGCAATCTCGTCACTGTCACCACGACGCTGCTCTCCTCGATGGGCAGCCGCGTCGTGCTGCCCTCGACCGGCGTGCTGATGAACAACGGCATGATGTGGTTCGATCCCCGCCCCGGCAGCGCCAACGCCATCGCGCCGGGCGCCCGGCCGCTCTGCAACATGTGCCCGGTCGTCGTCACGCCGAAGGACGGCGGCTGGCCGCGCCTCGCGGCCGGCTCCTCGGGCGGGCGGCGCATCCTCGCCAGCGTCTACCAGACGCTGGCCTGGCAGCTCGATTTCGGGATGGAGGCCGAGGCGACCGCCCATCAGCCGCGCATCGACGTCTCCGGCCCGGATTCGACCAGCGCCGATCCGCGCCTGCCGGCCGAGACCCTCGCCACGCTGGAGGCCGCCGGACCGACCGCGCTCGCCGAGCACGCCGTGCTGCCGATCAACTTCGCCTGCCCGAACTTCATCCGCGTCGATCGGAACGGCGCCGAGGGGTCGAGCGACGCGGCTTCGCCCTGGTCGGCCGCCGTCGCTGCCCGACACTAATCGGATGATGGGGCGGGATCATTCCCGCTCGTTGCACGCGGCTGCGTTGAGACTGTTTGGCAACGCGCTGCGGGGAGTCGAATGGCGGTGTCTTCGAGAACCGGAGCGGAGCGTACATCAGTACGTGAGCACCGGAAGCGCAGAAAACGCCGTCAGTCGACCGCCGCAGTAGCGTTGACAGACAGTCTCAAACCCGCTTCAGCCCCCAGGGATAGGGCGCCGAACCGGCCAGCATGCCGGTCAGGTTCTTGCGGTAGGCGGTCCGGATGACGAACTGGCCGAGCGGGATGGTCGCGACCTCCTCCAGCGCCAGCCGGCCGAGCTCGACCGCCGTCTTCTTCTGCGCCGCCGCGTCGGGTGCGTAGAGCCACTCCTCGGCCAGGGCCTCGGCCTTGTCGCTCTTCCACCAGCCGAACCAGCCCTTGTCGCCCTGGCCGCGCACCAGATTCGACAGGGCCGGGTTGCCCCAGCCGACCGCCGCGCCGGTGGTGTGGAAGATGCTCCAGCCGCCCTTCTCGACCGGCTCGCGGCTGTTGCGGCGCTGGATCACCGTGCCCCAGTCGCTGGCCGCCATCTCGACATTCATACCGAGCTGCTTGAGCAATTCGAAGGTCACGTCGCCGAGCGGGCCGATATCGGGGAAGTCGGTCGGGTTGATGATCACGACCTTCTCGCCGTTGTAGCCGGATTCCTTCAGCGCGGCCTTCGCCTTTTCGAGGCTCTGCGGCATCAGATCTTCCAGTTCCCCGGTGTAATAGGGCGTGCCGCGCCACCAGAGATTCCGACAAGTCTGCCACATCGAGGTGTCGTCGCCCTGGGTGGCGCGCATGTAGTCCTCCTGCTTCACCGCCATGCGGACGGCGGCGCGCACCTTCGGATTGTTGAAGGGAGGCTGGAGGTGATTGAGCCGGATAATCGAGCCGCGCCCCGCCTTGTCGATGACCTCGCGCTTGATGTCGGGATTCTGCGCCAGCATCGGCTGCAGATCGGACAGGGGCCGCTCCCACCAGTCGATCTCGCCTCGCGTCAATGCGGCCGCCGCCGTCGCCGGGTCGGGCAGCACCTTCCACTCGATGCGCTTGAAATGCGCGACCTTGCCGCCCGCATTGCGGCTGGGCGGCTCGGCTCGCGGCTTGTAGCCGTCGAACTTCTCGTAGACGACCTGGCTGCCGGAGACGAATTCCCCTGCGACGAACTTGTAGGGCCCGGAGCCGACCATCTCCGTGACCTGCTTCGTCGCATCGGTCTGCGCCAGGCGCTCCGGCATGATGAAGGGCGGATTATCCGCCTTGGAAAGCAGATCCAGCATCATCGGGAAGGGCCGCGTCAGCTTGATCTCGATGGTGCGCTCATCCGGCGCGTTCCAGGCTTCCACCACCTTGGCGAGGAGCTGGCCGTAGGGATCGCGCTGGCACCAGCGTTTCATGCTCTGGATGCAGTCGGCGGACCTGACCGGCTGACCGTCGTGGAAGGCTAGCCCCTCGCGCAGCTTGATGCGCCAGGTCTTCTGATCGGCCGAGACCTCATGCCCCTCGGCCATCTGCGGCTGGGGCTTCAGGTCGAGATCGCCGCCATAGAGCGTCTCGAAGACATAGTAGCCGTGGTTGTTCGTGACGGTCGCCGTCGTCCAGATCGGATCGAGCGACGTCAGGTTGGCCTGCGGCACGAACTTCATCAGATCGGAGCTCTGCGCGGCGGCCGGCCGAGCAAGAGACGGCCCGGCCAGTGCCAGTGCGGTCGTGCCTTTCAGAAAATCGCGACGCTTCATGTCAGTTCCCCTCGTTTTTATGGTGAATTCGTCTGCTTTTTCCGGCTCGCTCAGTCGAAGCCCATGAAATTCGGGCTCTCGCTGATCGGGCGGGCCTTGGCGAGCCTGGCGAGGTCGGGCACGGGCCGGGCCGTCAGCGGATCGCCGACGAGCTGCGCCTCCAGCGCCGCTGCGACCGCCAGAACCTTGGCGTCGCCGCCGCGAGGGCCGACGATCTGCAGGCCGAAGGGCATGCCGTTGCGGTCGAGCCCGACCGGCAGCGAGATGGCGGGATGGCCGACGACCGTGACCGCATAGGCCATGGCGAGCCAGTGGAAATAGGTCCGCGTCGGCTTGCCGTCGATCTCGGCCGGATAGAGCTCGCTCCAGGGTCGCGGGCTCAGCGTCATCGCCGGCGACAGGATGACGTCGTAATCGGCGAAGAAATGCTGCCAGCGCTGATAGATCGCCGTCTGCTGCTTCATCGCCCGGGTCACGTCGAGCGCGGAATAGCCCAACCCCTCCTCGACATTGGCGCGGACATTCGGCCCGACCAGATCCGGCGTGTCGCGCACCTTGTCGTGATGTCCGGCGAGGAAGGCGACCGCCCGCAGGATCTCGAAGACCTCGTCGGTGCCTTCGCAATCCGGCGTCGCCGCCTCGGCCGCACGGAAGAGGTGGCTGAAGGCGCCGGTCTTTTCGGCGAAGGTTTCGCGAATCAGGCGCTCGGTCGGCGCGAAGCCGAAATCCGGTGTCAGCGCGACCTTGAGCGAGGCGAGGTCGATGGCGTCCGGCCTGGCGAAATCCTCCGGCCGCCGCACCGTCCTGCCATGGATCGTCGTCGCCAGCGGATCGGCCGCGTCATCGGAGACCATGGTCGAGAGCAGCAGGCACAGATCCGGCACGTTGCGCGCCATCGGCCCGAGCACGGAGAGCGGGGTCCAGCCGAGCGCGCGCTTCTCGCTGGGCACCAACCCCGGCGACGGCCGGAAGCCGACGATGCCGTTGAAAGCCGCCGGGTTGCGCAGCGAGCCACCCGTGTCGGAGCCGGTGGCGAGCGGCACCATATTGGTCGCCAGCACGACGCCCGAGCCGCCCGACGAGCCGGCCGCGCTCTTCGTCGGATCGAAGGGATTGCCGGTCACGCCATAGACGGCATTGCGGGTATTGGCGCCCGCCCCCCATTCCGGCGTGTTGGTCTTGCCCGCGATGATCGCGCCGGCCTTGCGCACGGAGGCGACGATGAGCTGGTCCTGCTTCGGCACGAAATCGCGATAGAGCGGGCTGCCATAGGTCGTGCGCAGGCCCGCGACATTCTCCAGATCCTTGATGCCGACCGGCAGGCCGTGCAGCGCGCCGAGCGCCTCTCCACGCACCGTAGCCTCGTCGGCCGCCGCCGCGGCCTTGCGGGCGGCCTCGTCGTCGCGCGCCACCATGGCGTTCACGGCCGGGTCGATCGCATCCATGCGCCGGATGCAGCTTTCGAGCAGTTCGCGGGCGGAGAGCTTCTTGGCGCCGATCAGGGCGCGCGCAGTGACGGCAGTGAGGTCGCAGGGTTCAGTCAAGGCATGGTCTCCATTGTGCCTGCCCCTCAGCAAGCGTTATGCCGGGCGCCGAGCGTCCGGTGTGACAGCGTAGGAAAAACGAAAGCGGAATGTCCATGACCGAAGCGCGCATGGCTGACCTTCGGACAAGGGCGAGCCGGTGAGCAAGGCGGCGAGCCCGTTCTGGCGAGAGACGCCCAGCGGCGTGCAAGTCTCGGTGCGGCTCACGCCACGCGGCGGGCGCGACGCGCTCGACGGCGTCGAGACGCTCGCCGATGGCCGCGCCGTGCTGAAGGCGCGCGTCCGCGCCGCACCGAGCGAGGGCGAGGCCAACGCCGCCCTGGTCGCGCTGGTCGCGAAGGAATTCGGGCTGCCGCGCTCTCAGGTCACGATCGCGGCCGGCGCCACCGCCCGGCTGAAGACCGTCGCCCTGCAAGGCGATCCGGCCGTGCTGGCGGCGCGGTTGCGGGCACGATTCGCCGCCGCCTGATCCTCGCTTCCATTGCCGCAGCGCAGCATCCGCTTGACGGACGCCTCGCTTTCCTGTTCGACAGGGCCATGGACAAGCCCGCGGCCCCCTTTCCCCAGCGGCTCACGGAAGGTTATCGCACCTTCCTCGACGATCGTTTCATCCGCGAGAAGGACCGATACGAGGAACTCGGCGAGAACGGCCAGACGCCGAAGATCATGCTGATCGGCTGCTGCGATTCGCGCGTCTCGCCGGAGGTCATCTTCGATGCGCGGCCGGGCGAGATGTTCGTTGCCCGCAATATCGCCAATCTCGTGCCGCCCTTCGCGCCGGACGACCAGCTCCACGGCACCTCGGCCGCGCTCGAATATGCGATCCAGGCGCTCAAGGTCGAGCATATCGTCGTGCTCGGCCATGGCCGCTGCGGCGGCATCCGCGCCTTCGCCGACGACAGCCAGGAGGCGCTCTCGCCCGGCGACTTCATCGGCAAATGGATCACCCTGATCGGGCCGGCCGCCGAACGCACCGGCGGGCGCGGCCGCAACGAAAGCTTCGACGACTACCTGCACCGGCTGGAACTCGCCTCGATCCAGCAATCGCTCGCCAATCTGCGCACCTTCCCCTGCGTGCAGATCCTCGAAAGCAAGGGCCGGCTGCATCTGCACGGCGCCTATTTCGCAGTGGCGACCGGCGTGCTGATGATCCTCGACCCCGCGACCGGGCAGTTCATCCCCGCCGTCGGCGAGATGCCCAAGCGGGTCCAGCAGATCCGCTGCGTCGAGGGTTAGGCCGCCGAGCTGGGCGGGGCTCGCGCGTCATGCTCGGGCTTGCCCCCGAGCATCTCACGACACGGAGGCGCAGGCGCCCCTTCTGTAAGAGTTTCTCGGGTCTACGCTTCGCTCCGCCCGAGAATGACGCCTGTACGCCCGTATCAATCCCCATCCGCCAGCGGATGGAGATCGCGCACCAGGCTCTTCAAGCGCTCGTCGAGGACATGGGTGTAGATCTGGGTGGTGGCGATGTCGGCATGGCCGAGCAGTTCCTGCACCACGCGGAGATCGGCGCCGTTCTGCAGCAAGTGACTGGCGAAGGCATGGCGCAGGACATGCGGGCTCAAGGACGCGCCCGGCAGCCCGGCCGCGCCACCCAGCGCCTTGAGCTCGCGCCCGAAGGCCTGGCGGGTCAGATGCCCGCTTTCGCCGTCTGACGGAAAAAGCCAGCGGCCATCCGCCTGCCCGGCTTCGCGCAGCGCGTCGAGCCAGGCGCGGGCGGCGGCACGCGCCGCCTCGTTCAGCGGCACCAGCCGCTCCTTGTCGCCCTTGCCGCGCACGATCAGGAAGCGCTCGCGCGTCGTCGCGGCCGAAAGCGGCAGCGCGATCAGCTCCGAGACGCGCAAGCCCGTCGCATAGAGCATCTCGACGAGGCAGCGCATCCTGAGCGCCCTCAGCCGGGCGGCCGGCGTCAGCCCCTCGCGCTCGCAGGCCTCGCGCGCCGCGCCGAGCAAACGGTCGACATCGCCGACGGACACGACCTTGGGCAGCGGCCGGCCCTGACGCGGCCCCGCGATCGCGGCCGTGGGGTCGCTGCCGGAGAGCCCCTCCGTATAGAGGAAGCGGTGGAACTGCCTGACGGCCGAGAGCCGTCGCGCCGCCGAGGACGCCTTCAGCCCCCGCCCCGCCAGATCGGCGAGCCAGCCGCGAATATCGTCCGAGGTCGCGCTCTCCAGCGGCTTGCCGGCGAGGAAGACGAGGTAATCCGAGACATCGCGCTCATAGGCATCGAGCGTGTTGCGCGCCGCCCCGCGCTCGGCCGCCAGCATGTCGAGGAAGGTGTTGAGGCGCTGGCGCGGGATCCGGCTCATTTCGGCTGCAGCCTCGCCGGCGGCACGATCTCGACCATCTCACGCTGCACCGGCTGGACGAAGGTGACGAGCGCGATCATGCCCGCGAAGACCAGCCCGGCGATGACGGCGACGAAGAACAGGAACCGGAACAGGGTCGGCACGTCTGGCGAACTTTCGCTCTTGCTTTACGGCACCGGCCTTGTCCGAAAACCGCATGCCGCGTCGAGGGCCGATGCGCGCGCAGTTGTCGGCGCACCACTGTTATCCGCGATGCCGCCCGGCCGGCGCAAGGGCAAGCACGCCACAGCGATGCGTAAAACTCTTCGAAATCGGGCCGGACGAGGCGTGACAGAGGCATGACGCAGGCCGTCGCTGCGTGCTACATCCCCGCCCGAGGAAACGAGCCAGCATGACCGTCGAAACCATCCCAGCTCCGGAAACCGTCGATTTACGTGGCGCGCTCGGCCGCCGTGCCGTCGTGCTGATCGGCATGATGGGCTCGGGCAAGAGCTCGATCGGCCGGCGGCTCGCCAGCCGTCTCGGCATGGGCTTCGTCGACGCCGATATCGAGATCGAGACCGCAGCCGGCATGTCGATCCCCGAAATCTTCGCGCAGCGCGGCGAGGCCGAGTTCCGCGACGGCGAGCGGCGCGTGATCAGCCGCATCCTGACGACGCAGGCGCCCCTGGTGCTCGCCACCGGCGGCGGCGCCTTCATGAATGCCGAGACCCGCGTCCGGGTGAAGGAGCTCGGCGTCTCGGTCTGGCTGAAGGCCGAGCCGGACGTGCTGATGCGCCGCGTGCGCAAGCGCTCGAACCGCCCGCTCCTGCAGACGGCCGATCCGGAGGCGACGCTGCGCGCCATGCTGGCCCAGCGCGAGCCGGTCTATGCGCTGGCCGATCTCACAATCCAGTCGCGCGACGAGCCCCATGAGGTCATCGTCGGTGAAATTGTCGCCGCATTGGAACGCTACCTTGGCGTCGCGGCTGGCGGAGTCGCTGAATCATGAACGCCACCATGTCCCGCGAAACCGGGGCCCGCATCGTCGTCCCCGTCGCGCTCGAGGGCCGCGGCTACGACATCCATATCGGGCGCCACCAGCTCTGCGAGGCGGCGGCGCTGATCGCCGCCTTCGCGCCCGGCGCCCGCGCCGCCCTCGTCACCGACGAGAGCGTCGCCGCGCTCCATGGCGCGGCCTTCGAGACCTGCCTGCAGCAGGAAGGCATCGCGGCGACCCGGATCACCATCCCGCCGGGTGAAGCCTCCAAATCCTATGCCCAGTTCGTCGCGCTCTGCGACGCCCTGCTGGCGGCGAAGATCGAGCGCAACGATCTCGTCATCGCGTTCGGCGGCGGCGTCGTCGGCGACCTCACCGGCTTCGCCGCGGCGGTGTTGCGCCGCGGCGTGCGCCTGATCCAGGTTCCGACGACCCTGCTCTCGCAGGTCGATTCCTCCGTCGGCGGCAAGACCGGCATCAACTCGCCGCATGGCAAGAACCTGATCGGCGCCTTTCACCAGCCGGCCCTCGTCATCGCCGACACCGCCTTGCTCGACACGCTGAGCGAGCGCGAATTCAAGGCCGGCTATGCCGAGGTGGTGAAATACGGGCTGATCGACGACCCCGCCTTCTTCGACTGGTGCGAGGCCAACTGGAGCCGCGTCATCGCCGGCGGCCCGGAACGCGACCACGCCGTCGCCGTCTCCTGCCGCGCCAAGGCCGCGATCGTTGCCCGCGACGAGCGCGAGGAGGGCGACCGCGCCCTCCTCAATCTCGGCCATACCTTCGCCCACGCGCTGGAACGGCTGACGGGCTACGATTCCCGCCGCCTCGTCCATGGCGAGGCTGTCGCCATCGGGCTCGCGCTCGCCTTCCGCTTCTCGCAGCGGCTGGAGCTCTGCTCCGGCCAGGATGCGGGACGCGTCGCCCGCCATCTCGACCATGTCGGCCTGCCGAGTCGGTTGCAGCAGGTTCCGGGCGGGGCCGGCAGCGCCGAGGAAATCCTCGCCGCCATGGCGCAGGACAAGAAGGTCAAGCGCGGCGCGCTGACCTTCATCCTCGCCCGCGGCATCGGCAAGAGCTTCATCGCGCCCGGCGTCGCAGCCGAGGAGGTCAAGGGCTTCCTCGAAGCCGAGCTCGCCGCCAACGGCGCGGCGCACTGATCGCGCCGCCGGATCGGCCTACGGGCTGAACACCAGCACGATGAAGACGAAGAACACCGCCAGATGCACCGCGCCTTCCAGCATGGTCGTGCGCGTGCCGGTGAAGGTCAGCGTCGAGAGCAGCAGGGTCATCGCGGCGATCACCATATTGGTCGCCGACAGGCCGAGCACCACCGGCTGGCCGGTGAAGACGCCGATCAGCAGCACGGCCGGCACGGTCATGCCGAGCGTCGAGGCGGCGGCACCCAGGCACAGATTGATGGCGCGCTGGAGCTGATTGCCGGTGATCGCCTTGAGCGCGGCGATGCATTCCGGCGTGAACACCACCATCGCGATCAGGATGCCGCCCAAAGCCGTCGGCGCGCCGAGCTTGACGATGCCGAAATCCAGCACCGCGGCGAGGCTCTTCGACAGGATCACGATGGGCAGGATATTCGCCAGCAGCAGCCCGATGCGCGGCAGGATTTCCCGCGCCGTGGAGGACGAGGCTTCGTCCCCTTCTGCGACGGCCGCGGCAGCGGACACCTCGCCTTCCGGCGCCGGCTCGTGGAAGAACGCGCTGTGGCGGCCGGTCTGCAGGATGAGGAAGGCGCCGTAGAGCGCCAGGGTGAAGATCGAGAAGGCGACCGCCTGGAAGGAGGTCAGCGTCCCGTCCGTGGTCGAGGTCGTGAAATTCGGCAGGAAGAGCGGGATCACCGTCAGCGGGATGATGACGGCGAGATAGGCGGAGGCGCCTTTCAGGTTGTAGCGCTGCGAGAAATGCCTGAGGCCACCGATCAGGAGCCCGATGCCGACCACCCCGTTGAGCACGATCATCAGCACCGCGAACATGGTGTCGCGGCCGAGCGTCGGCGCGCCCTTGGCGCCCAGCATCACGGCGCCGACGAGCGCGACCTCGATGATGACGATCGACAGCGTCAGGATCAGCGTGCCGTAAGGCTCGCCCAGCCGCTCCGCCAGCTCCTCCGCCTCGTGCACCACCCCGAACGCGGACCAGATGATCACGGCGAGCAGCCAGAGAAAGACCAGCAACGACGGCAGCGGCGCGCCGAGCTGGCCGAGCAGGCTGTCGCCGAACAGCTGGAAAGCGACAACGGAAGCCCAGGCACAGGCGAGGCGAAACAACATCATGCTGAAATGGCTCTGATTTTCGGCGGCAAGGCGGTGATTGTCGCATAATCGCTCGACGCTGTCTCGACGGTCGCCCTAAGCTGCGACGATCCTTCTGCCATCCGCCGCTATTTCCTATCGTATTGATCGAGCAGGGTGGCCCCGTCGGCTCCAGTGCTGCGGCGCCAGCTCTCGATGGCACCACGCCCGGCCTTGGCCAGGGTTTGCGCGACATCCGCCGGCACATCGGCACGAATCGAAACCTTGTTGGCCCGCATGCGAGCATAGTTCTCGTCGAGCCGCGTGCGGATCGCGGCCCATTGCCGCGCTTCCGTATCCTTCGCAGCCGCGTCGACGACCTGCCTGAGATCGGCCGGCAGTGCCTCATAGGCTGCGAGATTGACCGTCGCGAGCGAGATCGGCATCGCGTAGTTCACTTCGGTGAAGTGAGGCAGAAAGTCCCAGAGATTGCGCCCCGCGCCACCATCTCCGGAGGAGAGCACGGCCGTGACCGAGCCGTCCTTCACCTTGGGCATCGCATCGGCGAAGGAGAGATTGGCCGCCTTGGCGCCTGCCGCGTCCATCACCGCGGTCGAGGTCGCGTCATAGGTCCGGATCGACAGGCCTGTGAGGTCAGCCGCCGAATCGAGCGGCGCCTTCGACCAGATGCCCGAGGCCGGCCAGGGCGTGGTGTAGAGGATCTTCTGGCCGAAACCGGCGAGCTTCTTCTCATAGACCGGCCGCGCCAGATCGGTCAGGCGGCGGGCATCGGCGATCGAGGTCGCCAGGAAGGGGAGCGAGGACAGGCCGAACAGCGGATCGACCGCGCCGAGAGCTCCGGCGAAGGCGTCACCCGCGGCGACCTCGCCCTTCTGCACGGCGGCGATCATCTGCGCCGACTTGATGCCGCGCTTGGCATCGTAGCTGGGGCGGATCGTCAGGCGCCCGCCAGATCGTTCATTGACCAGCCTGGCGAAGGTCGCGACGCCTTCGCCGGGGATCGCCGTTTCCGGATATTCCGTCGGCATGTCCCAGGTCGTCTGCGCCAGGGCAGCGCCCGCACCGAGAAGGAGGCCGGAGACGAGAAAACCGGCCGCGAGCCAACGCATGAGAAACCCTCTTCTTGCTGTGCCGGATCATTCCAGCAAGAGGGGCGTCCCTCCGTCAATCCGCCCGCAATTTCTGCGCCAGCGGGCTCGGAGTCTCCGCCGCCAGCTCGGCGGCCGGCTTGTCGGCGACCAGATACTGCGCCCGCGCCAGCGCCGCAAAGCGCCCGCCCTTGGCGACCAGCTCGTCGAAGGTGCCCATCTCCTCGACCTCGCCCTGCTCGAAGACGAGGATGCGGTCGGCGTTGCGGATCGTCGCGAGCCGGTGCGCGATGACGAAGGTGGTGCGCCCCTTCATCACCTCCTCCAGCGCCTTCTGCAGCTTGACCTCGGTCGCGGCGTCGAGCGCCGAGGTCGCCTCGTCGAGGATCAGGATCGGCGGGTTCTTGAGCAGCGCGCGGGCGATCGAGAGGCGCTGGCGCTCGCCGCCGGACAAGGTGCGGCCGCGCTCGCCGACGAGCGTGTCGAGCCCATCCGGCTGGCGCGCCATCACCTCGGCGGCCTGGGCGCGGTCGAGCGCCTCCATCATCTCGGCATCGGTGGCATCGGGCTTGCCGACCTGCAGATTCTCGCGGATCGAGCGGGCGAACAGCATCGGCTCCTGAAAGACGACGCCGATATTGCGCCTGAGCGAGAACAGCGAGATCTCGCGGATGTCCAGGCCGTCGATGGCGATGCGGCCCGATTGCGGGTCGAAGGCACGGTGCAGCAGCCCGAGCGTGGTCGACTTGCCCGAGCCGGTCGAGCCCACCACCGCGATCGTCTCGCCCGGCTTCACCGCGAAGGAGACGTCGCGCACCGCGGTGCGCTTGCCGTCATAGGAGAAGGACACGTCCTCGAAGGCGACCGCGCCCACGAGCCGGCCGGGATCGGGCGCGTTCGGCAGGTCTCGCACCGTCGGCGCCGTGTCGAGCACCTCGAAGAACTCGCGCATCTTCGGCGCTTGCATGAAGATGAAGTTCACGAAGGCGACGATCTGCTCGAGACGCCCGACCAGCATGGTGGCGAAGCCCATGAAGGTGACGATCTCGCCCACCGTCGTCTGGCCGTGCATCAGCAGCCAGGTGCCGACGATGAAGATCGCCAGCACCGTCAGCGTCGCCGAGGCCCGGGTCGCGACATTCGCCACCGCCCACCAGGACAGCACCGGCAATTGCGCGTTGAGCAGGCTCGTGATGGTCGAGCGCAGGCCGCGCACCTCCGCCTCGATGCGGGTGAAGCTCTGGATCACCGGCACGTTGCCGAGCGCATCCGAGGCTTTTTCGGCCAGGCTCGAATGATAGGATTCGACATTGCGCTGGAGCTGGTCGGTCCGGCGCAGCACGAAGCCGGTGAGCGCTCCGAACAGCACGACGAGGCCGATCAGCAGCAGGCCGAGCTGCCAGTTCTTCCAGAGCGTGAAGGGCAGCAGCACGAACAGCGCGACGATCGAGGCGCATTGCTCGCGAAAGAAGGAGAGCCACAGCCCCCACATCGCGCTGGCGCCGTCGAGCATCACCTTGAGCACGCGCCCGGAATGCGTCTGCGTGTGATAGGCGAGCGGCAGGGTCAGCGCATGCTCGAAATACTGCGCCATCACCGCGAGCCGGCGCCGATGCGCGAGCCGGTCGGCATGGAGCGCGACGAAGACCCCGAGCCCGATATTGGCGAGGCCGAAGCCGACCCAGGCCAGGATCAGGATGTCGATGCTGTCCCAGGTCAGCTTGCCGCCGGAGGACTGGATCGTCGTCAGCCGGTCGATCAGCGCACCGAACAGCATCGGCTCGGCGAAGGCCACGGCCGCCAGCAGGATGTTGGCGAGCGCCAGCACGACGCCCAGCCGCCTTTCCGGGCCGAGTTCGCCGAGGACGCGGGCATAGAGGGCAAGCAGCGACATCGGCCGACTCTTAACGGAGCGTTTCGCCGGGGCAAGCACCCAAACCTTAACGCTTCGTTCAAACCACACCTCTTATGGTCTCGCACTGCGGAAAGCCCCGGCCCGCGACCCCGGAGCAGCGCGTGCATCAGGGTGCTCTTATGGATCTCGCCACCGGCGCAGGTATTCTGGGGGGTATCGCGACGATCGTCGCGCTGATCCTGATCGATGGCGGCAATTTCGCCGCCTATTGGGACAAGCACGCCGCGATCATCATCTTCGGCGGCGCCAGCGCGGCCACCATGCTGCGCTTTCCGTTTTCGGTGATCGCGCACGGCCTGCCGATGGGCGTCCGCTTCGCCTTCACCATGCGTTCGGTCAATCCCCGCGAGCTGATCGACGAGATCACGCGCGTCGCCGAGATCGCCCGCAAGAGCGGCCCGGTGGCGCTCGAGAATGTCGAGGTCTCCGACCCGTTCCTCGCCCAGGGGCTGCGCTACATCGCCGACGGCTACGACAAGGACTTCATCCGCGACACGATGGAGCGCGACCGCGACAACTTCCTGCAGCGGCTCGACGAAGGCTCCAAGGTCTACCGCGCCATCGGCGACTGCGCCCCCGCCTGGGGCATGATCGGCACGATTCTCGGCATGGTGACGATGTTCGCCAACATGTCCGACCCCTCCAGGCTCGGCCCGGCCATGGCGACGGCGCTGCTGGCGACGCTCTACGGCGCCATGGTCGCCAACATGTTCACGCTGCCGATCGCCGACAAGCTGCACATCAAGCTCGAGGAAGAGGAGATCTCGCGCACGCTGATCATCGACGGCGTGCTGCAGATGCGCGACGCCAAGAGCCCGACGCTGGTGCGCGAGATGCTGCTGGCCTACCTGCCCGACCACCATCGCGCAGAGATGGCGGCAGCGGCATGACCGGGCTCTAGGCCATGGCGAAGAAAAAACGCGGCGGTCACGGCGGCCACGGCTGGTTCGTGACCTTTGCCGATCTGATGGCGCTGCTCATGGCGTTCTTCGTCATGGTCGCCGCCTATTCGAGCCAGGACAAGCAGAAGATGCAGATCGTCGCCGGCTCGATGCGCGACGCCTTCGGCACGCAAAGCGACGTGCGGCTCGCCGGCATCGTCGAGCTCGACGGCATCCCGACCAAGACGCATATCAAGAACGCCTATATCCGCCCGCTGCAGGACGCCTCCGACAACACCGCGCCCAACCACAACAACCAGAAGGAAGACGGGCTGATCTCCGCGACCTACGATCGCGGCTTCGCGCTCGCTGCCGCCTCGCTGAGGCAAGCGCTGCGCGACATGCCGGAGATCGCCGAGGTCTCGCGCAACGTCCTCGTCGAGGTCTCCGAGGCCGGCATCGACATCCAGCTCGTCGATCAGGAGGGCCGCGCAATGTTCGCGGAAGGCTCGGCCCAGCCCAACGAGCGCATGCGCAAGGTGCTCGCCGCCATCGCCCCGACATTGCGGCGCATGTCCAACAAGATCGCCATTTCCGGCCACAGCGCGACGCCCCGCCCCGGCCAGCCGCCCGAAGGCGATATCTGGGGCCTCTCCGTCGCCCGCGCCAACGCCGTGCGCGAGATTCTCGCCGGTGCCGGCGTGCCCAATGAGCGCTTCCTCTCCGTCACCGGCAAGGGCGATATCGAGCCGCTGATCAAGGACAACCCCTATCTGCCCTATAACCGGCGGGTCGGGATCGTCCTGAAGGCTGATGCGCCGGTGCTGCCGCAAGGGCTGAAGCCGTAATTCAGCGGCTCGAACGAAACGCGCCCCGTCATTCCGGGCAAGCGCAGCACAGACCCGGAATCCATCATGGAACACAGCGCGCTTCGATGGATTCCGGATCGGCGCCGCTTTGCGGCTTGTCCGGAATGACGGTGCGATTTCAAACTGCGCGTGGCCGCAAAAGACGGGTCATGATCGCAGCGCCTCCGCCAGCGCCGCATCCGTCACCTCGGCCATCGCCATCTGCAGCTTGTAGGCCTGCGTCTTCGCGCCGGGCTGCATCACCAGGATCACCGTCTCGGTGCCCGGACAGCTCGGATCGGCGCAGAGGATCTCGTTGACGGCAATCACCGTCGTCTCGGGCAGGCCGAGCAACTCGCGAACCTGCCTCTTCAGGCTTTCGGCCACGGCCTTCGCCTCGGCTTTCGCGCCGTCATCCTTGCGGGCCTCGCCCTTGCCGAAGAGCCCGAAGCGCATCGTGCCTAAGCCGGCAGCGTCAGCACGCCGGCGGCACCGTCCTCGGCACCGAAGGCGAGGCGCTTGCCGGCCTTGTCCCAGGCGAAGGCGCTGATGCCGCTGCCGCGCTCGGCCGGCCGTACCAGCAATTCGGAGCCGTCGGTCAGGCGCACCAGCAGGATGCAGCCATCGTCATAGCCGATCGCCAGAACCAGCGCGCCCGGATGGAAGGCGACGCGGGTGACACGGGCATGGCGCACGCCGCACTCGCGCGGCGCCTTGCCCTGCGGCCCGTCGCCCTGGAAGGGCCAGACGATCGCGCCGTCCGCTCCGCTGGATGCGAGCCAGAGCCCGTCATGCGACCAGGACAGCGAGCGCGGCTTGGCCGGATAGCCGGTCATCCGCATATGGCCCGGCCTGTCGCCGAGCTTCCAGCCATGCAGCGCGTTTTCCTGCATGGAGGTGACGACGAAGCGCCCGTCCGGCGACCAGGCGGCGTCGAGATGCGAGCCCTTCCAGTCGAGGAATTCCGGCTTCGCCTCGGTGTTCGGATACCAGAGCGAGACGCCGTTCATCTGCGCGACGGCGAGGCGATAACCCTTCGGCGCGAAGACGAGGCCTTGCGGCGTGCTCGCGGCCTCCAGCGTGCGGACGCGGCCCTTCTCGTCGCGGGCATGGACCGTCTTGCCGGTGTTCCAGGCGAGATGGCCCGAAGGCGACAGCGTGATCGCGTCGACCCAGCGCCGCTTCGGATCCTTCGCCAGCTCTTCCGGCTCGCCCGCGAACCGCGTTGCGACGACACGCCCGTCATCGCCGCCCGAGATCAGCCGCTCATTGTCGCCGGTCGCGCAGAGGATACCGCCGGCATGGGCCTCGACGCTGTCGGTCGCGCCGTCGCGCCAGCGCAGCACGCGCCCGTCGGCCAGCGCGAAGACGAGCCCCTGCTTCAGCCAGCGGGTGGCGACGACATGGTCTCCCGCCGCGATGGGGACGACATGCTCGCGCAGCGAGGTGGGTTGGGTCAAAGTAGCCATGACGCGGCTTTAACTCACGCCGCGCAGGCTTCAAACCCCTTGCGCAACTCGTTCTCGTTGAGTCCGCGCCCGATGAACACCAGCCGGCTCTCGCGCTTCTCGCCGGCCTTCCAGTCGCGCTGCAGGTCGCCGTCGAGGATCATGTGCACGCCCTGAAAGACGAAACGGCGCGGCTCGTCCTTGAAGGCGAGGATGCCCTTGGAACGCAGGATGCTGGGGCCCTGGATCTGGGCGATCTCGTTGATCCAGGGCATGAACTTCTCCGGATCGACGTCGCCGGGGATCGTCAGCGAGATCGAGCGCACATCCTCGGCATGGTGATGGTGATGGCCGGCCTCGAGGAAATCCGGCTCGATGTCGAGGATGCGGTCGAGGTCGAAGGCCTTGCGGTCGAGCAGCGATGCGATCTCGACATTGCAGCGCTCGGCCTTCTCGAGCCGGGCATAGGGGTTGATCGCGCGGATCTGCGCCTCGACCTCGGCCAACTCATCCGCCGAGACGAGGTCGGTCTTGTTGAGGATGATGACATCGGCGAAGGCGATCTGGTTCTTCGCCTCGGGCGCGTCCTTCAGCCGGTCCTTCAGCCATTTGGCGTCGGTGACGGTGACGACCGCGTCGAGGCGGGTGGCGTCGCCGACATCCTGGTCGACGAAGAAGGTCTGCGCGACCGGCGCGGGATCGGCGAGACCGGTGGTCTCGACGATGATCGCGTCGAACTTGCCCTTGCGCTTCATCAGCCCGTCGAGGATGCGGATCAGGTCGCCGCGCACGGTGCAGCAGATGCAACCGTTGTTCATCTCGAAGATTTCCTCATCGGCACCGACGATGAGGTCTCCGTCGATCCCCGCCTCGCCGAACTCGTTGACGATGACGGCGAATTTCTTGCCGTGCTCCTCGGTGAGGATGCGGTTCAGCAGCGTGGTCTTGCCGGCGCCCAGATAGCCGGTGAGCACCGTGACGGGGATCTTTTCGGACATGATTGCAACCTGATGGCTGGTGGCCTCGGGAGCGGCTGGCCGTCAGGCCGGGCCGGCGGCGAGCGCCTTCTCGATCTCGCTTATATTGTGCTTCATCATGTCGATGTAAGTCCCCGCCGGGCCCGAGGCGTCGGAAAGCGCGTCGGAGTAGAGCGTGCCGCCGATCCGGGCGCCGGATTCCCTGGCGATCTGCTCGATCAGGCGGGGATTGGTGACGTTTTCGAGGAAGACGGCCGGCACCTTCTGCGCTTTGATCTGGCGGATGATGCGAGCGACGTCCTTGGCCGAGGCCTCCGATTCCGTCGAGACGCCCTGCGGCGCGATGAATTCGATGCCATAGGCCTTGACGAAATAGCCGAAGGCATCGTGCGTGGTGATCGCCTTGCGCCGGTCGGCCGGGATGCGCGCGACCGCCGCCTTCACCTCGCCCTCGACGACATCGAGCTTGGCCAGATAGGCCGTGGCATTGGCATCGTAGACCGCCTTGCCGGCCGGATCGGCGGCACCGAGCGCATCGCGGATATCGGCGACATAGATGCGGGCATTGGCGATGTCCTGCCAGGCATGCGGATCGTCATGGCCATGATCGTGGCCGTGCCCGCCCTTCGCGTCATGCTCTTCCTCGGCCGCCTCGATCGGCTTGATGCCCTTGGTCGCGGTCACGACCGTCGCCTTCGTGCCGGAGGATTTGATCAGGCGCGGCAGCCAGCCTTCGAGATGCAGGCCGTTGATGACGACGAGCTTCGCCGCCGCCATCGCCTTGGCGTCGGCCGGCGTCGGCGAATAGACATGGGCGTCGCCATTCGGCCCGACGAGCGAGGTCACGCTGACCCGTTCGCCGCCGACCTGCTTCACGAAATCGGCCAGCACCGAGAAACTCGCCACCACCGGCAGCTTCTGCTGCGCGAAAGCGGCGGTGGGCAATGCCGCGAGGGAGAGCCCCGCGACCAGATAGGCGACAAGGCTGCGACGGTTAGGCATGAAACTCTCCGCTCGAAATGAAACGATATAATGTTTCTATCTTTCAAGATGGGGCCGAATCAAGGCGCGCCGCGCAAGCCCGCCCTGCGAGCCGAGCAGAAGCGAGAGAATGTAGAGGCAACCCGCCGCGAGAATGATCGCCGGGCCGGCCGGCAGGCTCGAGCCCGCCGCATAGGAGACGACGAGGCCGGCATAGCCGGCGACCATGCCGAAGCCGGTCGCCAGCAGCAGCAGCCGCGTGATGTCCGCCGTCCAGAACCGCGCCGCCGCCGCCGGCAGCATCATCATGCCGACCGCGAGCAGAGTGCCGAGCGCGTTGAAACCGGCGACGAGATTGAGCACCACGAGCGCGAGGAACGTCAGGTGGACGAAGCCGCCCGAGCGGCTGACCGAGCGCAGGAAGCCGGGATCGACGCATTCCAGCACCAGCGGCCGGTAGAGCGCCGCCAGCGCCGTGAGCGAAACCGTCGCGACGCCCGCGAGCAGGATCAGCACGTCGTTGTCGAGCGCCAGCACATTGCCGAAGAGGACATGCAGCAGATCGATCGCCGATCCCCGCAGCGAGACGATGGTGACGCCGAGCGCCAGCGAGATCAGGTAGAAGGCGGCGAGCGAGGCGTCTTCCTTCAGCACCGTCGCGCGCGCCACCGCACCGGCGAGCAGAGCCACGGCAAAGCCGGCGGCCAGCCCGCCGATCGTCATCGCCGGCAGCGAGAAGCCGGCGACGAGATAGCCCAAGGCCGCGCCCGGGAGGATGGCATGGGCCATCGCATCGCCGGTCAGGCTCATGCGCCTGAGCATCAGAAAGACGCCGATCGGCGCGCCGGAGACCGACAGCGCCGTCACGCCGACGAGCGCACGGCGCATGAAGTCGAATTCGGCGAAGGGGCCGATGAAGAGATCGTAGAGCATCGGCCTGACCGGAAAAGCGTTACGCCGCGTCGCGCTGGCAGGGGGCGGCGTGGCTGTCGAAGGCCTCGACCATGCGGCGCGCCTTGAGCAGGTTCTCCGGCGTCAGCACATCGGCGGTCGCGCCCCAGGCGACGGCCTCGCGCGCCAGCAGCAGCGTCTGCGGAAAGGCCCGGCGCACCGTCTCGATGTCGTGCAGCACCGCGACGACGGTACGGCTCTCGCCATGCCAGCGCTGGACCAGCGCCAGCAGATCGGCGGTGGTGCGCGCGTCGATGGCGGTGAAAGGCTCGTCGAGCAGGATGATTTCGGCGTCCTGCAGCAGGAGCCGCGCGAACAGCGCACGCTGCATCTGCCCGCCGGAGAGCGTGCCGATCGGCCGACGCTCGAAGCCGGTCAGCTCCACCGCCGCGATGGCGTGCTCGACCTTGTGGGCGACGCTCGCCCCGATCCGCCCGAAGATGCCGGCGCGGCTCCACAAGCCCATCGCGACGAGATCATAGACATGGATCGGGAAGGAGCGGTCGAGCTCGGCCGATTGCGGCAGATAGGCGAGCCGCTTGCCCTTGGCGAGCGAGATGCCGCCGGCGAGCGGGAGCAAGGTACCGGTGATGCCCTTGAGCAGCGTCGACTTGCCGGCACCGTTGGGCCCGACGATCGCGGTCAGGCTCCCCGTGGCGACCTCGCCGGAGAGATGGTGGATCGCCGGGTGACGGTCATAGCCCAAGGTCAGGTCGGTGAGGCGGATGGCGGACAACGCGAACTTCCTTCAGGCGATCACGGCCAGCGTCGCGGCCCAGAGCAGGACGACGACGACAGCGGCCAGCCCGACGCGATTCCAGGCCGACAGGCGCAACAGCGACCAGCCCGGATCATCCGAGACGGCCTGCGAGGCGGCGTGACTGTGGCCATGGTCGTGCGCGTGAGCCATGTGAGACGATATAATATTACATCGACGACGGCACAAGCGATCTTCGCGGCTTGTGCACGCCTCGCGAAGCTCCAGCCTGCCGGGATGAGATACGCGGGTCGAGCCCTGGCCGGATGCGAGCTTCGGCAAGAATCACCCTCGGTAATTGGGCTAAAGGCGCAAGCGAAAGCCATGTCTTGCGCTTTTCCTCGGCCGGCATCCTGCTTACAACTCAAGGCAAGCCCACCGTTCGAGCCGGGCAGATTCAGGGAGCTTCCATGAAAACGCTGTTCCGCGGCCGGCGCCTCGCCGGCCTTGCCGCTGCCGTTCTGCTGGCCGCCGCGCCGGCGGGTGCCCGTGCCCAGGAATTCATCAACATCCTCACCGGCGGCACCTCCGGCGTCTATTATCCGATGGGCGTCGCGCTCTCGAAGATCTATGGCGAGAAGATCCCGAACGTCCGCCCGACCGTGCAGGCGACCAAGGCCTCGGTCGAGAACCTCGTGCTGCTGCAGCAGGGCCGCGGCGAGATCGCCTTCACGCTCGGCGACTCGCTCGACGCCGCCTGGAAGGGCGACGAGGAGGCCGGTTTCAAGACGCCGCTGAAGAAGCTGCGCGGCATCACCGCGATCTATCCGAACTATGTCCAGATCGTCGCCTCGAAGGAGAGCGGCATCAAGACGCTGGCCGATCTCAAGGGCAAGCGCCTCTCGGTCGGCGCGCCGAAATCCGGCACGGAGCTCAATGCGCGCGCCATCCTCGCCGCGGCCGGCCTCGGCTACAAGGATCTCGGCAAGGTCGAATACCTGCCCTTCGCCGAGTCGGTGGAACTGATGAAGAACCGCCAGCTCGATGCCACCTTGCAATCGGCCGGCCTCGGCGTCGCCTCGCTGCGCGACCTCGCCACCTCGATCGAGATCAACGTCGTCGAGGTTCCGAAGGCGGTCATCGACAAGGCGGGCCCGCCCTTCATCAGCACCCCGATCCCGGCCAATACCTATACCGGCCAGACCGCGGCGGTGAACACTGCGGCCGTGGTGAACTACCTCGTCACCCATGAGGGCGTGAAGGACGAGCTGGTCTATCAAATGACCAAGAACATCTTCGAGAACCTGGGCGATCTCGCCGCCTCGCACGCCGCCGGCAAGGACATCAAGCTCGAGCGCGCGCTCGACGGCATGCCGATCCCGCTGCATCCGGGCGCGGCGCGCTACCTCAAGGAAAAGGGGCTGAAGGTCGGTTCGTAAGCGGTCTTTCGCCTTTCCGACGCCTTCGCGGTCATCCCGCCGATCCGGGATCCATGCCTGAACCGTTCCGGCATGGATCCCGGGTCTCTCTCCGGTCGCCCGGGATGACGGCACATTCTTTGACGGCCTGACGCGGAGCCGAGCAGGACCATGACCCACGAGACCGACCAGTTGGAAGCCCTCTCCGGCGCAAGACCGGGCGAGGTCGAGCATGCCGATCTCGACAATTTCGAGCATGGCTTCCCGCCCGGTTTCGGTCCCGGCCGCTGGGGGCTTTTGGCCTATGGCCTCGCGCTCGCCTTCGCCGCCTTCCAGATCGCGATCTCCGCCTGGAATTTCCTGCCGAGCCAGGCGGCGCGCGGCGTCCATGTCGGCTTCCTGCTGCTGCTGAGCTTCGGGCTCATCGCCAATTTCCGGGCGAAGGACACACCCGGGCGGCTGCTCGGCTGGGCGCTGGGCCTGCTCGGCTTCGCGGTCGGCCTCTATCAATGGATCTTCTACGCCGACCTGATCCTGCGCGACGGCGATCCCTCGACGCTGGACCTCGTCGTCGGCACGCTGTTGATCGTGCTGATCTTCGAGGCCGCGCGCCGATTGATGGGCAATGCCCTGCCGATCATGTGCGGCGTCTGCCTGCTCTACTGGTTTTTCGGCCAGTATCTGCCCGCGCCCTTCAACCATCGCGGCTATGGCTACGACCAGATCATCGGCCATCTCTCCTTCGGCACCGAGGGCTTCTACGGCACGCCGATCTACGTCTCCGCGACCTATATCTTCCTGTTCATCGTCTTCGGCTCCTTCCTCGAGAAGGCCGGGATGATCCATCTCTTCAACGACGTCTCGCTCGGCATCTTCGGCGGCACGCGCGGCGGCCCGGCCAAGGTCGCGGTGTTCTCGTCTGGCCTGATGGGGATGATCTCCGGCTCTGGCGTCGCCAATGTCGTCACCGTCGGCCAGTTCACCATTCCGCTGATGATCAAATTCGGCTACCGGCGCGCCTTTGCCGCCGGCGTCGAGGCCACCGCCTCGATGGGCGGGCAGATCATGCCGCCGGTGATGGGCGCGGTCGCCTTCATCATGGCCGAGACCCTGGGCGTGCCCTATGCCGAGATCGTCAAGGCGGCCGCCATCCCTGCGATCCTCTACTTCGCCTCGGCCTTCTGGATGGTGCATCTGGAAGCCGGGAAGTACGGGCTGAAGGGCGTCGAGCGCGCTTTGCTGCCGAGCCCGCTCAAGGCGCTGCGCGAGCGCTGGTATCTCGCCTTGCCGCTCGCCGTGCTCGTCTTCATGCTGTTCCACGGCTTCACCCCGCTCTTTGCCGGCACGATGGGCCTTGCGCTGACGGTCGGGCTGCTGCTCGGCGCGGGCTTTGCCGCCGGCCTGAGCAGGCAGAGCCTGCGCGTCATCTTCTGGATCGGGCTCGGGCTCATCGCCGCCGCGCTCTTCCAGGAGGGGCTCGATGTCCGCTACGTCGCGGGCCTGATCGCGCTTCTCGTGCTCGCCAACGCCTTCACCCTGGGCGGCCGCACCACGCTGGCGATCAGCCGCGACGCGCTCGCCGACAGCGCCAAGACGGCGCTGCCGGTCGGCATCGCCTGCGCCATCGTCGGCACGATCATCGGCCTGATGACGCAGACCGGCATCGGCACCACCTTCGGCGCCTGGATCATCGGGCTCGGCCAATCCAGCCTGTTCCTGGCGCTGGTCCTGACGATGATCCTCTCGATCCTGCTCGGCACCGGCATCCCGACGATCCCGACCTACATCATCGTCGCGGCCCTGGCGGCACCGGCGCTGGAGAAGCTCGGCGTGCCGCTGATCGTCAGCCACATGTTCGCCTTCTACTACGGCATCATGGCCGACCTCTCGCCGCCGGTGGCGCTCGCGGCGCTGGCCGCTGCGCCGATCGCCAAGGAGAACCCCGACAAGATCGGCTGGGAGGCGATGCGCGTCGCACTTGCCGGCTACGTCATCCCCTTCATCGCGGTCTATTCGCCGGCGCTGATGCTCCAGGCCGGAGATCCCATGGCCAACGTCATCGGCTTCTGGCCGGCGGTGATCTACGCCACCTTCAAGGCCTCGGTCGCGATCGGCCTCTTCGGGATGGTGGCGATCGGCTGGCTCTTCGGCCGGCTGACCGTCGTGGAGCGGGTGCTCTGCTTCGTCGCGGCGGTGCTGCTCTTCGGCGAGTTCGCCTATAGCGACCCGCTCGGCTATGGGCTGACGGCGGCGATCATCGCACGGCACTGGTTTGCCGCGCGCCATGCGGAACCGGCGGCGGCATGAGTCTGTGCCTTGCGGCCGGCGCGCTCCTCGTCTCGCTTGGCCATGGCGAGATCACGCTGGGCTGGCGGCATTCGGTGCAGAAGACGCTGTGGGAGGAAGTCTGGCGCGAGACCCCGGCGGGGCTTGTCCTCGTCGAGGCCCGCATCGAGGGCTCGGGCGCCGGCATGGACCCGCCCCACGGCGCCAGGCTGATCGACGGCTTCTGGCGCTGGCACCCCTCCCTGCCGGCACTGCCCGAGGTGGTGCTGCGCCGCTCCGGCGCCACCGCCGACTGGCGCCTCTGCATGGACGGCGCCTGCAAGCCGATGAGCGATTATCTACCGGCCGAGGCCGACCCGGTCAGGCTGAAGGTTTGCGAATGAGTTTGGTGAAATCGCGTTGAAGCGCGGTCATCCCGGACAAGCCGCTTTTGCCGCTCTGATCCGGGATCCATGCCAGAACACCGATCGGAGATGCTCAGGGATGGATCCCGGGTCTCCGCTTCGCCCGGGATGACGAAGAGGGTGGGTTTAGCCTCAATCGACCGTGGTGAGATGCTCGACCTTCAGCACGCGCCGCATCAGATTGACGAAGCCATAGGCCGCGAAGACCGAGAACACGGCCATCATGATGTACTCGAACATCGTGCCGAGATCGAACATGCCGGCGATGGCCCAGCCGGCCGCGAGCGCGACGCCGAAGAGCTCGACCGCGATCAGGATTCCCAGCGAAACCACGATGGTCAGGCTGCGCCAGTTGGTGTGCCGTCCGGCCATGCTGTCCTTCCTTCGAATGCCCGCCTTCGCGGACACATTGTCGAGCACTGGCGCCTTCACGCCGCCATGCGCCCAACGCACCTAGCGGACACAGCCGCGCCATGCAACAAAATCGCGCCCCGAAGGCGCCCTTGCGCCAGATGGGGACGCATGGGGAGATTGAAAAGTCCTGATGGTCGATACGCCTGTCTTCGGTTCGGCCGCAGTCGCCGCGCCCCATCATCTTGCCTCGGAAGCCGGCCGCGCCGTCCTCGCGGAAGGCGGAAATGCCATCGAAGCCATGGTCGCGATGGCCGCCACCATCGCCGTGGTCTATCCGCATATGAACGGCATCGGCGGCGACGGCTTCTGGCTGATCCACGAGCCCGGCGGCAAGATGCATGGCATCGAGGCCTGCGGCCCGGCCGGGACGCTCGCGACGATCGAGCGCTATCGCGCCAAGGATTACGACAGCATCCCGGCGCGCGGCCCGGAAGCCGCGCTGACCGTCGCCGGAGCCGTCGAGGGCTGGCGTCTCGCGCTCGACCTCTCCAGATCCCGCGGCGGCCGCCTGCCGCTGCGCGAATTGCTTGCCGATGCGCTCCGCCACGCCCGCGAGGGCTATGCGGTGTCCCCTTCCGAATGCGGCAACCGGCCCAACGAGCTGGAAGCGCTGAAGGCCGCGCCGGGCTTCCTCAAGACCTTCTGGCCTGACGACGCGCCACCCAAACCCGGCAGCCATCGCAAGATGGAGGCGCTGGCCGAGACGCTGCAGCAGCTCGCCGGTGCCGGGCTCGACGATTTCTACCGCGGCGATGTCGGCCGCGAGATCGCCGCCGATCTCGAACGCATCGGCGCGCCGGTGACGCGCGCCGATCTCGAACGCTACCACGCCCGCACCGTCACCCCACTCGCGCTCGCCTTGCCCGGCCTCACGGTCTGGAACATGCCGCCGCCGACGCAAGGCCTGGCCGCCCTCGTCATCCTCGGTCTGTTCGAGCGGCTCGGCCGGGTCGAACTCGATTCCTTCGCGCATCATCACGGGCTGATCGAGGCGACGAAGCGCGCACTCGCCATCCGCGACCACCATGTCACCGACCCCGCTTATGCGACCGGCGATCCCGCCCGCTTTCTGGGTGAGGCGATGCTGGCCCGCGAGGCCGCCGAGATCGATGCCAGGCGCGCCGCGCCCTGGCCGGTGAAGCAGAGCCATGGCGACACGATCTGGATGGGCGCCATCGACGGCAAGGGCCTCGCCGTCTCCTACATCCAGTCGATCTATTGGGAATACGGCTCCGGCTGCGTGCTGCCCGCGACCGGCATCCACTGGCAGAACCGTGGCATCTCCTTCTCGCTCGACAAGGCCGCCGCGAATCCGCTCATGCCTGGCCGAAAGCCCTTCCACACGCTGAATCCGGCCTTCGCCCGCTTCGACGACGGCCGTATCCTCGCCTATGGCGCGATGGGCGGCGACGGCCAGCCGCAATTCCAGGCGCAGATCCTGACGCGCTACCGCCTTGGCCAGAATCTCGCGACCGCGATTGATGCGCCGCGTTGGCTCTTCGGCCGCACCTGGGGCTCGGCCTCCACCGGGCTGAAGGTCGAAAGCCGCTTCGATTCCGCCCTGCTGGAGCGGCTCGACGCCGCCGGCCATCCGGTCGAGGAGAGCGGACTGGCCTATTCCGAGGGCTTCGGCCATGCCGGCATGCTGGTGAAGCATGCGAATGGCCGCGTCGAGGCCGCGCACGATCCGCGTTCCGATGGCGATGCGAGGGGGATCTGATTCACATGACCTATGACGACCCGTTCCGCTGCTTCGTGCCCTATCCCGACGCGGCGGTGAAACACAGCCCGACCGGTCCGCTCGCCGGGCTGACGCTGGCGGTGAAGGACCTCTTCGACGTCAAGGGCTACCCGACGGGCGCGGGATCGCCGATTGTGTTGGCGCAATCCGGCATCAAGACCAAGACCGCGCCGATCGTGAAGGATCTGCTGCAGGCCGGCGCGCGCTTCGTCGGCAAGACGCATACCGACGAGCTCGCCTTCTCGCTCAACGGCAAGAACGCGCATTTCGGCTCGCCGATCAACCCGGCCGCGCCGGACCGGATCACCGGCGGCTCCTCCTGCGGCTCGATGGCAGCCGTCGCGGGGCGTCTCGCCGACATCGCTGTCGGATCCGACACCGGCGGCTCGGTCCGGGCGCCGGCGAGCTATGGCGGGCTCTTCGGCATTCGTCCCACCCATGGCCGGCTCTCGCTGAAGCGGGTCTGGCCGCTGGCGGAAAGCCTCGACACGCCCGGCTGGTTCACCCGCGACGGCGAGGTTTTTGCCCGCGTCGGCAACGTCCTGCTCGGCAAGGACCGCACTGAACTGCCGGAGGTGCCGCGCCTGCTGCTGGCCGACGACATGTTCGCCCAGGCCGTGCCGGAGGCCGAAACGATCCTGCGCAATGTCGTGCAGCGGGCGCTGCCCAGCGTCGGCCAGCCGGAGAGCGTCAAGCTCGTGCGCGACATCGACGCGCTCTACTGGGCCTTCCGCTGGATCCAGGGCCGCGAGGCCTGGGCCTCCGACGGCGCCATGATCGAGCGCTTCGCCCCGCCGCTGGGGCCGGGCGTGAAGGAGCGCTTCGCCTTCTCGAAAACCGTGACGGATGCCGAATACGCCAAGGGCGAGGCGACGCGAAAGACCTTCCGCGCGCGGCTCGCCCGCCTGCTCGGCCAGGACGGCGTGCTGATCCTGCCGACCGTGCCGGACATCGCGCCACTGGTCAGCGCCGAGGAGCCCGAGCTGGAGGATTTCCGCAACCGGGCGCTGAGGCTGCTCTGCCTGTCCGGCCTGTCGGGCTTCCCGCAAGTGACGATTCCGGTGGCGCAGCGCGAAGGCGCGCCGCTCGGCCTGTCGCTGATCGGGCCGAAAGGCTCGGACAAGTCGCTGATCGCCTTCGCCGTCGCCTATCAGCGCGCCACGCGCGTCAGGATCGCCTGAGAGGAGGCCCGGATGAGCGGACACCATCACGACCACGACCACGATCACGACAACCACTTCACCGCCATCGAGGCGCGGGTGAAGGCGCTGGAGACGCTGATGGTCGAGAAGGGCTATGTCGATCCGGCCGCACTCGACGCCATCGTCGATACCTACGAAACCAGGGTCGGCCCGCGCAACGGCGCCCAAGTCGTCGCCAAGGCCTGGACCGACCCGGCCTATGCCGAGCGGCTCAAGGTCGACGGCACCGCAGCGGTGGCCGAGCTCGGCTATGGCGGGCGCGGCGGCGAGCATATCGTCGCCTGTTTCAACACGCCGGAGGAGCACAACCTCGTCGTCTGCACGCTCTGCTCCTGCTACCCTTGGCCGGTGCTGGGGCTGCCGCCGGTCTGGTACAAATCCCCGCCCTACCGCGCCAAGGCGGTCATCGATCCGCGCGGCACCCTCGCCGATTTCGGCGTGACGCTGCCGGAGGGCCAGCGCATCCGCGTCTGGGATTCCACCGCCGAAACCCGCTTCATCGTGATCCCGATGCGTCCGGCCGGCACCGAAGGCTGGAGCGAGGAGAAGCTGGCGAGCATCGTCAGCCGCGATTCGATGATCGGCACCGGCCTGCCCCATGTGGAGGACGCGGCATGAACAGCGCCCACGACCTCGGCGGCCAGATGGGTTTCGGCCCGGTCGTGCCGGAGCCGGACGAGCCGGTCTTCCACGGCGATTGGGAAAAGCGCGTGCTCGCGATCAATGTCGCGGCCGGTGCGATGGGCGCCTGGAGCATCGACGAGATCCGTCATCATCGCGAGAGCCTGCCGCCGGCCCAGTATCTCTCGGCGAGCTATTACGAGATCTGGCTCGCCGCGCTCGACAAAGTACTGGTCAAGCACGGCTTCCTGACCTCGGCCGAGCTCCTTTCCGGCAAACCCGCGCCCGGGCGCCGCGAGCCGAAGCGCGTGCTCAAGGGCGAGGAGGTGCCGGCGGTGCTCAGGCGCGGCTTCCCTTATGAGCGCGAGGCGAAGGCGCCGGCACGCTTCACTGTCGGCGACAAGGTCCGCACCGTCGTCATGCATCCGCAGCACCATACGCGGCTGCCGCGCTATGCCCGCGGCAAGCAGGGCGTGATCGAGCGCGTCACCGGCTGCCATGTCTTCCCGGATACCGGCGCTCAAGGGCAAGCCGAGACGGCACAGTGGCTCTACACGGTGGTCTTCGCCGGCCCCGAGCTCTGGGGCCGCGACGGCGATCCGACCTCTACCGTCAGCATCGAGGCCTGGGAGAGCTATCTTGAGCCGGCCTGAGACCGATCTGCGCATCGATCACGATGTGATCGATGTCCAAAATTCGGAGCATTGCTCTTCCGAAAAACCGGAGGCCACTTTTTCGTGCGATGCTCTGGCGCTGGCCGCGGACACGCCGATCCCGCGCGATGTCGAGGGGCCGGTCTTCACCGAGCCCTGGCAGGCGCAGGCCTTCGCGCTGGTCGTCGCCCTCCAGAACCGGGGCGTCTTCACGGCGGATGAATGGGCGCAGGCGCTGGGTGCCGAGATCCGCGAGGCCTTGGCTGCGGGCGGCTGCCGCGACGGCTCGGATTATTACGAACGCTGGTGCGAGGCGCTGGAACATCTGCTGATCGAAAAGGGCCTCGCCTCGCATGCTGGCGTCGACGCGCTTGCCGCCTCCTGGGCGCGGGCCGCCGAGGCGACGCCGCATGGCAAGCCGATCCTGCTGGAGAACGATCCGCTGCGGAGCTGAGCCTCAGCTTCCCATCCCGCCGATCCACAGGCCGAGCGAGAGTGCGGCGCCGAGCACGACGATGAAGGCGGCCGCCACCAATTCGAGCCCGGCGAGCAGTCGCACCGCCCGCAAGCTGCCTCCGCTGGCGAATTTCAGCGCCGCGAATTTGAAGAAGACGGCGAGCGCCGCCAGCGCCCCTGTCGTGATCGCGGTACCCAGCGCCATGGCGAAGGCGGCGGCGATGCCCGCCCAGTAGAGCCCCTGCGAGGCTGCGAAGACGAGGATGATCAGCGCCCCCGCGCAGGGCCTCAGGCCCGCGGCGAGGACGACGCCGGCCATGTCGCGCCAGTCCCGGAGCCCGGCGACCTGCTGCGCATCCGGCATATGCACGTGGTCGCAGGACGCATCATGCGCGGCGGCCCCCTGCCCGAGCACCAGGAAACTGCCCGCCTTGCGCCAGAGCACGAGCAGGCCGACCAGCGCGACGAGCAGGAAGCTGCCCTGCTCGATGGCACTGGTCGCCATGTTCATTTTGACGGCGGTGGTGCGGAAGATCAGCGTCGCAACCGAGACGATGGCGATGGCGACGAGCGCCTGCAGGATCGCCGCGGCGAAGCTGAGCGAGAGCCCGCGCTTCAGGCTGCGGTTGTCGGCGACGATATAGCCGGAGATCACCGCCTTGCCGTGGCCGGGCCCGGCCGCATGGAAGACGCCGTAGCCGAAGGACAGGCCGAGCAACCCCCAGACCGCTGTCGGCGTCTGGGCGATCGCCTTCAGCGTCGCGGTCAGCTCGCGATAGAAGCTCGACTGCCAGGCGATCAGCACGGCGCCGAAGCCCGTCGTCGAGGGCAGCGCCTCGCGCGGCAGCGCGGTCCCGAACGGGTTTCGCGGCGGCGGCGGGGCCGGCGGGCTCCAGAGCGAGATGCCCCAGGCCAACAGGCCGAGCGCGGCGGCGACCAATGCCAATGCCAGCGCGGCGACGACGATGCGCGACAACAGCGACGTCGCCCTTTGCGAGCCCTCGGCCTGAGGAGCGCCGGAAGCGCGCGGCTCTTCGGGATGAGGACTGAGGGGGGTCGTCAGGGACATGCCACCAGCGCCCGCGTCGTGACCTCGTAGCCGCTCATGTCCGGCGTCGCGGTGATGTCCTCCTGCGCCAGCTTCTGCGCGACGTCGTCGGCGAGCTTGGGCGGGCGATTGACCCTGACGATGCAGCCGGCCGGGGCATCGCGCGTCACCACGGCGTCCGGCTCATCGACGATCTCGAAGGCGACGAAATAGGTGGGGTCGCCGACCTCGATGCCGAAGGAGCGGCTCTTCGGCGGCGGATGTTTGAGCGGCAGCGTGTAGTTCAATGTCAGGATCTTGTTCTCGAAGACGAGCCCGGCATCGGTCGGCGTGCCGAATTCCTGCTTGCGGCCATTGACCTTGGCGATGGTGAAGAACTCGACCTCGGGCAGCGAATCCATGTTCACCTTGGCGAGGTCCGCCAGCTCGTCCGGCGTCAGCTTGCCGTCGCCGTTCTTGTCGAGGCCCTGGGTGATATAGGCCGAATAGGCCTCGTCGAAGCTCCAGTGCTGCCGGATCGCCTTCACCGTCCCATCCGGCGCGAACAGGATCTCGGCCTTGGCCTTCACCCAGACATGCGGATGCGCCTGCGCCGGCCCCGCCAGGCAGGCGGCGAGCAGGGTGGCGGCCGGCAAGGCCGTAAGAAACGCACGTCCCGTCAAGAACGGTATCCTCCACAGATCCGGAGCCGAGGGCGATAAGGCCGGCCCGCAACGATTTTGCGACCGGGCCGTCGCAGCCTTCGCCGCGAATCGGGGCCAAATCGCGGCGCAGGCATTTCGCGCAAGGCTGCCCGTGCCGGCAAGACTGGACCTCCTCGCAAAAACTGGAACAATGCCAATGTGATTGACCGCCTTCGGGCGATATGTCAGCGTTGCTGACATATCTTGCATCGAGACAGGTCGAGAGGCCGGATCAACCGGCCCGCGGGAACGACGATCGGGAGGCCGGCATGACTGAGCCAATGCGCGATTCCAGCGTCGATGCGGGCACGCTTCGCTCCGTCGCGCTCGACGACAAATACGACCTCGGCAAGCGGGACATCTTCCTGACCGGCACGCAGGCCGTCGCCCGCATGCTCTTGATGCAGCGCGAGCGCGACCGGCGGGCAGGGCTGAACACCGCCGGCTTCGTCTCAGGCTATCGCGGCTCGCCGCTCGGCGGGCTCGACCAGCAGCTCATGCGCGCCGGCAAGGCCCTGACCGCGGCCAACATCGTCTTCCAGCCCGGGCTGAACGAGGACCTCGCCGCCACCGCCATCTGGGGCACGCAGCAGGCCGAACTGCAGGGCGAGGGCAAATATGACGGCGTCTTCGCGCTCTGGTACGGCAAGGGGCCGGGCGTCGACCGCTCGGGCGACGTCTTCCGCCACGGCAACATGGCCGGCACCTCGCCTCATGGCGGCGTGATCTGCCTGATGGGCGACGATCACACCGCGGAATCCTCGACCAACGCCCACCAGACCGAATTCGTCCTGGTCGATCGGATGATGCCGATCCTGAACCCCGCCGGGGTGCAGGAGATCATCGATTACGGCCTGCACGGCATTGCGCTCTCGCGCTTCGCCTCGGTCTGGGTCGGCATCAAATGCGTCAAGGACAACATCGAATCGACCGCCTCGATCGACGGCGCGCTCGACCGCGTCTCGATCGTGACGCCGACGGACTACGTGCCACCGCCGGGCGGGCTTGCCATCCGCCGCGAACTGGATTTCGTCGAGCAGGAGCGACGCCTGCATCTCTACAAGCGCGACGCGATGCTGGCCTATCTGCGCGCCAACCGCCTCAACCGCATCGTCACCCATGGCGGCCGGGAGCCGCGTATCGGCATCGCCACCGTCGGCAAATCCTATCTCGACGTGCGCCAGGCGCTGGAGGATCTCGGCATCGACGAGGTCCGGGCCAATGATCTCGGCATCCGCCTGTTCAAGCTCGCCTGTCCCTGGCCGATCGACCCGGCCGAGCTGAAATCCTTCGCGGAGGGCCTGGACCTGATCATGGTCGTCGAGGAGAAGCGTTCGCTGATCGAGGTGCAGGTCCGCGAGGAGCTTTACGGCGCGGCGCATCAGCCCATGGTGATCGGCAAGAAGGACGAGAACGGCAATTGGCTCTTCCCCGTCCATGGCGCGCTCGACCCCAATGACATTGCCATCGCGCTGGGTGGCCGCCTGCTACAATACCGCGACGATCCCGCCCTGCGCGCCCGGCTGGAGGAGATCGCCAAGGCGCAAGGCAGGCTCGCCGAGGCGCAGGAGATCGCGAAGCGCACGCCCTATTTCTGCTCGGGCTGCCCGCACAACTCCTCGACCGTCGTGCCCGAGGGCTCGCGCGCCTATGCCGGCATCGGCTGCCACTACATGGTGCAGTGGATGGACCGCGACACCGCCGGCTTTACCCAGATGGGCGGCGAAGGGGCGAACTGGATCGGCGAGGCGCCGTTCTCGACGCGCGGCCACGTCTTCCAGAATCTCGGCGACGGCACCTATACCCATTCCGGCTCGCTCGCGATCCGCTGGGCTGTCGCGAGCGGCGTCACCATCACCTACAAGCTGCTCTATAACGACGCCGTCGCCATGACCGGCGGCCAGCAGGCGGAAGGCCATCTCTCGCCCGACCAGATGGCAAGGCAGGTCGCGGCCGAGGGCGTGAAGCGCATCGCCGTGGTCAGCGACGACCCCGGCAAATATCCTCCCGGCACGCAATGGCCGGCCGGCACGACGCTGCACCACCGCGAGGAGCTCGACGCCGTCCAGCGCGAGCTGGCGGCGACGTCGGGCGTCTCGCTGCTGCTCTACGACCAGACCTGCGCCACCGAGAAGCGCCGCCGCCGCAAGCGCGGAGCCTATCCTGACCCCGACAAGCGCGTCGTCATCAACGAGCTGGTCTGCGAGGGCTGCGGCGATTGCGGCGTGCAGTCGAACTGCGTCTCGGTGCAGCCGCTCGAGACCGAATTCGGCCGCAAGCGCCAGATCGACCAGTCCAACTGCAACAAGGATTTCTCCTGCGTGAAGGGCTTCTGCCCGTCCTTCGTAACGGTCCACGGCGCCCGTCCGAAGAAGGCGGAGCCGATGCGTCTCGATGCGCAGGCGCTGGGCGAGGCCGATATCCCCGAGCCCGCCGTGCCGGCGCTCGACCGCAGCTTCGCCGTGATCGTCACCGGCGTCGGCGGCACTGGCGTCGTCACCATCGGCGCGATCCTCGGCATGGCCGCCCATCTCGAGGACAAGGGCTGCGGCATGATCGACATGGCCGGCCTCGCCCAGAAGGGCGGCGCCGTCTTCAGCCACGTCAAGCTCGCGCCGAGACCCGAGGACATCCACGCCATCCGCGTCACGGCCGGACAGGCCGATCTCGTTCTGGGCTGCGACCTGACCGTCACCGGCTCGAAGAAGGTGCTCGGCGCGATCCGGCCCGAAGGCGGCATGGTCATCGTCAACACCGCCGAGAGCCTGCCGGGCGACTTCACCCGCAATGCCGACTTCTCACTGCCGACCGAACGCCTGAAGCGCGCGATCCTCTCGGCGGCGGGCCGCGACAACACCCGCTTCCTCGACGCGACCGCGACGGCGGTCGCCTTCCTCGGCAATGCCATCGCGGCCAATATGCTGATGCTCGGCCATGCCTGGCAGCTCGGCGCCGTGCCCTTGTCCCGCGCGGCGCTGCGCCGGGCGATCACGCTCAATGGCGAGGCCGTGGCGATGAATCTCGAGGCCTTCGAGCTCGGCCGCCGCGCCGCGCACGATCCGGCCGCGCTCGACGCGCTGCTGGCGCAGGCCAAGGCGCCGACAGCCGCCCGCCATCTCTCGGAGACGCTCGACGAGATCATCGCCCGCCGCGTCGCCTATCTCACCGCCTATCAGAACACCGCCTATGGCGCCCGCTACCGCCATCTCGTCGCGCGCGTGCAGACGAAGGAAGCGGCCGTCTCGCCCGGCCAGAGCGCGCTCAGCGAGGCCGTCGCGCGCAATCTCTTCAAGCTGATGGCCTATAAGGACGAATACGAGGTCGCGCGCCTCTACAGCGACGGCGCCTTCCGCCAGCAGCTCGCCGCGACCTTCGAGGCCGACGGCAAGGATGGCAAAGCGCTGCGCTACGAATTCCACCTCGCCCCGCCGCTGTTGGCCAGGCGCGATCCGAACACCGGCCTGCCGCGCAAGATGAGCTTCGGGCCGTGGATGATGGGGGCCTTCTCGCTGCTGGCGAAATTCAAGGGCCTGCGCGGCACCGCCTTCGATCTCTTCGGCTACACGCAGGAACGCCGCACCGAGCGCCGGCTGATCGCCGATTACGAGGCGCTGCTGAACGAGATCCTGACCCGGCTTTCGCCGGAGAACCACGCGCTCTGCATGGCGCTGGCCGCGATCCCGGAAAAGATCCGCGGCTTCGGCCACGTCAAGGAGCGGCACCTGAAGGCGGCGAAGGCCGAGGAGGCGATGTTGCTGGGGCAGTTGCGTGAGGGGCTGCCCGCGGCCTTGCCGCAGGCGGCGGAATAGCCGGCAACGCTCTGTGCCGTCATGCTCGGGCTTGACCCGAGCATCTCGTGACAAGCAGGCTCTGGAGCCCCTTCCTGAAGGAGATTCTCGGGTCTACGCTCCGCTTCGCCCGAGAATGACGCCACGCTGCCCGAAGTCTGCCCCCGCCAACCCGGATAACCGCCACCTTGATCGCCCCCGAAGAGCTGCGCGCCATCGCCTCCTGGTCCCGCGATCTGTCGGAAGCGGAATTCGAGGAGGCGCGGCGCGGCATCAGTTTCAGGAGCTACGGCAAGAACGCCTCGATCTGCCATGTCGGCGACCGGCTGGAATCTTGGACAGGCGTGGCCGAGGGGCTGGTCAAGATGGCGACCACCTCGAAATCCGGCAAGACCGCGACGCTCGCGGGCCTGCGCGCCGGCGCCTGGTTCGGCGAGGGCACGGTGATCAAGGCCGAGCCGCGCCGCTACGAGCTGGTGGCGCTGCGCGATTCCAGGATCGCCCTGATGCGCCGCTCGACCTTCCTCTGGCTGTTCGAGCATTCGGCCGCGTTCAACCGCTTCCTCGTCCACCAGTTCAACGAGCGCCTCGCCCAGTTCATCTCGCTGGCCGAGACCGAACGCACGCTCGATTCCACCGGGCGCCTCGCCCGCAACCTCGCCTGGCTGTTCAACCCGATCCTCTATCCCGACCTCGACCGCACGCTCACAGTCTCACAGGAGGAGCTCGGCATGCTCGCCGGCATCTCGCGGCAGATGGCCAATCAGGGGCTGGCGAAGCTGGCCGCGCTCGGCCTGATCGAGCTCGGCCATGGCAGCGTCACCATCATCGATCTCGAGCGGCTGGCGCGCTACGAGGCGTAGCCGGATCATCGGCCAGCGCCGCGCCTGCCAAGCTGGCGGCACAAAATCTCGCTTCGCGCGTTGCTCTTCCCGAGGCGCCCTCCGGCGCGACGGGATTGAGACAATGTTCTGGTTCTTCGAAGCCTTCGCAAAACGCATCAACGAGCAGGCCGCGGAATACGCCGCGGCGCAGACACAGGTTCTGAAACGCTGCTTCGGCCTGTGGCCGGATTTGACCGCCCAGCCCGTCAGAATCGAAAGCTCTTCGGCAAGGGACAAGCGGCTTCACCGCCTCGCAATGGCAAAAAGCGCCTCCCGCCCTCGCTGAACGCCAGCAGAACACACCGTTCAGGCGGGGTTCCAACCCGGGCTGTTCAAATCCTCTCAGTCGATGCAAAAGAAGGACATATTCGATGCGCAAGCTTCTGATTGCCGCCAGCCTGGCCCTGGCTGCCTTCGCCGCGGCCCCTGCCGGCGCCGCCGCACCGCAGAGCCTCCCGCAGGCTGAACAGCTCGACAAGCTGCCGGCCGAGTTCACCCGCCACAACCGCGAGCACCGCCACTGGGAAATCCAGCGGAACATGGAACGGCGGCACTTCCGCCATGGCCGTGGCTATGACCGCGGTTACGGCTATCGCCGCCATGGCGGCCCGCCGCCCTGGGCGCCCGCGCATGGCTATCGCCGCCACCACGGCTATCGCTACTGAGCATCCAGCCTGAGAGGCCCGTCCCCTGACCGGGGGGCGGGCCTTTTTCTTGCGCGGGGCATGGCGAAGACGGTTTCGGCGGCGTGCCGATCAGGCCGGCGCATTGAAGACGGCTTCGATGGCGTAGCCGTCCGGATCCACCACAAAGGCCGCGTAATAATGCGGCCCGTAATGCGGGCGCAGGCCAGGCGCCCCATTGTCCCGCCCGCCATGACGGAGCGCGGCCTCGTGAAAGCGAGCGACGGCCGCGCGATCGGGCGCCGCGAAAGCGAGATGGAACCCCGGCCCCGGCGGCTTCTGTCCCTCCGGCCTGTGCTTCAGCGCGAGCCTGTCGCCGCCGCCAGGAGCGCCGTAGCCAACTGCCTGCCCTGTCTCGCCTGGGCGCAGATCCTGCCAGACCCTGACATAGCCGAGCGGCGCCAGCACAGCATCGTAGAAGGCGCAGGCACGCTCGATATCGGCAACGCCGAAAGACAGATGATGAAGCATGAGTCGGTCCGCCACCGTCGCAGGCACGGTTCCGCCCGCCGATTCGATCTGCCGAATTCGTGAGGAAAATCAGGGCCGAAGCGAAAAATCCGCGCAACACATCTGCGTGAAAAGCAAACTTCGGCGGGACAATAGTCACCAAAAGGCGAATTGTCTGTCAAGCGGGTCCTTGCAAGGATGATGGCCGCCTGCAAGTCTGGCATGAGAACGAGGCCGGAAACCGGCCCGCTGAAGTCGCCACGACGCATGGCGGCTCGACAGGGAGAACGCAATCGTGGCGAGCGGCACCGCTGTTGAGGCGGACACCTTTCCGAAATTGCTGTTGCGCAATGCCAGGGAGCGCGCCGCGCGCGTCGCCTTCCGGCACAAGGACCTCGGCATCTGGCAGTCCTGGAACTGGGCCGAGGTGGCGGAGCATGTCCGCAGCTTCGCCAAGGGCTTGCAGGATCTCGGCCTGAAGCGCGGCGAGAAGGTCGCCATCATCGGCTACAACCGGCCCAGGCTCTATTGGTCGATGTGCGCGGCGCAATGGCTCGGCGCCGTCCCCGTGCCTGTTTATGCCGACAGCGTCGCCGAGGAGATGGCCTATGTCCTCGACCATGCCGAGGCGGTCTTCGCCGTGGTGCAGGACCAGGAGCAGGTCGACAAGATCCTCTCGATCGCCGAGCGCCTGCCGCATCTCCGGCACATGCTCTATGATGAGCCGCGCGGCTTGCGCGACTACGACCACAGCAAGCTCCACGCCATCGAGGCGGTGATGCAGGCGGGCGCCAAGGCGCTGAAGGACCCGCAGCAAGCCGCCGCCCTGCAAAGCGAGATGGAAGTCGGCAAGGGTTCCGATCTCGGCATCATCCTCTACACCTCCGGCACGACCGGACGGCCCAAGGGCGTGATGCTCTCGCATTACAACATCCTGATCGCGGCCGAGATCGGCTGCAGCTTCGACGGGCTGAACGAGAGCGACGAGGTCATCGCCTATCTGCCGATCGCCTGGGTCGGCGACCACGTCTTCTCCTATGCGCAGGCGATGCTGGCGGGCTTCTGCGTCAATTGCCCGGAAAGCCCCGAGACCGTCATCGACGACCGCCGCGAGGTCGGCACGACCTACGCTTTTGCGCCGCCGCGCGTCTTCGAGACCATGCTGACCATCACCATGGTGCGCATGGAGGATGCCGGCGCCCTCAAGCGGAAGATGTTCCACTA
This sequence comes from Allobosea spartocytisi, assembly GCF_014764685.1. Taxonomy (NCBI): domain Bacteria; kingdom Pseudomonadati; phylum Pseudomonadota; class Alphaproteobacteria; order Hyphomicrobiales; family Alloboseaceae; genus Allobosea; species Allobosea spartocytisi. The sequence goes on from NZ_JACXWY010000005.1 coordinate 150,089, forward strand.
CTTCCTCGGCGTCGCGAAACGCTATGGCGAGCAGATCCTCAATGGCGAGAGCGTGCCTCTGAAGGGCCGGCTCCTCTACAGGCTCGGCGACATCCTGGTCTACGGCCCCCTGCGCAACCGCTTCGGCCTGACCAACATCAAGGTCGGCTATACCGCGGGCGAGGCGATCGGCCCCGAGCTCTTCCGCTTCTACCGCTCGATCGGCGTCAATCTGAAGCAGCTCTACGGCCAGACCGAAGCCGGGGTCTACATCACCATGCAGCCCAATGGCGAGATCAAGGCCGACACCGTCGGCAAGCCCGCGCCGATGGTCGAGATCCGCATCGACGACAATGGCGAGGTGCTCTACCGCTCGCCCTCGATCTTCGGCGGCTACTACAAGGACCCGGACAAGACCGCCGAGACGATGACCGCCGACGGCTATGTCCGCTCGGGCGATGCCGGCTTCTTCGACGAGAGCGGCCATCTCAAGATCATCGACCGCGCCAAGGATGTCGGCAAGCTCAACAACGGCGATCTCTTCCCGCCGAAATACATCGAGAACAAGCTGAAGTTCTATCCGAACATCAAGGAGGTCGTCGCCTTCGGCCAGGGCCGCGACTACGCCACGGTCGCGCTCAACATCGATCTCACCGCCGTCGGCAACTGGGCCGAGCGCCACAACGTCGTCTACGCTTCCTATCAGGAGCTTGCAGGCCACGATCTCGTCTACGACATGATCGCCAAGCACGTCGACGAGGTGAACCGCTCGCTCGCTTCCGAGCCGATGATGGGCGGCGCCCAGATCAGGCGCTTCCTCATCCTGCACAAGGAACTCGACGCGGACGACGGCGAACTGACCCGCACCCAGAAGGTCCGGCGCGGCTTCATCGCCGAGCGCTACGCCCCGCTGGTGACGGCGCTCTATGACGGCTCGGAAGCGGCGGATATCTCGACCGAAGTGACCTTCGAGGACGGGCGCAAGGGCGTGATCTCGGCCCGCGTCAAGGTCCGCGACGCCAAGACCTACCCCGTGACAGCCGAGGGAGCGCCGGCGACGGCGAAGGCGGCATGAACGCGGAACCGATGAACGTGACCGGCACCCCCCTCCGCGACAAGGGCGAAGTCCTGCTCTCGGTCGAGAACATCTCGCTGCGCTTCGGCGGCGTGAAGGCGATCACCGATGTCTCCTTCGACATCCGCAAGGGCGAGATCCGCGCCATCATCGGCCCCAACGGCGCCGGCAAGACCTCGATGCTGAACTGCATCAACGGCTTCTATCAGCCGCAGGAAGGCCGCGTCGTCTTCAAGGGCGAGCGCCGCGCCAAGATGCGCCCGCACCGCGCCGCCGCCGGCGGCATCGCCCGCACCTTCCAGAACGTCGCGCTGTTCAAGGGCATGTCGACGCTCGACAACATCATGACCGGCCGCACGCTCAAGATGAAGCGGGGCTTCTTCTGGCAGGCGCTGCGTCACGGCCCGGCGCTGCGCGAGGAGATCGAGCATCGCCGCGTCGTCGAAGACATCATCGATTTCCTGCAGATCGAGCACATCCGCAAATTGCCGGTCGGCAAATTGCCCTACGGCCTGCAGAAGCGTGTTGAACTGGGCCGCGCGCTCGCCATGGAGCCCGAGCTCCTGTTGCTCGACGAGCCGATGGCCGGCATGAATCTCGAGGAGAAGGAGGACATGTGCCGCTTCATCCTCGACGTGAACAACCAGTTCGGCACCACCATTGCGTTGATCGAGCACGATATGGGGGTGGTCATGGACCTCTCCGACCGCGTCGTCGTGCTCGAATACGGCCGCAAGATCGCCGACGGCACGCCCGACGAGGTGAAGCGCGACCAGAAGGTCATCGACGCGTATCTCGGCGTGGCGCATTGAGGAGCGTGGAGACATGAGCGACATCGCCACCCGCCCCGCTCCGAACCTGCTCGCCAGCCCGCTGGTCAAGTTCGGCCTGCTCCTGGCCGCCATCGTGGTGGCGCTCGCCGCCGGCATTTGGCTCGATTCCTCCAACACGCTCTACGCGATCTTCGTCGACCCATTCCGGCAGATGGCCCAGGCGCCCGACCTGCTGGTGCAGACGATCTGGGAAGGGCTCGTCTCCGGCGTGCTCTATGCGCTGATCGCGCTCGGCTTCGTGCTGATCTTCAAGGCTTCGGGCGTGTTCAACTTCGCCCAGGGCATCATGGTGGTGTTCGCGGCGCTGACGCTGGTCGGCCTCTACGAGAAGGGCGTGCCGGCCTTTCTCGCCGTCATCATCACGCTCGGCGTGATGTTCGCGCTGGCCGTGGCCATCGAACGCGTGGTGCTCAGGCCCCTGGTCAACCAGCCCGACATCATCCTGTTCATGGCGACCTTCGGCATCACCTATTTCCTGATCGGCTTCGGCGAGGCGCTTTTCGGCGGCAATCCCAAGCAGATGATCGCCGACCAGCTCTATCTGCCCAAGGGCGCGATCGACCTGCAAATCCTCGGCGGGCTGGTCTCGCTGCAGAAGATCGACATCGCGGCCGCCGTCATCGCCTCGCTGATGATCGCCGCGCTGGCCGCCTTCTTCCAGTACACCCGCATCGGCCGGGCGCTCAGGGCCGTCGCCGACAGCCACAAGGCTGCCCTCTCGGTCGGCATCTCGCTCAACCAGATCTGGGTGATCGTCTGGTTCACCGCCGGCATCGTCGCACTGATCACCGGCATCATGTGGGGGGCGCGCTCGGACGTGTCCTTCGCGCTCGAGATCGTGGCGTTGAAGGCGCTGCCGGTGCTGATCCTCGGCGGCTTCACCTCGATCCCCGGCGCCATCGTCGGCGGCCTCATCATCGGCATCGGCGAGAAGCTCGGCGAGTTCTACTGGGGTCCCCTGGTCGGCGGCGGCATCGAGAGCTGGCTCGCCTATTTCATCGCCCTGGGTTTCCTGCTGTTCCGGCCGCAGGGCCTGTTCGGCGACAAGATCATCGAACGCATCTGAGGAGCCGGAACCATGCTCTACCGTGAGGCCGGCCAGTACAAATCCACCTACGCCGCCGATATGGGCGTCTTCCCGCTCCGGGAGGACCGGATCGGCATCGCCGTCATTCTGGCGATCGCCCTCGTCGTCATTCCCTTCTTCGGCAGCGACTTCTTCATCGCCTCGGTGATGATCCCCTTCCTCGTCTTCTCGCTGGCGGCGATCGGGCTCAACATCCTCACCGGCTATACCGGGCTGATCTCGCTTGGCACTGCCGCCTTCATGGGGGTCGGCGCCTATAGCTGCTACAAGCTGACGACGCTGTTCCCGGGCGTGAACATCATCGTCCTGATCCTGCTCTCGGGGCTGTTCTCGGCCGGCATCGGCGTGCTCTTCGGCCTGCCCTCGCTGCGCATCAAGGGCTTCTACCTCGCGGTCGCGACGCTCGCCGCGCAGTTCTTCCTGCAATGGGCCTTCGTGCGCGTGCCCTGGCTGTTCAACTACAACGCTTCGGGCGCGATCGAGGTGCCGCAGCGCACCCTCTTCGATATCCCGCTCACGGGCGCATCCGCCACCCCGGAGACGCGCTATTTCGTCTGCCTCGGCCTGGTCGTGGTGCTGACCTGGTTCGCCTCGAACCTGGTCCATGGCAAGCTCGGCCGCTCCTGGATGGCGGTGCGCGACATGGACATCGCCGCGGAGCTCATGGGCATCAAGCTGCTCAACGCCAAGCTGATGGCCTTCGCCGTCTCCTCCTATTTCGCCGGGGTCGCCGGCGCGATGATGATCTTCCTCTGGTACGGCGGCGGCGAGGCGGCGGACGTGTTTTCGATCCGGCTGTCCTTCAGCATCCTGTTCATGGTCATCATCGGCGGATTGGGCTCGCTGATCGGCTCCTTCTTCGGGGCGGCCTTCCTCTCGGTGCTGCCGACGGCGCTGAAATTCGGCCTGCCGGCGCTGGGCGTCCCGATCGGCGGCGCCGCGGCCGAGCACGTCACCTTCATGCTGGTCGGCGCGCTGATCATCACCTTCCTGATCGTCGAGCCGCACGGCCTCGCAAGGCTCTGGCAGATCGGCAAGCAGAAATTGCGGACATGGCCCTTCCCGTACTGAGGCGGGAGAGAGTCCAACAAACGACCGGCACGCCAGAAGCGCCGGCGAAAAGCAAGACGGGACCGGCTGGAACCGGCCCCGGAGGAAACGAACGGAGGAAGTCCATGAAGACGAGCAAGTTGATGAAAGCTGCCGGACTCGGGGCCCTTTTGGCCGCCACCGCCATCGTCGCGCCGGGTTATGCGCAGGACAGCGTCTATTTCGCCAACAACGCCTATCGCACCGGCCCGTTCTCGGGCTCAGGGATTCCGATCGGCGACGGCATGCGCGACTACGTCACGATGATCAACGAGCGCGACGGCGGCGTGAACGGCGTCAAGGTCATCTACGAGGAATGCGAGACCGGCTACGACACCAAGAAGTCGATCGAGTGCTACGAGCAGGCCAAGGCGAAGAACACCATCGTCTACTCGCCCTGGTCGACCGGCGCGACGCTGGCCGCGATCCCGCGCGCCCATGTCGACAAGATTCCGATCCTGTCGATGGCCTATGGCCTCTCCGCTTCGGCCGACGGCACGAACTTCCCTTGGGTCTTCATCCCGCCCTTCACCTATTGGGACGGCGCCTCCGTCATGGTGAAGCACATGGCGGCCGAGCTCGGCGGCCTCGACAAGCTCAAGGGCAAGAAGCTCGGCCTGATCCATCTCGACGCACCCTTCGGCAAGGAGCCGATCCCGGTTCTGGAGAACCTCGCCAAGAAATACGGCTTCGAGCTGAAGCTCTATCCGGTGGCGGCGGCCGACATGCAGAACCAGGGCTCGCTCTGGCTCTCGATCCGGCGTGACCGGCCCGACTTCCTCTACAACCAGGGCTGGGGGGCGATGAACCCGACCGCGGTCAAGGAAGCCGCCAAGAACAACTTCCCGATGAACAAGTTCGTCGGCGTCTGGTGGGCCGGCGGCGATGACGATGCCCGTGCCGGCGGCGAGCAGGCCAAGGGCTACTCGTCGTTGAGCTGGACGCTCGCCGGCACCGAAGCGCCCGCGATGCAGGACATCCTCAAATTCGTGGTCGACAAGGGCAAGAGCACGACGCCGAAGGAGAAGGTCGGCGAAGCCCTCTACAACCGCGGCGTCTACAACGCGATGCTCGTCGTCGAGGGCATCCGCAACGCGCAGAAGCTCACCGGCAAGAAGGTGATCGACGCGCAGGACATGCGTCGGGGCCTGGAATCGCTCAACCTGACCGAGGCGCGCCTGAAGGAGATCGGGCTCGGCGGCTTCGTCACGCCGACGACGATCTCCTGCACCGACCACTCCGGCCACAGCAAGATGTTCGTCTCCGAGTGGGACGGCACCAAATGGACCAAGAAGGCCGACTGGGTCGAGCCGATGAAGGACGAGGTCCGTCCGCTCATCGAATCCAACGCCAAGGACTATGTCGAGAAGGCCGGCAACTGGCCGAAGCGCTCGGAGTCCTGCGAGAAGTCGTCCTGACGACAAAAGGGGGCGGTTCGCGCCGCCCCCGCCTTCCTTCTCCCCTCGGGGAGAAGGTGTCTGCGAAGCAGACGGATGAGGGCAGACTTGCTCCGTTCTCATCCGTCATGTCCCTCATCCGACCCGGCTCCGCCGGGCCACCTTCTCCCCCGAGGGGAGAAGGAAGGAGTGTGAGATGTCGACCGCCACCCTCGAAAAACCGGCCGCAGCGACCGCGCGCGACACCATCCTGTCGCTCAACAATATCGAGGTCATCTACGACCATGTCGTGCTGGTGCTGAAGGGCGTCTCGCTCACCGTGCCGCGCCAGGGCATCGTCGCGATCCTCGGCGCCAACGGCGCCGGCAAGACCACGACGCTGAAGGCGATCTCCAACCTGCTCAAGGCCGAGCGCGGCGAGGTCACCAAGGGCTCGATCGTCTTCGACGGCGAGCGCGTCGACAAGCTTTCGCCGAACGAGCTCGTCCGGCGCGGCTGCATCCAGGTCATGGAAGGCCGCCACTGCTTCGGCCATCTCTCGATCGAGGAGAACCTGCTGACCGGCGCCTTCACCCGCCGCGACGGCAATGCCGCAATCAAACGCGACCTCGAGAAGATCTACACGCTGTTCCCGCGCCTGAAACAGCGTCGTTCGTCGCAGGCCGGCTACACCTCCGGCGGCGAACAGCAGATGTGCGCCATCGGCCGGGCGATGATGTCGAACCCCAAGATGATCCTGCTCGACGAGCCCTCGATGGGGCTCGCCCCGCAGATCGTCGAGGAGATCTTCGAGATCGTGCGCCAGCTCAACGCCGATGAAGGGGTATCCTTCCTCGTTGCCGAGCAGAACACCAATATGGCGCTGCGCTATGCCACCTATGGCTATATCATGGAGACCGGCCGCGTCGTCATGGATGGCGATGCGAAGATGCTGCGCGAGAACGAGGACGTGAAGGAATTCTATCTCGGCGTGGCGGAAGGCGACAAGAAGTCCTTCCGCGAGGTGAAGAGCTACAAGCGCCGCAAGCGCTGGCTCTCCTGAGACGGGACGGGTTCAACGGTCGATCACCATGCTCTACGCCGTGGCAGCCCTGCTGGTTCTCCTGCTGATCTTCGGGCCACAGGCCTGGGTTCGCAGCCAGATGAGCCGCCATGCCGTGGCCCGGCCGGACCTGCCGGGAACCGGCGGCGAACTGGCGCGGCATCTGCTCGACCGCTTCCAGCTCGGCGCCGTCGCGGTGGAGACCACCGAGGGCGGCGATCACTACGATCCGGAGGCGCGCACCGTGCGCCTCTCGCGCGACAACCATGACGGCCGTTCGATCACGGCCGTTGCGGTGGCCGCCCATGAGGTCGGCCACGCCATCCAGCATGCGGAAGGCAGCACGCTGCTCGCGGCGCGCAGCATGCTCGCCCGCACAATGGGGATCGTCGACAAGGTCGCCATGGCGATCCTGATCACCGCCCCGCTGGTCGCGGCGGTGACGCATCTGCCGGCCTTGGGACTGATGCAGTTCGGCCTTGCCGTGGCGCTGCTCGGCATCGGGCTTGTCGTGCATCTGGTGACGCTGCCGCTCGAATTCGACGCCAGCTTCGGCAAGGCGTTGCCGATCCTCGCCGGGGACGGCTATCTCGACCGGCGCGACTTGCCTGCCGCCCGCGGCGTGCTGCGGGCTGCGGCCCTCACCTATGTCGCCGGCGCGCTGATCGGCCTGCTCAATTTCCTGCGCCTGCTGCGCGTCATCCGCTGACGCCGCCGCCCCGAACGAGATCACGACCTGGGACCCGACAGATGAACGCGCATCACGACGATCTGGAGACTCGGCCCCCCGAGATTCGCGAGGCCGATCTCTTCGCGCGCCTGCCGGGGCTGCTCACCGCCGCGATGCGCGCCCCGGCCTATGCCGAGCGTCTCGGCGGCATCGACCCCGCCGGGATCACCGACCGCAAGGCGCTGGCCCGCCTGCCGGTTCTGCGCAAGGCCGATCTTCCGGCCCTGCAGAAGGCCGCCCTGCCCTTTGGCGGCCTCGTCCCCTCCGCTCCCGGCTCCTTCGGGCGGCTGTTCACCTCGCCCGGCCCGATCTTCGAGCCGGAAGGCACGGCGAGCGACGCCTGGGGCGCCGCGCGCGGCCTTGTCGCCGCCGGCTTCCGGCCGGGCGACATCGTGTTGAACACGCTGAGCTATCATCTGACGCCGGGCGGCTTCATCATGGACTCGGCCGCGCGTGCCGCCGGCTGCGCCGTCATTCCGGCAGGTCCCGGCAATACCGAGCAGCAGATGGAGGTGATCGCGGCCTACCGCCCGAGCGCTTATGCCGGCACGCCCGACTTCCTCAAGATCCTGATCGAGGCCGCCGATGCCCGCGGCGTCGACATCGCCTCGATCAAGCGCGCCGTCGTCTCCGGCGCGGCCTTCCCGCCCTCGCTCCAGGCCTGGGTCAGGGAGCGCGGCATCGACGCCTACCAGCTCTATGCCACCGCCGATATCGGCGTCATCGCCTATGAGACCTCGGCCCGCGAGGGCATGGTTCTCAACGAGAATTTGATCGTCGAGATCGTCCGCCCCGGCACCGGCGACCCGGTCCCGGAGGGCGAGGTCGGCGAGGTCGTCGTCACCAATCTCGACCCGCATCATCCGCAGATCCGGCTGGCCGTCGGCGATCTCACCGCCGTCCTGCCCGGCATCAGCGCCTGCGGACGCACCAACACCCGCATCAGAGGGTGGATGGGCCGCGCCGACCAGACGGCGAAGATCAAGGGCATGTTCGTGCGCCCCGAGCAGGTCGCCGAGATCGCCAGGCGCCATGCCGAGATCGCCAAGCTCCGCCTCGTTGTCGGCCGCGCCGACGAGGTCGACACCATGACCTTGAAGGCCGAGATTTATGCCGAGCCGGCCGGGCTGGTCGACGCGATGTCCTCGACGCTGCAGCAGGTGACCAAGCTCAAGGGCGCAGTCGAAATCCTGCCGCTCGGCGCCCTGCCGAACGACGGCAAGGTCATCGCGGACGAGCGACCGGTGGGGTAGTCCGCGCCGTCATTCTCGGGTCGAAGCGGTGCTTCGCCCGAGAATCTCTTCCAGGATAAGGCGCTTTTCCGTCACGAGATGCTCGGGTCAAGCCCGAGCATGAAGGCGGTACGCTTCACCACGCAATCGGCTTTTCCCCCTGCTCCTCCAGCCAGGCATTCGCCCAGCTGAACGGCTTCGACCCAAAAAATCCCCGCCTTGCCGACAACGGCGACGGATGGGCGCTGGCGATGACCAGATGCCGGCTCTCGTTGATCAGCGGCCGCTTCGTCTGCGCCGGCGCGCCCCAGAGCAGGAAGACGACATGCGGCCGCATCCGCGCGACGGCGGCGATGATCTCGTCGGTGACCTTGCCCCAGCCCAATTGAAGATGCGAACCCGCCTTGCTCGCCCCCTCGCGCACGGTCAGCGCCGTGTTGAGCAGCAGCACACCCTGCTGCGCCCAGCGCGTCAGGTCACCATCGCCCGGCGCCGGTAGCCCGAGATCCTCCGCGCGCTCCTTGTAGATATTGACGAGCGAGCGCGGCAGCGGCGGCGGCCCGACATAGGAGAAGGCGAGCCCGTTGGCATGGCCGGGCGTCGGATAGGGGTCCTGTCCGAGGATGGCCGCCCGGACCGCGTCCAGCGGCGTCAGCGACAACGCCGCGAACACCCGTTCCGGGGCCGGTGCCACGACATGCCCCGCAACTCGCTCGGCATCCACGGCGGCGCAGGCGCGTGCAGCCTCCGCACCGGGAGCAAAGACCGGCAGGTCGCGCCAGCCCCGGGAATTCCCGCTCGCCAGGAAAGCCGCGAGCGCCTTGCTGCAGCTCACTTCAGGACCGCCCGCCCTTCGACCTTGGCGTCGATCGTCCCGAGCCGGCGCAGATAGACCATCACCTCATTGGCCATCAGCTTGCCGTCGGTCAGGCCGATCAGCGTCTTGCCGCGGCCGAGCGCGGTATAGCCGTCGCCGCCTTCAAGCATGAAGTTGTTGGAGGCGACGGTGTATTTGCCGGCCGGGTCGATCGGCGTGCCGTCGGTCAGGGTGAGCGTAGTGACGCGCGAGCCGACCGGCTGCTTGATATCCGCCTCGAACTTCAGCCCCGCCACGACCGGAAACTTGCCCGAGCCCTGCGGCGCCGGCGAAAGCCCGTTCTCGATCGCGTCCTTCACGTCCTTGCCGGTGATCTCGACCATGACGGTGGCATTGCCGAAGGGCAGTTCGCTCAGCACGTCGCGCCGCGTCAGCGTCGTGCCGGCCGCATATTGCTTGTTGGCGCGGATGCCGCCGGCATTGGTGATGGCGAGCTGCGCGCCGGTGGCGGCCCGGATCGCGTCGGCGATCAGGTTGCCGATCGCCGCCTCCTGCGTGCGGATGACGCCCGTGCGCGAGTCGAGCGGCACGTTGAGCTTGGCGACATCGACGTCGAGCTCCTTCGAGAGTTCCCCTTCGTAGCCCTTGACGATGGCCGCGACCTCCGGGTCCGGCGTCGCCGAGCGGGAATCGTTGACGCGGAAGGTCGGGCTCCACGTCACCTGCCGCGCCGCGCCCTCGCCCTTGATGCTGACCGCGATGTCGATGGCCGTGACGTAATTGCCCTCCTCGTTCGACTCCACCATCACCACCTTGCCGTCATAGGCGATGGCGAGGTCGTGGTCGTGGCCGGTGAGCAGGACGTCGACGACGCGCGAGCGCACGATCTCGTTGTCCATCGCCCGGTCGGCATGAACGACGGCGACGAGGATATCGGCGCCCTGCCCCCTCAGCGCCTTGGCCTCGCGCTTGAGCGCCTCCATGGTCGAGGAGAATTTCAGGTCGCCGGGATTGGAGATCTGCGGCGTCGGGTCATAGGCCGTGCCGATGACACCGACCTTGATGCCGCCGAGCTCGAAGATCTGGCTGTCCTTGTGGCCGGGCAGCGGGTTGCCGGCCGCATCGCGCAGATTGGCCGCGAAGGTCGGATAGGTCTGCGCGGCGACGAGCTTGAGATAGTTTTCCTTGCCGAAATCGAACTCGTGATTGCCCGGCACGAAGACGTCGAGGCCCATCTTGTTCTGCATCGCGACGATATGCGCGCCTTGGTCGAAGCCTGACATCAGCGAGGGCGAGTAGCAGTCGCCGGCATGGCAGAACAGCACCGGCACGCCCTTGGCGCGCTCGGCCTTGGCGATGCCGGCCGCGCGCGCAAAGCCGCCGCGGCCCTTGTCGTCGCTCATCTTGTAGATGTCGTTGACCAGCAGCAGCGTGAAGCTCGGCGCCGGTTGCTGCGCCATCGCGACCGGGGCCGTCGCGGCAAGGGCCGCGGGGGCGGCGAGAACGCCAAGGGCTTTGCGACGTGTCAGCTTTGTCATGGCGGGCGCCCCTCCTGAGAAGGCATCCAGACTAGCAAGAGACGCGCCGCGCTGACCAGATGCCTTTCGGCCCCGGACCTGCCTGTCGGCGATGTCGCACCCGGCCCGTCCCCTCTCTTCAAGGCTGGACGAAAGCGCGAACTCGTCTAAATCACGAGCGCAAGGAGAGCCTGCGCTCATGACTGCTGACATCGCCACGGCCCCGGCCCGCGAAGCCGTTCCGCTCCCGCCGGATCACCCGCAAGCCCGATACGGCCGCATCGGCGTGCTGCTGATGAATCTCGGCACGCCGGAAGGCACCGGCTACTGGCCGATGCGCGCCTATCTCAAGGAGTTTCTCTCGGACCGACGCGTCATCGAGGAACCCCGCTGGAAATGGTGGCCGATCCTCAACCTGATCATCCTGTCGACGCGGCCGGGCCGCAAAGGCAAGGACTACGCCTCGATCTGGAACAACGAGCGCAATGAGGGTCCGCTCAAGACCATCACGCGCTCGCAGACCGAGCAGCTTGCAGAGCGCCTGAAGCCGCTGGCCGGCGAGCGCGTCGTCTTCGACTGGGCGATGCGCTACGGCCTGCCCGATGTGAAGAGCCGTTTGAAGGCCCTGCTCGACCAGGGCTGCGACCGCATCCTGCTGGTGCCGCTTTATCCGCAATATGCCGCGCCAACCTCGGCCACCGCCTGCGACCAGGCCTTCCGCGCGCTGATGCAGATGCGCTGGCAGCCTTCGGTGCGCGTCTCGCCGCCCTATCACGACGACCCCGCCTATATCGGCGCGCTCGCCCGCTCGATGCGGGCATCGCTGGCCAGGCTCGATTTCGAGCCGGAGGTTATCCTCTGCTCCTTCCACGGCATGCCGAAGGACTACCTGCTCAAGGGCGACCCCTATTACTGCCAATGCGTGAAGACCTGGCGGCTGCTGCGCGCCGAGCTCGGCTTGTCCGCGGAGCGTTTCCCGCTGACCTTCCAGTCGCGCTTCGGGCCGGATGAATGGCTCAAGCCCTATACCGACGAGACGGTGAAGGCGCTGGCGCTGGCCGGGAAGAAGTCGATGGCGATCGTGGCGCCGGGCTTCTCGGCCGATTGCCTGGAGACGCTTGAGGAGCTCGACGGCGAGAACCGCGAGATCTTCCTGCACAATGGCGGCGAAAAATTCGCCTACCTGCCCTGCCTCAACGATTCCGCCGAGGGTATCGACGTCATCGCCGAAGTCGTGCAGCGCGAATTGATGGGCTGGCTCTGAGTCAAGCTAGAGCATTTTCGAGCGAAGTGGACACCGGCTCGCGTGAAGAAAATGCGTTAAAACAAAGAGATAGAGCATTTCTGCGATTCGGAGAAACGCGGAAATACTCTAACGCTCTTCGCTACCGACGAAGCGCGTGACGCTCTCGATCACCGGCTTCGCCTGCAGGATGCGGCGATGGCCGAAGCCGCTCGTCTCCTCCAGGTCGACGAAGGAGCCTGCCGCCGCCAGCGCCTCGGCATGGCGGAAATCGAGCTCGCGATCCTGCCGGTCATGGACGACCAGGGTCGGCACGCCGATCGCCGCAAGCTGCGCCGGCCCCTCGAAAGCCTCGACCGGATTGCCGGCAACGACATGGATGCGCCGTTCGAGCGCCGCCTGGCCGCGCCGGCCGAGCCCAATACCGGCGCCGAACCGCCGTGTGATCTGCTTGATCGAGGAGGGCGCGGCGATCATCGCGAGGCGCCCGGCACTCACCGGCGGCTGGCTGGGAACCGAGCCCGCCAGCGCCGCGAGCGCGATCGCCCCGCCGAAGGAATGGGTCACGATCGCATGCAGCGGCCCGAAAGCCCGCGCCACCGCCGCCAGGCTGGCCACTCCGAGCGGCAGGTTCAGCACCCGCCCCGTCGAGGCGCCATGCGCCGGCAGGTCGAAGGCGACCACGCGGAAGCCGGCTTCGCGCAGCGGCGCTGCAAAGGCGGCCATGAAAGCCGCTTCGCTGTTCCAGCCATGCACCAGCAGCACGGTGCCGCGCTGGCTGGCCCCCTCCGGCGCGAAGACATAGGCCGTGACGCTCCCGCAGGGGAACGGAACCGCCATCGCCTCCGCTTCCGCCAGGCGGCCCGCGGCGCTCCGCGCACCGGAGGACGCGTTTTCGTTTCGCGCCAGGCGGCGCGGCGGGGTACAGAACAGACGGAAGGCGAGTCTGCCGGTTGCCGCGGGCGCCACGAAGCTGGCGACCCGGGTCAGAGGACGCAGGAGGCGGAGAGCGGTGTCGGCCATGGCATGGAGCCCAATCTGTTCAACGCTGAACTATTATGTTCAGCCATGAACAAAAAGCAAGCCTCTTCCCAGACCTCTTCGACGGCGGGTTCCGGGCCGGAGCCGGCGCGCCAGCTCCTGCCCTGGGATCTGCCGCGTTTCCGCAACTGGATTTCGGTCGCCCGCGTCCACACGCTCTGGGAAAAGGCCTTCGGCGAGGCGCTGGCGCCGCTCGACATCCAGGTCGCCCATTATGACGTGCTCGCCAACATCTTCCACGTGCCCGGCCTGACGCAGCAGGCCCTGGCCGGGAAGCTGCTGGTCGGGCGCAGCGCCATGAGCATGCTGCTGCCAGTGCTGGAGCGGCGCGGGCTGATCGAGCGGCGCGGCGACGAGGCGGACCGGCGCGTGCGCAGGCTCTGGCTCACGCCGGAGGGCGAGGCTCTGACCCGCAAGGCGATGGCGATCCATGTCGCGGAGATCGAGGCGATGATGACGGTGCTGAGCGAGGACGAATGCAACGCGATCGGCGAGATGATGCGCCGCGTCGCCAAGGCGCTGGAAAGCTGACGCAAAAGGGCCGCCCCAACGGGCGGCCCTTCGCGATGGACAAGGAGAGCCCGGCTTACTGCTGTGCGAAGATGCCGAGGCTGCTGGCTGTGATGTCGAAGGAGAGCGTGCCGACCACGGCGGCGCCGCACCATTTCGAGCGGCCGCTGCCCGAATAGATCCCGCTCGGATCGGCGGTCAGCGCGAAGCACTCGGTCTTCGACAACGTCGTGTCGTGGTAGCGCAGATCCGCCGTGACGTTCTTCCAGGTGTAGGAGACGCCGGCGTTCCAGTAGGTGTAGTCGGGCAGGTTGGTCGGCGGATTGGTCGACCAGATCGCCAGATTGGTCCTGCCGAGCCAGTAATGGCCGAGCTCGCCCGAAACCGACAGGCCCTCGAGGAAGGGCAGGGCGTATTTCGCCGTGACCGAGGCATAGGTGCCGTCGGCGCCGGTGCCGAGCCAATCCCAGGCGTAGAAGACGTTCGCGCCAAGCGTCAGGCTCTCGGCGAAGGTGTAGGACACCTTGCCATAAACCTCGGTGTAATCGGTGTTCTTCGGCGTCCAGTAGGTGCCGGCGAAGTCGATCAGCTGCTTTTCGCGCGGATAGTAGTACTGCATCACGCCGAAATCGAAGGCGAGATCGCCGAACTTCGGACGGATGCCGCCGTAGAAGTCGACTTCCGCGCTCGGCTTGGTCGCCAGATCGACGCTGGAGCCGTAGATGCCGGCATAGAACAGATTGTTGTAGACCTGCAGCTCGGCGCCGGCGCCGAAGCCCGGCCTGCGATCGGTCTGCGAGATACCGCGGAAATTATAGTCGGTCTGGCCCTTCACATTGACCGCGATGTCGAACCAGGTGATCGCCGGCACGACCGGAGCGGGCGGCGCCCCTTTCTTGCTGGGCAGGTCCGAAGCGAGCGCACCGGCCGCCAAGACGGTCGAAATGCCAAACCCCAACACCGAAGACCGAAAAAGATCCAGAACCATCGCCCAGCACCCCTCACCGCGCCTTGGTCGCGCTTTCGCCACAATCAAGCAGGGCACGGGGGATTTTCGGCAAGACGAGCTTTTCGGCAGCCTGCCCGCCAAATAAGCAAAAGCCCCCGAAACGGGGGCCTTCGCGCCTGCAAAACAGGCTCAGATCATTTGATCGGGAACTGTTGCAGTTCCGTCACATACCCAAAACGCCGGAAACGACCGCGATCAGCGCGTGACCGGCTGGCTGGCATAGGCGGCCGGCGACTGGTCCAGGCTGCTGGTGCGCAGATTCGTCGCCCGTCGCGGCGGCAGCGGGGCGCGGATATTGGTCGGATTTGTCGGCACGGTGACCTCGACCGGCACCTCGACGGCAGCCGTGCTCTGCCCGCTCGTGCTGGAGGAGCCGCCGAATGTCGGCATGAAGCTCAGCGCGCGCTGCAGGAAGGGCTTGCTCTCCTCGGCCGGCGCAGCCACCGGCACCGAGGTGGTGCTGGCCAGCACCGGCGCCTGCTCGGCCTTGCCGGGCTGGATTCGCGCGAGCTGGGTCGTCGCCGGGGCGGTGAACGGCTTGGTCTCGGCCTTTGCCGGTTCGGGCTTGCTGGGCTCGGGCTTGGCAACCTCGGCCGGCGCGGCGGCGGCAACCGCAGCCATCACCGCGCCGTCATCCGCAGAAGCGGCGCGCGCCGTGCCTTTCGCCTTGCCCTTGTCGTCGAGCACGACCACGCTCGGCCCCGAGGCCAGCGCATCCTCGCGGCTGATGCCGACATCCCGCGACGCCCAGGACGCCCTGCGGTTGAGCGCATCGGCCCCGCCGGCCATCAGAGCCTGCTTGAACGAATTATGCTGGTCGCCATCGTCATAGACGAGCCGGATCGCCGGCGTGCCCTTGGCGACGAGGGCAGCGACCTCGACCGCGTCCTGGCGTTCCTTCGCGGCGACCTCGGCCGGCTCCGAGCCGCCATTGAAGACATAGCGGCCGCCGGCGACGGACACCGCCGGCTCGTCCTTCACGACCTCGAAATAGTCCGAGCCTTCCTTCAGGTTCTTCCAGAAGGCGATGTTCGGATCGAGCCGGTGCTGGGCGAGGTTCTTCGCCGTCATGCGGAAGGGGAAGGCCTGCATCTGCACGGCCTTCTGGCCGGCGTTCTGCGCCTCGCGCACCAGCGCGTAGATCTCGCCGATCTGGTCGTCCGTCATCGAGTAGCAGCCGGCCGAGGAGCAGGCGCCATGCACCATCAGATGCGCGCCGGTGCGGCCATGGGCCCGATCATAGGCGTTGGGATAGCCCATGTTGAACGAGACGTAATAGGACGAGTTCGGGTTCATCTGCTGCGGCGCGATGGCGTAGAAGCCCTCCGGCGCCATGCGGTCGCCCTCGCGCACCTTCGGGCCGAGCTGGCCCGACCAGCGGCACATGGGGAAAGTCTTGAGCAGGGCGTAGCGGCCGTCGGCCTTGCGCTTCCAGACCTCGAGCTCCGACTCCTTCTTGTAGGAGCGGATCAGGATCGGCTGGTCCTTGCTCATGCCCTTCTCGGACATCAGCGCATAGGTCGCCGACGGAATCGGGATGTTGTGGCGACCGGCGCCGCGATAACGCTCTTCCTCGCAAGCCGCCAGGGTCAATGCAACAAAAGCCACGAGCGCGAGTTGCTTCAGTGCCACGTCGTCAATCCCATCGAACGGCAGGCCGGGGCGCGACCTGTGACTTCGCAAGACGGCTAAATTGTGCCGTCGTCCTGTTTTAGAAGCGTTAGCCTTGAGGGTTCCTTACCATAGGCTCCCTGAGTCTGGCCACATGGTCAATGCCCGGTAAAGACGCCGCCGTTTCGCAGGCGCGAAATCAACGCTTTCAGAGATGGCGCCCGATCCCGAGGAATTTTTCCGCCCGCTTGTCGACGATCGCGGCCCCGTCGAGGCCGGCGAAATCGGCGAGCGCCGCCGCGATGGCGTCCCCCGCCCGGGTCATCGCCGCCTGCTTGTCGCGATGGGCCCCGCCGGTCGGCTCGGAGACGATTCCGTCGATGACGCCGAACCTGAGCAGATCCTGCGCCGTGATCTTCATGCCGGTGGCGGCGTCCTGCGCGCGCGCCGTGTCGCGCCAGAGGATCGAGGCCGCGCCTTCCGGCGAAATCACCGAATAGATCGCATGCTCGAGCATCAGCACGCGGCTCGCCGCCGCGATCGCGATCGCCCCGCCCGAGCCGCCCTCGCCGATCACCAGCGCGACGCTGGCGGTGGGCAGGCCGAGCCAGGCCTCCGTCGAGCGGGCGATGGCCTCGGCCTGGCCGCGCTCCTCGGCATCGATGCCCGGATAGGCGCCGGCGGTGTCGACGAAGCTCAGCACCGGCAGGCCGAAGCGGCCGGCCATCTCGACGAGCCGCACCGCCTTGCGATAGCCCTCGGGCTTCGGCATGCCGAAATTGTGCCGGATGCGGGTCTCGGTCGAATCGCCCTTCTCCTGGCCGATGACGCAGACCGCCTCGCCGCGGAAGCGGCCGAAGCCGCCAACGATCGCCTCGTCTTCCCCAAAGGCGCGATCACCCGCGAGCGGCGTGAACTCCTCGATCAGCGCGGCGCAGTAATCCTTGAAATGCGGCCGCTGCGGATGGCGCGCCACCAGCGTCTTCTGCCAGGGCGTCAGCGCCGCATAGATTTCCTTGAGCGCCTGGTTCGCCTTGGCGTCGAGCTTGCCGATCTCTTCCGACAACGAGATGCCGTCGCCACGCGCCTCGAGAGCCCGCAACTCGTCCGACTTCGCCTCGAGCTCGGCGACCGGTTTCTCGAAATCCAGATAGCTACGCATCGTGATCCAGTTCAGCTTCCGCGCCGGGTTCGGCACGGATCGGCGGTTTCGCATGAAACCGGGGCTCGAAAGGCGGCGGACCATGTCCGCGACCCGGCGAAATTGTCAACCCGCATGGGGTTTTCGAGGTGACGGGAATTCCAGTCCCGCGCTGCCGGAAGGCTTCGCGGCGCGCGGCGTCGGCGCGGGCTGCGGCAGCAGGATGGGCCTGAGCGCGAAGCTGCGCCGCGTCGCGCGCAGCGGCGCGCGCCGGTAGAACTGCTTGGTCGCGTCGATGACATGGACCCCGGCGAAGGGCAGCGACAGCCCGAGCCCGATCTGCTCCCAGGCATAGGCCGAACGCATCAGGATCCGCCGCTGCAGCGGCGGGACATAGAGCACCTCGGCCCAGTGCTCGGGCGAGAATTCGGCGGCGCGCATCAGCGCCGAGAGCTGGCGGCGGCTGAACGGACGGCCCTGCCCGAAGGGCGTGCCGTCCATGCGCGCCCAGAGGCCGCGCCGGTTGGGCACCACCAGGATCATCCGCCCGCCCGGATTGAGCACGCGCGAGACCTCTTCCAGCAGGTCGTCGGGGCTTTCGGTCTCCTCCAGCGCATGGACCAGCACGACCCGGTCGATCGAGGCGGTCGGCAGCGGCAGCAGGGTCGGCTCGACCAGCGCCGAGGCGGAAAGCCCCGGCGAGGGCCAGTTCACCACGCCTTGTGCCGCCGGCATGAAGGCGATGGTGCGTTCGGCCTCGATGCCGAGCACGGAGAGATAGGGCGTGGAGAAACCCAGCCCCAGCAGCCGCTGGCGGTCGCAATCCGGCCAGAAGCGCAGCATCGCCCGGCCGATGAAGCGTCGCGCCACATGCCCGAGCGGGCTGGCGTAGAAGGCGCGCAGGTCGACGACGTCGAGAGGCATGGCGCCTGAGATGGAACGCCACGCGCGCGAACGCAAGGGCGGCTTCCGCAGCAACTGCACGACGACACTGCGCGCCCGGTGGCTTGATCGGCAGGCGGCCATGGCCCATGCAGGGCGTCCGTTCGCACTCGCAGGAGTCCGCCATGCCGCTCGACCTCCATGTCTTCCGCACGCTCAGCGACAATGCGGGCGCCCTGCTCCACGACCCCGCGACCGGCGCCTGCGCGGCGGTGGACGTGCCCGATGCCGGCGAGATGCTCGCCGCCGCCAGGGCCAAGGGCTGGACGATCAGCGACATCTTCATCACCCATGCCCATCACGACCATACGCAAGGCGTCGCCGAGGTGAAGCAGGCGACGGGCGCGACCGTCGTCGGCCCGGCCGATGCCCGCACATCCGCCCCGCTCGATCGCGTGATCGGTGAAGGCGACAGCGTGGCGCTGGCGGGCGAGCGCTTCGAGATCTGGCACACGCCCGGCCATTCCGACGGCCATCTCAGCTATATCGGCCTGGGCAGCAAGATCGCGCTCGTCGGCGACGTCGTCTTCGTCATGGGCTGCGGCCGGGTCCAGCCCGGCCAGATGGACCGGATGTGGACCTCGCTCTCGCGCATCATGGCGCTGCCCGGCGACATCCGGCTGGTCACCGGCCATGACTACACGCTCGCCAATGCCCGCTTCGCCCGCTCGGTCGATCCGACGAACGCGGCGCTCGCCGCGCGTTTCGCCGAGGCCGGGACAGCCAAGGCCGAAGGCCGCTTCTGGGCGCTGACCACCATCGCCGAGGAACAGGCGACGAACCCCTTCTTCCGCGCCGGCGAGCCCGCGCTGGCGGCCGCCGTCCATCTCGCCGGAAAGCCGACTTCCCAGGTCTTCGCGGCGCTCCGCGAAGCCAAGAACAAGTTCTGACCATGCCGCATCGCCTCGAAGGGCTGACGGCGGCGGAGGTGATCCGCCTGCTCGACCTCAAGCCCCATCCCGAAGGCGGGCATTACCGCGAGACCTTCCGCGACGCGGAAGGTCCGGAAGGACGCGGCCATTCGACCGCGATCTACTATCTGCTCGACACCGGCGAAACCTCGGAATGGCACCGCGTCGATGCCGCCGAGATCTGGCACCATTATGCCGGCGCGCCGCTGGTCATCACCGTCTCGCCCAATGGCCACGACGCCTCGGCCCATCATCTCGGCACCGATCTCGCCGCCGGCCAGCGCCCGCAATTCGTGGTGCCGGCCGGCTGGTGGCAGAGCGCGACCTCGCTCGGCGCCTGGACGCTGGTGGGCTGCACGGTCGCGCCGGGCTTCGCGTTTTCGGGATTCGAGATGGCGCCGCCGGGCTGGCGGCCGACGCCCCGCAAGCCGGCTGGAGGAGCATGATGCTGACGACGAACGAGGACAGCCAGCTCGCGCTGGAATGCGAGCGGCGGATCATCAATGCCTGGCCGGCCTTGTCGACGCTCGTCCTCGGCGACTGGGTGCTGCGCTTCGCCAATGGCTATTCCGGCCGCGCCAACTCGGCGACGCCGCTCGCCTATGGCGCCGAGCTCGACGATGCCATGCTCGACATGCTCGAGGAGCTCTACCGCGCTGACGGTTTGCCGCCCACGATCCGGCTGACCCCGCTCGTCGCCGAGGCGACCCGCGCGGCCGTGCTGGCACGCGGCTACAGGGTCAAGGACGCCTCTTTCGGCATGATCGCGCCGCTAGCCGGGCTCCCGGTCTCCGAAGAGGCGGAGCTCCAGATCGAGGCCCGGCCCGAGCTGGAATGGATCGCCGGCGTCGCCGCGCGCCAGAGCGGCGTGAAGACGCATGCGGGCAATCTGGCGGCCATCGTCGAGAAGGTCCGCCTGCCCGCCGCCTTCGCCTCATGGCTGGTCGAGGGCGAGCCTGTCGCCTTCGGCATGGCGGTGGCGGAGCGCGGCATGGCCGAGATCGGGCTGATCTGCGTCGATCCCGCCCATCGCGGCAAGGGGCTGGGCCGCCGGATCGTCGCCGGGTTGATGGGCTGGGCCGGCGCCATGGATTGCCACAGCGCCTATCTGCAGGTCGAGCAGAGCAACGCCATCGCAATCAGCCTCTATCGCAGCCTCGGCTACCGCCAGCTCTACGCCTACGAGACGCGAATCCTGGACTAGCGCCGTCATTCTCGGGCTTGACCCGAGCATGACGGCGCAGTGCCTCAACGGATCAGCAGCGCCGTGCCGTAGAGGCCAATGGCGAAGACCGTATGCCCGACGATGTTGAGCAGGCGGATCTGGTTGGCGTTCGGGCGCTTCGAGGCGGCAATGCCCATGCCCATGCCCGGCTGCAGGATGAACCAGCCGCAGCCCACCGTCGCGAGCCCGACGATCAGCGCCGGGAGAAAGGTCGGGTTGCGCGCCCAGCCCATGCCCCAGACCACCAGCACGATGCCGGCGAAGAGGATGCCGACGAGGTAGTGGAAGAGCCAGCCCAGCGCGACCTCGTTGGCGACCGGCTCGGCCTTGCCGATATCCTCATGCACGACGCGCCCGCGCAGCAGATGCGCGAACCACCGCCCCGGCGGACCCCAGTTCGGCTTCGGCATGCCGAAGAGCCGCAGGAACTGCGCCCAGAGATCGAACAGGATGGTCGCGCCGATGCCGATGACGACCGCGCGATAGATCAGATCCGCCAAATCTCGTCCCCCCAAAACTCTCGCCCCCAAAAACCGGCGATCTTCGCTGCCCTCCTCGTTGGAGCGGCGATCGCCGCCGCGGTCAACCGGCCGGAGGCGCCCCCGACGCAGCCGCGGCCTGCGGAAGACGCATCCGGCCCGCACCGGAACCTCGCGCCGGGCGCGGTGTTGCCTCCGGAGAGATCGCAAGAGGAGAGCACATGGCTGGGGCAACGGCAGAGAAGACGCGCAGTGCCGGCGCGACGGGCCCGCACGGGGCGGCGGAGCTGCCTTCCGTCATCGTCACCAGCTACAATCTCGAAATCCGCGACGAGGACGGCTTCGTCGGCGACAAGGCGAGCCGCAGCGCCTTCGTCGAGCATCTCGATGCGCTGCGGCAGCATCTGAAGAAGAACGGCGACGATCCGCTCCGGGGCAAGACGGCCGAGATCAGCAAGAAGGAGCTCGATGCGCTGCTGAAGGAGGGCGACGCCACCGAGGCCGCCCTCGTCCTCGGCGCGGTCGAGGGTTTCGCCCAGTCGCTCGCCTTCGTCATCCGCCGCTTTGCCCGGCTGAAGAACTGGGCCGAGGTCGAGCGCATCGTCGTGGGCGGCGGCTTTCGCGAGAGCCGCATCGGCGAGCTCGCCATCGCGCGCGCCGCCATCATCCTGCGCACGGAGGGCCGCGACATCGACCTCGTCCCGATCCGTCACCACCCGGACGAGGCCGGGCTCGTCGGTAGCGCGCATCTCGCGCCGAAATGGATCTTCGAGGCTTTCGACAGCCTCGTCGCCGTCGATATCGGCGGCTCCAACATCCGCGCCGGCATCGTCGAGCTCCGACAGAAGAAGGCGCCCGATCTGGGCAAGGCCCGCGTCTGGAAATCCGAGCTCTGGCGCCATGCCGACGAAGAGACGAGCCGCGACGAGGCGATCAAACGTCTGGGCCGGATGCTCAAGGAACAGATCGAGCAGGCCGAGAAGGAGGGCTTGCGCGTCGCGCCCTTCATCGGCATCGGTTGCCCCGGCCTGATCGAGCCCGACGGGAGCATCGACCGCGGCGCCCAGAACCTGCCGGGCAACTGGGAGAGCAGCCGCTTCAACCTCGTCGCCAGCGTGCGCGAGCTCGTGCCCCGGATCGGCGAGCACGACACCGAGATCGTCATGCACAACGACGCCGTCATCCAGGGGCTGAGCGAGATGCCGGCGATGCAGGACGTGGAGAATTGGGCCGTGCTCACGATCGGCACAGGGCTGGGCAATGCGAGCTATCGCAACCGCGACAAGGTGAAGAAGAAGGGCTGACGATCCGGTTCGGGAAGACGGGCCCTCGTCCTGAGAGCCGCGCAGCGGAGAAAAAGCGCGGCCCTGCCATCTTCAGGTCGCCTTTGCCGGTGAAGACGCGGCGTGGCGTCCGGTTCGGGCGCGATCCAGCAAAGGAATTGCGGGAGTCTTGCCTTGCCGGCAGTCGAAAAGCGGCCTTCGTCTTGCCTTGAGCCCGTGGCTGTGCCGAGGCTCGGGAGCGATACGAATCACCCTCAGGAGCGGGGCCGCCCGACCATGACCACTGAGCTGGCGCCGCGCTTTCGGCACGCTATGCGTGCTCTGCTCGCCCTCTGCGTGCTGACGCTGGCACTGGCCGCCGGGCAGCCGGGCGCGCAGGCCCAGCAACCTGCCCCGGCGCCGACCGGCGCTCCAGCCACCGCTCCCGCGGCCGCGCCGGCCGCCGCGCCGGTCGACCCCAACAGCCCGCGCGGGCGCCTCGATGCGGTCCGGCTCGAACTCTCGCAGATCGAGACGACCCTGACGCGCCCGGACCTCAGCGATGCCGAATTGCAGCGGCAGCGCGTCCGTCTGCAGCCCTCGCTCGACCAGCTTCGCCTCGTCATCGAGCAGCAGGGCCCGCTGGTCGACCAGGCCAAGCTCAAACTCGACCAGCTCGGCCCGAAGCCGGACGAGAAGGCCCCGCCCGAATCCGCCGAGATCGCCCGCGAGCGCGAGGCCCGGACCAAGGCCTATGCCGATGCCGACGAGACGCTGAAGATCGCCCGCGCCGCGCTGCTCCAGGCGGAGCAGTTGCAGAGCACCATCGGCGACAAGCGCCGCGAGATCTTCGCCACGACCCTCTTCGCCGCCGGCCCCTCCGTGCTCAGCCCCGATGTCTGGGGCAACGCGGTGGCGACAGCGCCCGAGGACCTGCGCGCCTCGGGCTATGTCTTCGGCGGCTGGCTCTCCGGCGTCTCGGATGCGCTTTCGGGCACGCGCGGCGGCATTCTCGCGCTCGCGCTGATCGGCGCCATCCTGCTCTACTGGGCCCGCGCCCGCTATCTGCCGCGCTTCAAGGCCCGCTACGCCAACACCCAGGACACCGGCAGCCTGCATTGCCTCTACGTGGCGCTGGCGCATATCGTCGCCGGCGCCGCGCCGCCGGCTCTGGCGAGCTGGCTGCTCTACAAGGCGCTCAGCACCACCGGCCTGCTGCCGGAGCGCATCCAGCCCGTGATCTGGGCCGTGGTGATGGGGCTGGCCTTCGTCGCCTTCGTGCAGGCCCTCGCCGATGCGGTGTTCGCACCCTCGAGCCCGCAGCGGCGCCTGATCCGCGTGCTCGACGACACCGCCCGCAGCGTCGTTTGGATCGCGAGCGCGCTCGCGCTGGTGACGGCGGTCGGCAAGGTCTTCGAGGCCTGGCTGCAGGCCATCGCCGCCGGCCTCGCCATCTCGATCATCGTCAAGGCGCTCTTCGCGATCCTCTTCGCGCTGGCGCTGATTGCCGGGCTCTACCGGATCCGGGACGACGAAGATGTCGAGCAGGAAGCCTGCCTCGGCCCCTATGTCCCGGTCGATGGCGCGAGCCTCGGCCCGCTTCGCATTCTCGGCTGGATCATCGGCCTCGCCATCATCGCGGCCGCGCTCAGCGGCTATATCGTCTTCGCCTCCTTCCTGGCCCAGCAGGCGCTCTGGCTCGGCATCGTCGCCTGCCTCTATCTGCTGACGCATCAATTCGTCGATCTCGGCATCCCGCGTCTCTTGACCGGCAACGGGCGGCTGGCGCTGACGCTGCGCGCCGGTGTCGGCCTGCGCGCGGCCACGCTCGACAAGATCGCGGTGCTCGGCGCCGGGGTGCTGAAGCTGCTGCTGCTCTTCGTGACGCTGCTGCTGGTGCTGGCGCCCTGGGGGCTGGAATCCTCGGATTTCCTGGGTTCGCTGCGCGCCGCCTTCTTCGGCTTCCAGGTCGGCGGCGTCACCGTCTCGGTCTCGACCATCGTCGTCGGCGCCGTCGTCTTCGCCTTGGGCATCGCCGCGACCCGGACCTTGCAGCGCTGGCTCGACAACAAATTCCTGCCGACGACGCATCTCGACCCCGGCCTGCGCAACTCGATCACCACCGCCGCCGGCTATTTCGGCTACATCGCCGCCGTCGCCATCGCCGTCTCGGCGGTGGGCCTGAGCCTGGAACGGCTGACGCTGGTCGCCTCGGCGCTCTCGGTCGGTATCGGTTTCGGCCTGCAGTCGGTGGTGTCGAACTTCGTCTCGGGCCTGATCCTGCTCTGGGAGCGGCCGATCCGGGTCGGCGACCAGGTCGTGGTCGGCGATGTCGAGGGCATCGTCAAGCGCATCAATGTGCGCTCGACCGAGATCGCGACCTTCGACCGCTCCTCGGTCATCGTCCCGAACTCGAACCTCATCTCCGGCGTGGTGCGCAACCGCGTCCGCAGCGACCGCACCGGCCGGGTGCTGATCGCGCTCACCGTGCCGCGCACGCTCGATGCCGGGCAGGTCCGCGCCATGCTCTCGGAGGTCGCGAGCAATCATGGCGACGTGCTGCAGAAGCCGCCGCCGGCCGTGATGTTCAAGAAGATCGGCACCACGACGATGGATTTCGAGCTGATCTGCGTCGTCGCCGACGTCGAGATCACCGGCCGGGTCAACAGCGACCTCAACTTCGCCATCCAGAAGCGCCTGACCGAGTTGGAGCCACCGGCCGATACGCCGCAATTGCTGGTGAAAGGGCTCGACGGCGTCGAGCACTCGCTGGGCGAGATCGCCGCTGCCGTCGGCCGCGGTGGCGAGGCGCGGCACAAGGCCGCGCCCGGCGCCGGCAAGCCGGCGACAAACGGCAAGACCGCCGTGGCGCAACCGCGGCGGTCCCGGGCCGCCACGCCCGACGCGGACGAAACACAGGACGAGGACAAGCCGGATACGAAGCCGCTTCCCCTCCCCGACCTCGCCAATGCCAAGGACAGCGACAAGGAATGACCGGATGCCCAAAGCATTTGCGAGCGAAGTGGACATCGGTTTGCGTCGAGACCATGCGCCGGAACAAGGAACTGAGGCCGTTCCGCGCTTCGGGGGATCGCGGAATGGCCGCAGCCTCCTGCGCCGCCTCGCGGGCCAGCGCGCCATGACCTGCCCCGCCGCCATCGCCGGCGCGCTCGCCCTGCTCGGCGTCGCCGGCTGCACGGAGCCGCAGCGCCAGGCCCAGCCCGCCTTCTATCGCGACCTCGGCTCGACCTCGGCCAAGGTCGATGCCGAGCAGGCCCGCGCCATGATCTCGGCCTACCGCATGAACGCCGGCCTCGGCACGCTGGCGCTCGACCCCTCCCTCGACGAGGCGGCCCAGCGCGAGGCCGAGGCGATGGCCCGCTCCGACAAGCCGGCGCAGGCCGATGCGGTGAAGGCACGGCTCGCCAAGGAGGGCGTGCCCGGCGCCGAGGCCAATCTCTCGGCCGGCTACCGGCGTCTGGCCGAAGCCTTCTCCGGCTGGCGCGACTCGCCCCAGCACGACCGCGTCATGAAGGACGCGAAGGCGAAGCGCATGGGCATCGCCACGGCCTATGCGCCGGGCTCCAAGTACCAGGTCTACTGGGCGCTGATCGTCGCGCCCTGAGGCCCGGCGTCGCGGCTGCTCGAGGATCCGCCATGCGGCTCCCGCCAGCCGCTGTCAGCGGAGAAGCCCGCGCCCTCTTACGAAGCGCCGGCGCGGTGGCTAGCTTGCATCCATGCCGCCCCGCCCCCGCAAGCCGCTCGCCCTCTCCGCCGAACAGGCCCGCCGCATCTGGCTCGCGGCCCAGCGGCTCAACCGGCGCGCACCCTTCGGCTCGGGCCCCGAAGCGACTCGGGCCGCGGTCGAGCATCTCGGCTATGTCCAGATCGACACGATCAACGTGATCGAGCGCTGCCACCATCATATCCTCTACGCCCGCATCCCCGCTTATCGCCGCAGCGACCTCGCCCAGGCGCAATCGGTCGAGAAGAGCGTCTTCGAATACTGGACGCATGCGCTCTCCTATGTGCCCACCCGCGACATCCGCTATTTTCTGCCGGAGATGAAGGCGCATCGCGAGGAGCCGAAGCGCTGGTCGGCCGTCGGCTCCCGCGAGGAAACCCGCAAGCTGCTGCGCCGCATCCGCCGGGACGGCGCCCTCTCCATCCGCGACATCGAGGAGGAGCTGATCGAGAAGGCCCATCTCTGGGCCAGCAAGAAGCCCTCGAAGGGCCTGCTGGAGCGCGCCTTCTACGATGGCGAGCTGGTGATCTCCGCCCGCACCGGCATGGTGAAGACCTATGAATTGTTCGACCGGCATTTCCAGTGGGAGAAGCGGCCGACGCCGGCGAGCGAGCGGCAGGTTGCCGCCTACAAGCTCGACCGGGCGCTGAGGGCGCAGGGGCTCGTCAGCCTCGATTCCGCCTGCCATCTCGACGCGCCCAGCAAAAAGGCGGTGGCCGCGCAGATCGCCGGCCGGGTCAGGCGCAAGGAGCTCGTGCCCGTCGCGATCGAGGGCGCCGGCAAGCAGGTCCACTGGGCGGCGCCCGAGGCGCTGGAGACGGTGCCGGAGCCGCCGGAGCCCGGCCTGATCCATATTCTCTCGCCCTTCGACCCGCTGGTGATCCAGCGCAAGCGCGCGAAGCTGTTCTTCGACTACGCCCATGTCTTCGAGGCCTATCTGCGCCCCGAGAACCGCGTCTACGGCTATTTCGGCCTGCCGGTACTGGCGGGGGACCGGATCGTCGCCGTCCTCGACCTCAAGACCGACCGCGCCGCCGGCAAGCTCCTGATGCAGCGCTGGACCTGGCTCGATGGCTTCGAGGCGCCCGCCCTCAAGACCGCCATCGAGGAGGAGTTGCAGCGTTTCGAGCGCTTTCAGCTCGGCCGCGACGAGGCGGAACCCGCTCCGGCCGAGATCGACACAAAAATGCCGGCTTGATCGCGGCTGTTCCCCGGCGAGGGGCGAGGCGCGAAACCGGATGATGGCGATATTCCGACCGGGCGATTCTGTTCGCGGCAAGTCTGTTCGCGGCACATCTGCGCGCGGCAAGGCCGTGCCCTGAACCATGCCATCGGCGCCTCGGTCACGAGCTGCGACGCTGGCGCCGGGACTGCCGGCTGCCGCGATCCTGCATGCCGCGCTGATCGCCTGGCTCGCTTCGGTCGCGATCCAGCAATTCGACATCGCCCCCATCGCCGAGCAGAGCGTCGAGGTCGAGTTGCAGACATCCGAGCAATTCGAGGCGCTGACCCGGCCGCAACCGCCGACGCCGGCCCCCGTACCGACCGCGCCTGTCCCGGACATCGCGCCACCGCTCGCCGCCCCGCCTGCTCCCGCAACCCCTGCCGCGCCGGCACCGAGCCCTCCCGCCCCGGTCGCGGCGGACGGGATGGTCCACCCGCCGCGCATGCTCTCGCAGCGTGTGCTGGCCGATCCGCGCAGCCGCGATGCGCTCGCCATGCTGCCGCGCCTCGCCCCCGACGAGCGGGTCGAGCAGCTCTGCGGTTTGGAAGCGATGGGCCAGATCCATGACTGGCAGCGCAGTTTCGAGCCCGACCGCGTCACTGCCTATGCCCTGGCGGGCACCAAGCTTTCAGGCCAGGTCCTGATGGCCGAGGGAGCCGCCTTCCGCAGCCGGCAGCGCTGGTATGGGCTGCGCTTCGCCTGCACACTCTCGCCCGATCTGAAGCGCGTCACCGCCTTCGCCTTCCATGTCGGCGATCCCATCCCGCGAGATCGCTGGGAGGCGCTCGGCCTGCCGGCCGTGCATTGAGCGGGGCTTACGCTCCGAGCAGGTCGACCAGCGGCGGAATCAGCGGTTCGTCGGCCGGGGGCATGGCGAGATCGCGCAGCTTGCCTGGGCGAACCCATTTCAGCGCCTGCGCCTCCCGCGAGGCGGGCGAGCCCTCCCAGCGTCGGCAGACATAGAGCGGCATCAGCAGATGGAATTCGGGATAGGCATAGCTGGCGAAGGTCAGCGGCGCGAGGCACTCCTCCTTCACGGTGATGCCGAGCTCCTCATGCAGCTCGCGGATCAGCGCCGGCTCCGGCCGCTCGCCCGGCTCCAACTTGCCGCCGGGGAACTCCCAGAGCCCGGCGAGCGCCTTGCCCTCCGGTCGCTGGGTGACGAGGATGCGGTTGTCGGCATCGATCAGCGCGCAGGCGACGACGAGAAGCAGTTTCACGGGGACAGGACTCAGTTGCCGGAGAGGATGACCTGGACGGGCTCGGTTTCCTTGCCCGTCAGCGTGACGCTGTCATAGACCGAGCCGCCCTCGCGCGAGAAGGCGTCCTCGTCGCCCCAGATCACCTGAGTGGTGACGAAATAGCTGCCGGGCGCCACCTTGTCGAAGCTGAAGCGGCCATTGGCCTCGGCCTTGGTGGTGCGGGTGTATTCGCTATAGGCGGGATCGACCGCGTCATCGGCCGGGTAGGCGCGGTGCGGAACATATTTGCCCTTGCCGTAGAAATTGGCGAAGCGCTCGCGGGCGAAGGCCGTCGCCGGGATCAGGCGCACCACCTGCCCGGCAGCGTTGACCACCGTGCCGCTCGGCCTGGTGCGGAAGGCGTGGCCGACGATGACCCCGTTGCCGCTCTGCTTGATGAAGGCGGCCTCCTCGGTCGAGAAGGCCGCCGTCGCCGGCTTGCGTTCGACGCAACCGGCCATGATGGCTGCGGCCAGCGCCGCCGCCGCGAATAGCCCGATCCTCATGCAGCCCCCAGCTTGCGCGGCGCCGTCGTGACCAGGAAGACGCCGGCCAGGATGATGCAGCCACCGAGAACCTGCCGCAACTCCAAAGCCTCGCGCAGGACGACGACGCCGAGGATCACCGCCACCGTCGGCACAAGATAGCCGGTCATCGCCGCCCGGGTCGGCCCCGCCGCCCGGATCAGCCGCATGAACACCGTGACCGGGATCGCCGTGGCGAAGATGCCGAGCGCCAGCATCACCGGCAGATGCGAGCCGAGCGGCAGGAAGGCCGAGGGGCCCAGGATGGCGAGCGTCAGCGCCGTCGCGATCACGCCGGAGAACATCTGCTGGCCCAGCGCCAGCCGGGCTGGATCCCCGATCGCGGCCGGGACGGTCCGGACATAGAGGTTCGCGACGGCGTAGCTCAATGTCGCGCCGATCATCGCGACGACGCTGAGCGCCGTGCCGCCGCCCTCGAACAGGCGCGGGCCGATCAGCAGCGCGACGCCGGCCATGCCGAGCAGGATGCCGCCGAGCCTGCACCGGCTCAACCTCTCCTCGGCGAAGACGAGATGCGCGACGAGCGCGGTGACGAGCGGGCCCGCCGCCTGGATCATCGCCGCCGGGCCGCTGGCAAGCTGGATCAGCGCATAGCCGACGAGCACGTTCGGTAGCCAGCCATTGGTGGTGCCGAGCATGATCCAGGGCAGGATCTCGGCCCGGCGCGGCAGCGGGCTGCGCCCGCGGCCCAGGCTCCACAACGACAGCACGGCGGCGCCGAGCAAGCCCCGGCTGGCGGCGATCGCCAGCGCCGAAACCTCCCCGCTCATCAGCTTGATGAACAGGTAGCTCGATCCCCAGAGCAGGGAGCAGATCAGCAGGTTGACGGCGATGAAGCTGCGGCTTGGATCGGCCGGAAGCGGCCGCTCAGGAGCGGTAATCGCCATTGATCTCGACATAGGCCTTGGTCAGGTCGCAGGTCCAGACCGTGGCCTTGCCGCGCCCGATGCCGAGATCGGCGGTGATGACGATCGTATCGCCCTTCATGTAATTCGACACGGCCTGCTCGTCATAGGACGGGGCGCGGGCGCCCTGCTTCGCCACGACGATGTCGCCGAAGCCGATGTCGAGCCTGTCGCGATCGGCCGGCTCGCCGGCCTTGCCGACCGCCATGACGACGCGGCCCCAATTGGCGTCCTCGCCGGCGATCGCGGTCTTGACCAGCGGGGAGTTGGCGATCGAGAGCGCGACGCGCTTGGCCGAGCGGGCCGAGGCCGCGCCGCTGACGCGCACCTCGACGAATTTCCGCGCACCTTCGCCGTCCTTGCAGACGAGATGGGCGAGCTCGAGCAGGATGGAGTTCAGCGCCCGCTTGAAGCCCGAGAGCCGGGCATCATTGAC
Source organism: Allobosea spartocytisi (assembly GCF_014764685.1). Taxonomy (NCBI): domain Bacteria; kingdom Pseudomonadati; phylum Pseudomonadota; class Alphaproteobacteria; order Hyphomicrobiales; family Alloboseaceae; genus Allobosea; species Allobosea spartocytisi. Next base: position 180,358 of record NZ_JACXWY010000005.1, read on the forward strand.
CTCGGTGATCTCCGGCACGCCGCGCGCCGCCGCCTTGCCGGTGGCGAAGAGCATCAGCGTGTCCGAGGTCGAGGTGTCGCTGTCGACGGTGACGGCGTTGAACGAGCCCTTCACGCCCTTCGACAGCAGCGCCTGCAGCACGGGCGCGGCTACGGGTGCATCGGTGAAGACGAAGGAGAGCATCGTCGCCATGTCCGGCGCGATCATGCCGGCGCCCTTGGCGATGCCGGCGATCACGACCTCCTTGCCGTCGATCTTGGCCTTGCGGGTCAGCGCCTTCGGGAAGGTGTCGGTGGTCATGATCGCCTTGGCGGCGTCGATCCAGGGGCCGTCCGCGGCGCGCTTGGCGCAATCGTCGAGCACGCCCTTGAACTTGGTCGCGTCGAGCGGCTCGCCGATCACGCCGGTCGAGGCGATGAAGACCTCCTGCGGCTGGCAGCCGGCGGCCTTGGCGGCGATCTCGGCCGTCAGCTTGACCGAGTCACGCCCCTTCAGGCCGGTGAAGGCGTTGGCGTTGCCGGAATTGACGACGATGGCACGGGCGGAGCCCTGCTTCAGGTTCTCGCGACACCAGTCGACCGGGGCGGAAGGGCATTTCGAGCGGGTGAAGACGCCGGCGACCTGCGTGCCCTGATCGAGCAGCGCGAACCAGACATCCTGGCGGCCCTTGTAGCGGATGCCGGCTTCGGCGGTCGCGAAGCGCACGCCCGGGATCGGCGGAACCTTGGGCTGGCGCTTCGGCGCGAGCGGGGAAACGGGAACATCCTTGCCGGCCATCGGGCTTCCTCCTGCGGGACACTGCTCGAAGACCGGCGAATCGTCCGCTCGCCGGGCAGTGCGTCTCGTTCAAGAGCCCCTCTGCCGCAGGCCGATGACGAAAACAAGAAGGGCGGCCGCAAGGGCCGCCCTCCAAAATCGCGTAGTCGGGAGCGAAACGCTCAGTTCTTCTTCGGCTCGGCCGGCTTGGCGGCGTCCGGAGCCGGGGCAGCCGGAGGAGCCGGCTTGTCGAGGCGCTCGACCTTGGCCTTCTCGCGCAGCGCCAGCACGGTGTCCTGCTGGGCCTTGCGCTCGAGATACTGGTCGATCTGCGGCTTCACCGCGGCGAAGTCCGGCAGCGGCTTCGAGCGCTTGTCCTCGAGCTTGATGACGTGCCAGCCGAACTGGCTCTTCACCGGCACTGAGACCTCGCCCTTGTTGAGCTTGAAGGCGGCCTCGGCGAATTCCGGCACCATGCGGTCCTTGGTGAACCAGCCGAGATCGCCGCCCTCCTTGCCCGAGCCCGGATCCTTCGAGACGTCGGCGGCGACCTTGGCGAAATCCTCACCCTTCTTCAGCCGCTCCTCGACCGCCTTGGCCTGGTCCTCGGTCTCGACGAGGATGTGGCGGGCATGCGCCTCCTCCTCGGGGGCCATCGCCTTGGTGGTGTCGTCATAGAGCTTCTTGGCGGCCTCTGCGGTCACGGCCTTCTTGCCGACGCCGGAGAGATACTGATCGAGCATCACCTTCTCGCGGTAATAGCCGAGGCGCGCGGCGAATTCCGGCGTATCGGCGACCTTGGCCTCGGCCGCGGCCTTCGCACCGAGCTTGAGGTCGACGAGATAGTTGATGACCTCGTCGCGCTTGCGGTCTTCGGGGAGCTGGGCGAGGCGCTCGCCGAGATCCTCCGTCGCGAGCTGGACCTCCTGCTCCGTGATCGGGATGCCGTCGACCTTGGCGACGACCTTGTCGGCCTGGGCAAAAGCCGGTCCCGCCAGCAGCGCGAAGCCGAGAGCGGCGATGAGACGGGTGGATTTCATGAAAACGGCCTTTCCCATAGAGAGCCGAAGACGCGACCTGGCGCTGCACTGCCAGTTGAACGCGGCAAAGGCAAGGCGGTTCAGGGGGTTCCCGGCGCGGATCGCGCATCATCCGGAGGCAAGCGGCGCCGCGCCGCTCGCGGCCATGCCTTCCGCGCGGCCGACGCCCTTGGAAGCGGCCGGGCAAAACCCCACATGGTCGGGAAATCTCTTGCCGTTTTGCCCGCTCTTGGACGAAACGCATGCTGGACCATGCCCGCGCACGCGTCTAAACACGCGGTCGCAATTCGAGAATACCGCGGCCTGCCGGCCCGGGCGCGAAACCCGAGGGGCCGCGCCGGCCGGTGGACCGAGACATCACCTGAAAGGCCCAACATGCTTGGCGCGCTCGCAAAGAAGATCTTCGGCTCGTCGAATGACCGCCGCGTCAAGGGCTACCAGCCCCGCGTCGCGGCGATCAACGCCCTGGAGAACGACATCGCCGCGCTGAGCGACGAGGCGCTGAAGGCCCGTACCGACGAATTCCGGCAGCAGCTCGCCAATGGCGCCAAGCTCGACGACCTGCTGGTGCCGGCCTTCGCCACGGTGCGCGAGGCGGCCAAGCGCGTGCTCGGCCAGCGCCCCTACGACGTCCAGCTCGTCGGCGGCATGGTGCTGCACGAGGGCGCCATCGCCGAGATGAAGACCGGCGAGGGCAAGACGCTGGTCGCGACGCTCCCGACCTATCTCAACGCCCTCGAAGGCAAGGGCGTCCATGTCGTCACCGTCAACGACTACCTCGCCCGGCGCGACGCCGAGTGGATGGCGAAGCTCTACAACTTCCTCGGCCTGACCGTCGGCACCATCGTCCACGGCCTCGACGACGAGGAGCGCCAGCGCGCCTATGCCTGCGACATTACCTACGGCACCAACAACGAATTCGGCTTCGACTATCTCCGCGACAACATGAAGTACGACGTCGCGCAGATGAGCCAGCGCGGCCACCACTTCGCCATCGTCGACGAGGTCGACTCGATCCTGGTCGACGAAGCCCGCACGCCGCTGATCATCTCCGGCCCGCTCGACGACAAGTCGGACCTTTATGTTTCGATCGACAAGGTGCTGCCCGGCCTCGTCCCGACCGATTACGAGGTCGACGAGAAGCAGCGCACGGTGGCGCTGACCGAAGCCGGCAACGAGCATATCGAGGAGTTGCTGCGGCAGGCCGGCATCCTGACCGAGGGCGACCTCTACGACGCCCACAACATCACCATCGTCCACCACGTCAACCAGGCGCTGAGGGCCCACGCCCTCTTCACCCGCGACAAGGACTACATCGTCCGCAACGACGAGGTCGTGATCATCGACGAGTTCACCGGCCGCATGATGCCGGGCCGGCGCTATTCGGAAGGGCTCCATCAGGCGCTCGAGGCCAAGGAGCGCGTCACCGTCCAGCCCGAGAACGCGACGCTCGCCTCGATCACCTTCCAGAACTATTTCCGCCTCTACAGGAAGCTTGCCGGCATGACCGGCACGGCCGCGACCGAAGCCGACGAGTTCTTCCAGATCTACAAGCTCGAGGTCGTCGAGATCCCGACCAACCTCCCGATCTCCCGCAAGGACGAGGACGACGAGGTCTATCGCACCTTCGAGGAGAAGGTCCGCGGCGTCATCCGCGAGATCAAGCAGGCGCAGGAGAACGGCCAGCCGGTGCTCGTCGGCACCACCTCGATCGAGCGCTCGGAGCTCATCGCCGAGATGCTGGAGAAGGCGGGCTACAAGCTCATCGACTTCACCGATCCCACCGCGCTGGAGCCGGTCTACGCCGCCGCCCGCAAGGGCGAGACCGTCAAGGCCTTCGCCGTGCTGAACGCCCGCTTCCACGAGCAGGAAGCCTATATCGTCGCCCAGGCCGGCGTGCCCGGCGCCATCACCATCGCCACCAACATGGCCGGCCGCGGCACCGACATCCAGCTCGGCGGCAATGCCGAGATGCGCATCGCCCACGACCTCGCCGGGATCGAGCCGGGCCCGGAGCGTGACGCGAAGGCCGCCGCCATCCGCGCGGAGGTCGCCGATTTCAAGCAGCGCGTGCTGAAATCGGGCGGGCTCTACATCGTCGGCACCGAGCGCCACGAGAGCCGCCGCATCGACAACCAGCTGCGCGGCCGCGCCGGCCGCCAGGGCGATCCCGGCCGCTCCAAGTTCTTCCTGTCGCTGCAGGACGACCTGATGCGCATCTTCGGCTCCGACCGGATGGACGGCATGCTGCAGAAGCTCGGCCTCAAGGAGGACGAGGCGATCGTCCACCCCTGGATCAACAAGGCGGTCGAGAAGGCGCAGGGCAAGGTCGAGGCGCGCAACTTCGACATCCGCAAGAACATCCTGAAATACGACGACGTCATGAACGACCAGCGCAAGGTCGTCTTCGAGCAGCGCCGCGACTTCATGAAGCAGCCGAGCGTGCGCGAAACCATCGACGACATGCGCCAGGGCGTCGCCGAGGACCTCGTCGCCCGCCACATCCCCGAGGAGGCCTATCCCGAGCAGTGGGACACCGCCGGCCTCAAGCAGGAGGTGGTGCAGTACCTCAACCTCGATCTGCCGATCGAGGACTGGGCCAAGGAGGAGGGCATCGCCGACACCGAATTGCGCGAGCGCATCCGCAAGCTCTCCGACGAGGACTATGCCGCCCGCATCCAGCGCAACACCGAAGAGGTCATGACCTATGTCGAGAAGCAGGTGCTCCTGCAGACGCTCGACCATCTCTGGCGCGAGCATCTCGTCACCCTCGACCATCTCAGGCAGGTCATCGGCTGGCGCGGCTATGCCCAGCGCGACCCGCTGCAGGAATACAAGCAGGAGGCCTTCGAGCTCTTCGACGGGCTGATCGGGCAGCTCCGCCAGCAGGTCACCGGCCATCTCTCGCGCGTCGAGGTCCGCTTCGATCAGCCCGAGGAGCAGGCCCCGCTGCAGGTGCAGGATGCGGGCCCGGTGGGCGGTTTCGGCGGCGACTATGGCGGCAGCGGCGGCGTGCAGTTCGCGGCGCTCGGTGCCGACGATACGGCGGTGCTCGACCGCAACCCCGACGATCCCTCGACCTGGGGCAAGGTCGGCCGCAACGAGGCCTGCCCCTGCGGTTCCGGCAAGAAATACAAGCATTGCCACGGCCAGTACGTCTGAAGCAGAACGCTTCCGGCTTCGCTTTCGTCATGCCCGGCTCCGGCCGGGCATTGTCGTTTTGGCTCGGCGCATGGGCGGCTCGCAGCTGCGCCTGCGCCTGATGGACGCACGGATTCGTGAGGTCATGTTTACGCCTCGGTAAGGCTCTTCTTTCCAAGTTGCGCGCTGCGAAAGGAGATGAACGGATGATCAAGACAACGCTTTCGGCAATCTGCCTGGCTTTGCTGACGAGCACGGGTGCTGAAGCGGCTTCCGCCAAATCGCTCGGACAGTTCAACGCCTGGAGTGCGGCAGCCTACGACAAGGACAATTCGACCCGTTGCTTCATCATGAGCAGCCCCACGGCCGAGAATCCGTCGGGCTTGCGTCACGGCGAGGTCTTCTTCTTCGTCCAGACGGGAAATAACGGCACCAATACGGAATCGAGTTTCCAGACGGGCTACAGCTTCGCCACGAACTCGACCGTCACCGTCACCATCGGCGACGAGGAGTTCCGCATGCTGACCGAGGGCAACAACGCCTGGCTCGAGAAGGTCGAGCGTGAGCCCGCCCTTCTCGCGGCGATGCGCGCGGGCAGCGACATGGTGCTCGAAGCCCGCTCGGCCCGTGGCAACGCCACGAGCTACACCTTCTCGCTCGCCGGCGTCACCGCCGCCTCACGCCTGCTCCAGCGCTGCGACACGGCAGCGGCACAGAGCTAGGACATCGGTGGCGTTCGCGGCTCCGATGCAAGGCGCGGGGAACCCCTCTCCCGGATGGGAGAGGGGCAGGGGTGAGGGACCGCCGCTTCCCGCCAAGGCACGACGCGGCCGCCGCGCCTTCTGCGGAAAGCACACACCCTCATCCGGCGCTCCGCGCCACCTTCTCCCACCCGGGAGAAGGAAGGGGCCGTCGCACTTCCCCTGCAAACTTATCCCCGCCCTCCCACATCGCGCCTATCCTCGGGCCACCTCATCCCCGAGGGGCAGCCATCCGGAGGTGTGCCGTTGGTGGGGCTGAGGTCGGCGCCTGCGGGTGGAGTCACGATCCACTCCCGGGAGGCTTCGGGGCACCGCCCTGGGGACACTACGATCCCTGTGCGAGGAGCTCGCTGGGAACGGCCGATGGCAGCACGCCTTCGTCCCATGCCCGAGTAGACGCGACAAGGCGATGAGCCGAACTGGCGTCGAAAGGGCTCGCGGCGAAGGATGGCCGCAGGCCCGATAAGCGCGGCCCGGAGACTTAAAGAACGCCGGAAGCGGAGCGCCACGGGGCGTGCGGAAGGTGGCTCAATCCTTCCGCGCCGCATCCTGGCTCAATGGAAGCGGCTTTATATCCACCGCGCCTCGCGGCGCTCCGCTGCCCCTCACCACCACCGAACGCGGCGACGCGGGCGGGCGAAGACGTTTGCGCCCGCGCTTGCATCCGCCCGCCACAACCGCCAGTTTGGGCCGCTGCCGGCAAAGACGGGCAGGCCTAACGCGGCGGGGGAAACGGAATGGATCTGTCGGGCTTCAATATCGCGGTTATCGTCGTGGTGGCGCTGGTGATCCTGACGATCGCGCGCGGCGTCCGCACCGTTCCACAGGGCTTCAACTACACCGTCGAGCGCTTCGGCCGCTATTCGCGCACGCTCAGCGCCGGCCTCGGGCTGATCGTCCCCTATATCGACCGCATCGGCCACAAGGTGAATGTCATGGAGCAGGTGCTCGACATTCCCTCGCAGGAGGCGATCACCAAGGACAACGCCGGCGTGCGCATCGACGCCGCCGCCTTCTACCAGGTGCTCGACGCGGCCAAGGCCTGCTACGAGGTGTCCTCGCTCAACGATGCGCTGATGGTCCTGACCATGACCAATATCCGCACCGTCGTCGGCTCGATGGACCTCGACCAGCTCCTCTCCCATCGCGACGAGATCAATGAGCGGCTGCTGCGCGTCATGGACGCCGCCGCCTCGCCCTGGGGCGTCAAGGTCACGCGCATCGAGATCCGCGACATCCTGCCGCCGGCCGACATCGCCGGCGCGATGAACCGGCAGATGAAGGCCGAGCGCGAGAAGCGCGCCGCGATCCTGGAAGCGGAAGGCCTGCGCCAGGCCGAGATCCTCAAGGCCGAGGGCCAGAAGCAGTCTCAGATCCTCGCCGCCGAGGGCCGCAAGGAATCGGCGCTGCGCGACGCCGAGGCGCGCGAGCGGCTGGCGCAGGCGGAAGCGGCGGCGACCGCCATGGTCTCGGAGGCGATCGGCAAGGGCGACATCCAGGCCGCCAACTTCCTGATCGCCGAGCGCTATACCGATGCGCTGAAGGCCATCGCGACCGGCCCTAACAGCAAGGTGGTGATCGTGCCGATCGAGGCGGCCTCGCTCGCCGGCACGGTCGGCGGCATCGCCCAGCTCACCAAGGCCGTCTTCGGCGAGGACGCCGTCGCGGCGCGGCGCAATTCGGGCTCGGTTCCGCCGGCCGGGCGCGCGAATAGCTGAGGTCGCCATGCCTGACTGGCTCCTCACCCATAATGGCTGGCTCTGGGCCATTCTCGGCCTCGTCCTCATCGGCGGCGAGATCCTGGCGCCGGGCGTCTTCCTGATCTGGCTCGGCCTCGCCGCGCTCGTCACTGGCGCGGTCGTCGGCATCTTCGGCCTCGGCTGGCAGGCGGCCTCGATCGTCTTCGCGATCCTCGCCATCGCCAGCGTCGCCGCCGGGCGACTGTTGACCCGCCGCCGCGGCGAGGAGCCCGATGCGGCGACCGGGCTCAACGACCGCGGCCGCCAGCTCATCGGCAAGGTCTTCCGGCTGGAAGCAACGATGACCGGCGGCGAAGGGCGCGTCCGCGTCGGCGATTCCTCCTGGCGGATCATCGGCCCCGAGCTGCTGGCGGGCACGGAGGTCAAGGTCGTACGCGTCGAAGGCTCGACGCTGGTGATCGAGAAGGCATGAGGTTTTTGCATCGCTTGCGGCGTTTCGCGCGTCAGCGTTGCATCTAGGGCGTTGGCCTCGCGCCCGGCGAGGACTATAGCAACCGCTCCTTCACGAGCGCGAATTCCATGACCCCTGCCAGCGAACGCCTCTCCCTTCCCAAGGACCGCATCAAGGTCCTGCTGCTGGAAGGCATCAACGATTCCGCCGTCGCGCTGCTGCAGCAGGCCGGCTACTCCAATCTGGAACGCCTGCCCAAGGCGCTCGACAAGGCGGCGCTGATCGAGAAGATCCGGGGCGTGCATGTCCTCGGCATCCGCTCGCGCACCCAGCTGACGCCGGAGATCTTCGCCGCCGCCGACCGGCTCTTCGCCGTCGGCTGCTTCTCGGTCGGCACCAACCAGGTCGACCTGGAAGCCGCGCGCCAGCAGGGCGTGCCGGTCTTCAACGCGCCCTTCTCCAACACCCGCAGCGTCGCCGAATTGACCATTGGCGAGATCGTCATGCTGCTGCGCCGCATCCCCGATCGTTCGCGCTCGGCCCATGAGGGCGGCTGGGACAAGTCGGCCGAGGGCTCCTTCGAGGTGCGCGGCAAGACGCTCGGCATCGTCGGCTACGGCAATATCGGCAGCCAGCTCTCGACGCTGGCCGAGGCGATGGGCATGCGCGTGATCTATTACGATCACACCGACCGGCTGCGCCACGGCAACACCGAGCCGGTCGGCAGCCTGGCGGAACTGCTCGGCTCGGCCGACATCGTCTCGCTGCACGTTCCCGAGACGCCGCAGACCCATGGCATGATCGGCGCCGAGCAGCTCGCCCAGATGAACCGCGGCAGCTACCTCATTAACAATTCGCGCGGCACGGTCGTCGATCTCGGCGCGCTGGCGGCGGCGCTGAAGAGCGGCCATCTTGCCGGCGCCGCGGTCGACGTCTTCCCGGTCGAGCCCGCCTCCAACGCCGAACGCTTCGTCTCGCCGCTGCAAGGCTGCGCCAACGTCATCCTGACGCCGCATATCGGCGGCTCCACCGAAGAGGCGCAGGAGCGGATCGGCGCCGAGGTGGCGCGCAAGCTCGTCGATTATTCCGATGTCGGCGCGACGGTGGGCGCGGTCAACTTCCCGCAGGTGCAGATCCCGGCCCGGGCCGTCGGCACGCGCTTCATCCATGTCCAGCGCAATGTTCCGGGCATGCTCAGGCGCCTCAACGACGTCTTCGCCAATCGCCAGGTCAACATCGCCGCGCAGAACTATCACACCGACGGCGAGGTCGGTTACGCGGTCATCGAGGCCGACGGCGTCACCAGCCCCGAGGCGACCGATATCCTGCGCGAGATCCGCGCGCTCGACGGCACGATCCGCGCCCGCCTGCTCTACCAGCGCGGTTGATCCGCCGCGTCAGCGCTTTCCCCGGCCGCCGGGCTTGGTCGGCGTCTGGGTCGCGACGGGATCGCTGGCCGGGAAGGTATCCTTCAGCGCCCGGTTGAGTTCGGCGTCCTTGCCGTGCTCGCGCTCGGCCTTGCGCTGCTCCTTCTGCTCCTTGCGCAAGCTCTCCTTGGCCGGATTGGCAGTCGTGGTCATGGGTTGCCCCCCTTTCGATGGCGCCGCGCGGAAACGCGGCCGTCATCTGGGCAACGCGTCAGCCCGGCGCCCGTTCCGCCAGAACGCCAGCGCAGGCGCGCCATGACGAAGCGCGGGCACCTCTGGACCGCGACGCCCATCCTTCCCATCTGGTGAGGCCACGCCATCGTCGCCGGCTCGCTCCGGCACCAGCCAGCAGGGCCCGCCATGGTCGCGATCTCCGTCCTCGATCTCGTTCCCGTCGTCGAAGGGGAAGGCCCGCGCGAGGCGCTGCTGAAGTCGATCGACCTCGCCCGCCATGCCGAAGCTCTGGGCTTCACCCGCTACTGGGTGGCCGAGCACCACAACATGGTCGGCATCGCCAGCGCCGCGACCTCGGTGGTGATCGGCCAGCTCGCCGCCGCCACGAAGACGATGCGGATCGGTGCCGGCGGCATCATGCTGCCAAATCATGCTCCGCTCGTCATTGCCGAGCAGTTCGGCACGCTGGAGGCGCTCTTTCCCGGCCGCATCGATCTCGGCCTCGGCCGCGCCCCCGGCACCGACCAGCTCACGCTCAGGGCGCTGCGCCGCAGCCCGATGTCCTCCGACAGCTTCCCGCAGGATGTGCTGGAATTACAGGCGCTCTTCGCCCCGGCCGGCCCTAACCAGGCGATCCGCGCGGTGCCCGGTGAAGGGCTGAACGTACCGCTCTGGATTCTCGGCTCCAGCCTGTTCGGCGCGCAGCTCGCCGCCGAGCTCGGCCTGCCTTATTCCTTCGCCTCGCATTTCGCCCCGGACGCGCTGATGCAGGCGCTCGCCGTCTATCGCGAGCGCTTCAAGCCGTCGGAGCAGTTGCAATCCTCCTACGCCATGCCCGGCATCAACGTCGTCGCGGCCGAGACGGATGAGGAGGCGCGTCATCTCGCGACCTCCCTGCAGCAGCGTTTCGTCGGCATGGTCCGCGGCGCGCGCGGCAAGCTCCAGCCGCCGATCGACGACATCGAGCAGTACTGGAGCCCGGCCGAGAAGGCGCATGTCTCGCAGATGCTGCGCTATGCCTTCATCGGCTCGCCCGAGACGTTGCGGCGCGAGCTCGGCGCCTTCGTCGCCAATACCGGCGCCGACGAGATCATGGTCACGGCCCCGATCTTCGACCATGAGAAGCGCAAGCGCTCCTTCGAGATCGTCGCCGAACTGGCCCCCGAGCTCGCGAAGGCGCGCGGCGCCGCGTGACGCGCAGGGCCGGATTTGCGGCCGGACAACGCGCTCATGATCCAGATGGGAATGACACGCATTCGCGATTTTAATGCGAATGCTTATGACTTCCAAAAAGGCAGCTTTTGCAAATAGCCGCACTCATTGCTATGGGCTGAGCATGAGTGAAACCGACCGGCGCGTTGCCGTTTTCGAAAGCCAGTTGAAGGGGGCGGGCCTGCGCATGACGCAGCAGCGCCGCCTGATCCTGCGCGTGCTGGCCGAGGCCGACGATCATCCCGACGCGAAGGGCATCTTCACGCGCGCCTTCGCGCAGGATCCGACGCTCTCGCTCTCGACCGTCTACCGCACCATGAAGGTGCTGGAATCGCAGGGCGCGATCGAGCGGCATGCCTTCGAGGACGGCATCTCGCGCTATGAGCACGCCGACCAGCAGCATCACGACCATCTCATCGACGTCGATAGCGGCGACGTGATCGAGTTCTCCTCGGATGCGATCGAGGAGCTGCAGCGGCGCATCGCGGCCGAACTCGGCTACGAGCTCGTCCGCCACCGGCTCGAACTCTACGGCCGCAAGAAGCAGCCCGCGCGCAAGGGCCGCAAGGAGCCGGGCCCCAGGGAACGCTGAGCCCGCTCAGCCGTCGACGATGTCGTCGTATTCCGGATGCTTCGCGACCCAGGCCTTGAGGAACGGGCAGCGCACCACCGCCTTGCGCCCGCTCGCCCGGATCAGCTCGAACACGCCCTTGGCCAGCCGCGAGCCGACGCCCTGGCCGGCGAACTGCTCGGGCACCTCGGTATGGATCAGGACGAGCCGGTTGCCGTCCATCCGATAGGCGACAACCGCAGTGCCGCCCTCGAGAGCGAGCTCGAAGCGGTTCTCTTCCGGTTTCTCGACGACGTCCATCGCGTCTCTCCTTGGCGGCCCGTGCTATTGGCCCGGCTGCTGCGGGGCGGGCTTCTCGCTGGCCTCCGCGCGCCACGGATAGCTCCAGGTTTCCGTCAGCGTCTTGGGGCCGCTCTTCAGGAAGGCGCGCATCTCGGCGAGCTGCCCCGGCTCGCCGGTGATGTCGACGAAGGCGCGGAAACCGTTGATCTTCGGGTTCGGCACCAGGAAGGCGCGATCGATCTTGCCGCGGGTGATCGACGGCACGATCTCCACCTTGTCCGGCTGCTTGAGATGGTAGTCGAGATCGCCGCCGGCGAAATCGACGATGAAGCGGCGCGCGCCGTCCGCCACCGGCTCGACCGAACCGAGCGCCTTCGGCGCCGCCTGGAAGGTGTTGACCACGCGCCCGCCGGGATGGAGATCGCTGGAATCCAGCATCGCCGTCAGCCGGTAGCCGAAGGCGAATTCCTTGCCCGGCTCCAGCGGTGTCTTCGGCGTCCACTGCACGACGACATTGTCGTTGCTTTCATCCGTCGTCGGCATCTCGATCAGCTCGATCACGCCCTCGCCCCAGTCGCCCTGCGGCTCGACCCAGTAGGACGGCCGGCGCTCATAGGCGAGGTCGAGATCCTGATAGTGCTCGAAATTGCGGTCGCGCTGCATCAGGCCGAAGCCGCGTGGACTGCGCTCGACGAAGGCGGAGACCGCCTGCTGCTTCGGATTGCGCAGCGGCCGCCACAGCCACTCGCCCGAGCCCGAATGGATCATCAGCCCGTCGGAATCGTGCAGCTCCGGGCGGTAATCCTCGAAGAAGCGGCGGTCGTTCTCGCCGGTGAAGAACATCGAGGTCAGCGGCGCGAGCCCGAGCCTCTCGATCGGCTTGCGCGGGATGAGCGTCGCCGCGACCTCGACCAGCGTGTCGACATCCGGATAGATCGTGAAGCGATAGGCGCCGGTCAGCGAAGGCGAATCGAGCAGCGCGTTGACGATGATCCGCTCCGCATTCGCGGCCGGCTGCTCGACCCAGAACTCGCGGAAGACCGGGAATTCCTCGCTGTTCGTGCCTGCCCCGATGGCGAGCCCGCGCGCCGACAGCCCGTAGCGCTGTTCGCGGCCGAGCACGCGGAAATAGCTCGCCCCGATGAAGGCGATCAATTCGTCGAGGACGCGCGGATCGTTGAGCGGGTAGTGCAGCCGGAAGCCGGCGAAGCCGAGATTGACCGGCAGCGGCTTGTCGAACTTGACCTTGCCGTAGTCGAACAGATTGGCCGAATAGGGCACCGGCGTCGGCACGCCGTCGCGCACCACATTGACCGTGACCGGCCGGGTGAACAGGAAGCCCGGATGGAACATCTGCATCCGGAAGGGCGAGCCGTTCTGCGCGAGCAGGGCCCGGTCCGGGCGGAAGCGGATGTCGCGCCAGGAATCGTAGTCGAGCCGCGCAAGCGGCTCGGGCAGGGCCGCCGGCGGCTCATAGGCGACGGCGGCGACCTCGCGCGCCCGGCGCTGCACATCCTCGAAGCCGAAGCGCGGCTGTGGCGGCGTCTGCGGCGGCGGCACCGGGTTCGGATTCTGCGGTTGCTGTGCGAGCAGGGCGGACGGAGCCGCCGAAAGGCACAGCATGGCGGAAATCCCGCCAAGGACGCGGCGGCGGTCAAACTTCGTCATCTCTCGTCCGTCTACTGGGTACCGGTTGTCGCGGAGGCGCCTGCGCCAGCGACTTAACGCCATGAAATGGGGCCGGTCTAGGGCAGCGCGATTGACAAGACATGAAGAGATGGCAACCTTTGCCCCCGGCCGGATGCGGCCAGCCGCTCGCGCCCCTTGGGCATGGTGAACGCATCCCTTGAGACGACGCTGTCCTGATCCCGCTCTCCTCGCGGACGGATATCGGCAAGGCGAGCCCCGATCGTTTCCGTCCCGAACGAGAAGGATCACGACGATGCGCGATTTCCGCGACGCGAAGCTGATGGCGAAAAGCCTGCGCGAGGCCATGGCCGCCAGGCAGGTTCAGCTGACCCACTCCGAGACCCTCGAGATCGTGGCGCGCCAGTTCGGCCATGACGACTGGAACGTGCTGGCGGCCAGGATCGGCGAGACCGGGCCGGCCATGCCCGCCGAAAAGCCCGCCGAAGCCGTGCGCCTGCGGATGGGCATCCCGATCCTGCGCATCTTCGACGAAGCCAAGGCAAAGGAGTTCTATCTCGACTTCCTCGGCTTCCGCATGGACTGGGACCATCGCTTCGGGCCGGACACGCCGCTCTATATGCAGGTCTCGCGCTCCGGGCTCGAGCTCCATCTCTCCGAGCATCACGGCGACGCCAGCCCCGGCTCGACCGTCTTCGTCTGGATGGACGGCATCGACGCCCTCCATGCCGAGCTGATCGCAAAGCGCTATACCTATTCGCGACCGGGCATCGAGGAGGATGGGCCGGGCGGGCGCACCCTGCAGGTGCCGGACCCGTTCGGCAATCGAATCCGCTTCTGCGAGAAGCGCGGCTAACCCATAGCCGGCACAGCGCTTTCCGCCGTTAACCCGTTCCCGGAGGCGCGCAGATCCGCCCTGCAAAAAAATGCGGCTTCGGGTTCACAAAACACTTGTGGTCCGGGGTCGCTATCCGTATATCGCGTTCACCCAATTCGCACGTGCCTGTGGCCGCGTGCTGGTCGGTGGGCATCCGGACAAGAGGCCGGACAGCCGCCAGGGGTTGGAGGACGGATGGAGGGGATGGACATCCCTCAAATCACGCCTCCCAGTCTCCGCAAGGAGATTGTTCCCCGACACAGACCAGCAGCCGGAGGCAAAACCGGCGAACCCCGAATCTCCACGGGGGACGCAGCTTAAAGCAACGACGGAGCGGGCTTTTTTGGTCTCGTTGGTCCTCCAAAGGCCAACACCGAAGAGGCTTGTCCTTCATTGCCGGCCGTGCGGGGTCTTCCCCAATCGAACGGTGTTTCGGGTCCGGACGTTTCGTCCGCTGTCGCCGGCGTCTCCACAGCGCCTCGCGACGGCAGCGATTCATTCGGCGATACATCGCATCGGCGCCGCTTGCGCCGGGGGAGTCGCGCGTCATGACCGACCGCATCCGTGAGTTTCTTCGTACCCGCCGCGAGGACGGGCCCTGCGTCGTCATCGATACCGATGTCGTGCGCGAGAACTATCACGCCTTCGCCCGTGCGCTGCCCGACACCCGCGTCTTCTACGCGGTGAAGGCCAACCCGGCGCCGGAGGTGCTTGCCCTGCTCGCCAAGCTCGGCTCCTGCTTCGACTGCGCCTCGGTCGTCGAGATCGAGCTCGCGCTCGCCGCCGGCGCCACCGCCGACCGCATCTCCTTCGGCAACACCATCAAGAAGGAGCGCGACGTCGTGCGCGCCATGGAGCTCGGCGTGCGCCTCTTCGCGGTCGACTGCACGGCCGAGGTCGAGAAGGTCGCCCGTTCGGCGGACAAGACCGGCACGAAGGACGCGCGCATCTTCTGCCGCATCCTCTGCGACGGTGCCGGCGCCGACTGGCCGCTCTCGCGCAAGTTCGGCTGCGTGCCCGAGATGGCCGCGGATGTGCTCGAGCACGGCCATCGCCTGGGCCTGACCGCCTATGGCATCTCGTTCCATGTCGGTTCGCAGCAGGCCAATGTGAACGCCTGGGATTCCGCCCTGGCCTCGGCCTCGGCGGTCTTCAAGGAGTGCGCCACCCGTGGCATCTCGCTGTCGATGGTCAACCTCGGCGGCGGCTTCCCGGCGCGCTACCTGAAGCCGATTCCGGGCGTGCCCTCCTATGGCGACGCGATCTTCCGGGCGCTGTCGAAGCATTTCGGCAACCAGCTGCCCGAGACGATCATCGAGCCGGGCCGCGGCATGGTCGGCGAAGCCGGCCTGATCGAGGCCGAGGTCGTGCTGATCTCGAAGAAGGCCGAGGACGACAAGGTCCGCTGGGTCTATCTCGACATCGGCAAGTTCAACGGCCTGGCCGAGACGATGGACGAGGCGATCCGCTATCCCATCCGCACCGAGCGCGATGGCGATGCGACGGTTCCCTGCGTGCTCGCCGGCCCGACCTGCGACTCGGTCGACGTCATGTACGAGAAGACCCCGTACATGCTGCCCTTCTCGCTGGAGATCGGCGACAAGGTGCTGATCGAGGGCACGGGCGCCTATACGACGACCTATTCGGCCGTCGCCTTCAACGGCTTCCCGCCGCTGAGGCAGTACGTCATCTGACGTGGGAGGGCTGACCGGCCCTCCCTCACCAATCGGGTCCGGCGAAGCGCCCTGTCCGAAACGGCAGGCTGCCCGGCGAAATCCGGGCGGAGCGACCGCGTCTCCAGAATGGAGCGCGGGCGTGGCTCCCGCCGGACCCCTCTTCCCACATCCTGTTCTGCTTGTGGCCGCGTTCGCGCGGCGCCGGGAAGGTCCGCCAGGAAGCGGGCGCTCCGGCCGGAGGTGCGTCATGATCCGGATCCGCGACGAAATCGCTGCCGATGTTCCCGCCCGCGAGGCGCTGCTCGACCGTTGCCTCGGCGAGCGCCGCACCGCCAAGTCGAGCGAGCGCCTGCGCGAGGGCCGCTTGCCGGCGGAAGGGCTCGCCCTGACCGCCGAGCTGGACGGCGAGATCGTCGGCACGGTCCGACTCTGGCATGTCGAAGCCAACGGCGTGCCGGCGCTCATGCTCGGCCCGCTCGCGGTGAAGCCCGAGCTTCAGGGCGAGGGCCTCGGCAAGATGCTGATGCGCGAGGCGCTCTGGCGCGCGGCCTGCCGTGGCCACGGCGCGGTCATCCTCGTCGGCGACGCATCCTATTACGCCCGCTTCGGCTTCGATCCGGCGCTGACCCGCGACCTCGCCATGCCCGGCCCGGTCGAGCGCGAGCGCTTCCTCGCCATCGAATTGCGCGACGGCGCACTCGATGGCGCGCAGGGCGTGCTCATCGCGACCGGCGAACTGGCCGAAGGTGTTGTGCCGCTGCGCAAGGCAGCCTGAAATATTGACAGCGCACCCCGCGACATGCGGGGTTCGTCACCGAGCTGTCATCCCACTGTGACGGCTCCGTCACCGACCCCGGCCATGACCGCGCCCCAAGACGGGACGCATCATGGCCGACACCATCATCGCAAGCCGGCCGGCACCAGCATGGCGCCTGGCGATCAGGCATCCACGCCGGAAGACGCTCGTCGCCTTCGGCCTGCTCGCGCCTTCGCTCGTGCTGCTGGCGCTGTTTACCTACTGGCCAATCATCCAGTTGACCTGGCAGTCGCTGCACGGCCAGCAGCGTGTCGGCGGGCCGCAGGTCTATACCGGCCTGAAGAACTTCGCCGATCTCGTCGCTGACCCCGCCTTCCGCAAGGCGCTGGTCAACAATCTGATCTATGCCTTCGGCACGGTGCTGCCGAGCCTCGTGCTGGCGCTGGGCTTCGCGCTGGCGCTGGCGCGCTCGAACCGCATCAACACCGTGCTGCGTTCGCTGTTCTTCCTGCCGGTGCTGCTGCCGCTCGTCGCCGCCGCCTCGATCTTCCTGTTCCTGTTCCTGCCCAATGTCGGGCTTCTCGACTACTACCTCGCCAAGCTCGCCCTCTCCGGCCCGAACTGGCTCGGCGACCCCGATGTCGCGCTCTGGTCGATCATGGTGCTGACGATCTGGAAGAACGCCGGCTACTACATGCTGTTCTTCCTCGCCGGGCTGCAGGCGATTCCGGCGGACGCCAACGAGGCGGCGATCCTCGAAGGCGCCAATCCCTGGCAGCGCCTGCGCTATGTCACCCTGCCCTATCTCAAGCCCACCATCGGCTTCGTCCTCGTCATCGGCCTGACCAATGTCGTGACGCAGGTCGACCACGTCTTCGTCCTGACCAAGGGCGGCCCGGCCGACGCCACCAACCTGCTGCTGTTCTACGTCTACCAGCAGGCGGTCGAAAATTATGAGCCCGGCCGGGCGGCCGCCGGCTCGCTGGCGATGCTCGGGCTCCTGCTGGCGCTGACGGCGGCTTCGCTGCGCACTCTCGAGCGCTCCTTCGGAGAGCCGGAATCATGAGCGTCGCCAATCGCGAGATCTCGCCGAAGCTCGGCTATGGCGCGACATTGCTGGTCGCCGCGCTCTGGGCCGTGCCGTTCCTCTGGATGCTGGTCGCGGCCTTCAACCCGGAGAGCACCGGCGCCGGCATGGCCGCGCTGATCCCGGACTATGTGCCGAGCCTCGCCAATTTCGCCGAGGCCTGGGGGCTCGCCGATTTCCCACGCTACGGCCTCAACACCGCGATCATCAGCTTCGGCATCCTAGCGGTGCAGTTCGTCACGATCACGCTGGCGGGCTATGCCTTCGCGCGGATCGACTTCCCCGGCCGCAGCTTCTGCTTCTATCTGTTCCTGACGCAGCTCATGCTGGCGCCGGTCGCGCTGATCGTGCCCAATCTGGTGACGATTGCCTCGCTCGGCCTCTATGACAGCCTGCTCGGCGTGATGGCGCCCTATTTCGCCTCCGCCTTCGGCACCTTCCTGATGCGGCAGGCCTTCCGCGCGATCCCGCGCGAGCTGGAGGAAGCCGCGCTGATCGACGGCGCTTCCATCGGGCAGCGCATCCGCCTGATCTACCTTCCGCTGGCCAAGCCCTCGCTGATCGCCTTCGCGATCGTCTCGGTCACCAGCCACTGGAACGAGTTCCTCTGGCCGCTGATGGTGATCAATTCGCCCGATCTGCGCCCGCTCACCGTCGGGCTCGCCACCTTCACCCGTGGGGCCGAGGGCGCGCAGGCCTGGGGCGTCATCGCGGCAGGCACGCTCATCGTCAGCGCGCCGCTGATCCTCGCCTTCGTCCTGTTCCAGCGCGCCTTCGTCAACTCCTTCGTCTCCTCCGGCATCAAATAGAGGATTGCCTCATGACGACCACCCGCCGTTCCCTTCTCGCCGGCGCCGCCCTCGCCGCGACCCTCGCAATGACGCCGGCCTTCGGACAGTCCCCGACCGAGATCGAGCTGTTCTTCCCGGTTCCCGTCGACGGGCAGCTCGCCCGCGACATGGCCACCCTGATCAAGGAGTTCAACGAGGGCCATCCGGCGATCAAGGTGACGCCGGTCTATACCGGCTCCTATGACGAGACCCTGATCAAGACCCGCGCCGCGATGAAGGCCGGCAAGCCGCCGGCGGTCTCGATCATGTCCGCGAACTTCCTGCGCGACCTCCAGATCGAGGGCGAGATCCAGCCGCTCGACACGCTGATCAAGGCCGACGGCAAGAGCAACGACCAGTTCATGGGCCAGTTCTTCCCGGCGCTCTCCGGCAATGCCGTGCTCGACCGCTCGGTCTATGGCGTGCCCTTCCACAACTCGACGCCGATCCTCTACATCAACGCCGAGCATTTCAAGGAAGTCGGGCTCGACCCCGAGAATCCGCCGAAGAACTGGACCGAGCTCGCCGCCGCCGCCGCGAAGCTGACCAAGCGCGAAGGCGACCGCGTCACGCGCTGGGGTATCGCGATCCCCTCGCAATACGACACCGGCGGCTGGCTGCTGCAGGCGCTGACCTATTCGAATGGCGGGCGCTGGTTCAACGTCGATTATGCCGGCGAGGTCTATTACGACGAGCCCTCGACGCTGGGCGCGCTGACCTTCTGGAGCGACCTCGTCAAGAACAAGGTCCTGCAGCCCGGCGTGCAGCAGAACGGCGCGGTCTCGACCGCCTTCCTTTCCGGCCAGGCCTCGATGATGCTGCACTCGACCGGCTCGCTCACCTTCGTGCGCAGCAATGCCAAATTCCCGCTCAAGGTCGCCTTCGTGCCGAAGAACCTGCAGAATCAGGTTCCGATCGGCGGCGCCTCGCTGGTGGTTCCGACAGGCGTCGAGGGCGAGCGCCGCAAGGCCGCCTGGACGCTGATCAACTGGATGACCAGCCCTGAGAAATCGGGCTGGTGGAGCCGCGCCACCGGCTATTTCGCGCCGAACATGCAGGCCTATGAACTGCCCGAGATGAAGGCCTTCCTCGACAAGAACCCTGACGCCAAGGTTGCTGTCGACCAGCTCGCCTATGCTAGGCCGTGGTTCGCCACCTACAAGACCGTGCCGGTCCGCAAGGCGGTCGAGGACGAGCTCGCCAATGTCCTCTCCGGCAAGAAATCGCCGAAGGAGGCGCTGGTCGCCGCCCAGAAGGCCGCCGACGAGATCATGAAGCCTTATGTCGAGCAGACCGCGCTGAAGCTGCCCGGCAGCAACTGATCGCGCCCAGCGCCATGCCCGGGCCTGTCCCGGGCATCCCTCTTTTGACCTTCCGCCTGAAATGGCCGGGCCCGGGCCCGGCCATGACGGCATTCCGGACACCGCCCATGCTCATCGCCCATCTCACCGACCTGCATATCCGCCCGCGCGGCAAGCCGGCCTATCGCGTCTCCGAGACCAATGCGCTGACCGAGCGCGCCATCGACGCGATCGCGGCGCTGCGCCCGCGCCCCGATCTCGTGGTGATCACCGGCGACCTGACCGATTGCGGCCTGCCGGAGGAATATGCGCTGCTGGAAGCCATGCTGCGCCGATTGCCGATGCCGGTGCTGCTGGTGCCCGGCAATCACGACCGCCGCGAGACGCTGCTCGCCGGCCTGAGCTTCGACCCGCGCAGCCTGCGCGAGGACGGCTTCGTCCAGTTCTGCGCCGATCTCGGCCCGATGCGCTTGATCGGCCTCGACACGCTGCTGCCGGGCCAGAGCGCCGGCGCGCTCTGCGGGACGCGGCTCGCCTTCCTCGACAAGGCGCTGACCGAGGCGCAGGGGCGTCCGGTGGCGATCTTCATGCACCACCCGCCCTTCGACTGCGGCATCCGCCACATGGACGCCATCCGCCTGCTCGAGGGCGCCGAGGAATTCGCGGCCATCGTCGCGCGCCATCCCAATGTCGAGCGCATCCTGTGCGGCCATCACCACCGCCCGATCGTGACGCGTTTCGCCGGCACCCTCGCCCAGATCGCCCCCTCGGTCACCCATCAGGTCACGCTCGACCTGACCGAGGAGGGCGCCGCGACCTTCCATATGGAGCCGCCGGCCTATCTCCTGCACAGCTACGATCCGGTCGCCGGCTTCGTCAGCCACACGGCCTATGTCGAACGCTATCCCGGCCCCTACCCCTTCGTGCTCGACGCCGATTATCCGGGCGCGCAGGCCTGAATCCGGCGCGGGCGAGCCTGGCGCATCGGTCCGATGCCGCCGCGGCTGTTGACGCCGGGGCCGCCCGCCCATACCAGCCTTCGCTTCGATGTTTCCCGAACCCAGGAGTTCAAAAGAATGACGGATTGGCCCGTATACGGCGAGATCACCGGCCCGATCGTGATGATCGGCTTCGGCTCGATCGGCCGCGGGACGCTGCCGATGATCGAACGGCATTTCAAATACGACAAGAGCCGCTTCGTGGTGATCGCGCCGGACGACGAGAACCGGGCGCTCCTCGATGAGCGTGGCATCCGCTTCATCCAGGAAGCGCTGACGCCCGAGAACTACAAGGCGCTGCTCGAACCGGTGCTGACGGCCGGCGGCGGACAGGGTTTCTGCGTGAACCTGTCCTGCGACACCGGCTCGCGCGACTTGATGGAATTCTGCTCCAGCTTAGGGGCGCTTTATATCGACACCGTCAACGAGCCCTGGCTCGGCTTCTATTTCGACGAGAGCAAGGGGCCGGGCGAGCGTTCGAACTATGCCCTGCGCGAGATGACGCTGGCCGCCAAGCGCGCCCGTCAGCCTGGTTCGACGACGGCCATTTCCTGCTGCGGCGCCAATCCGGGCATGGCCTCCTGGCTCGCCAAGAAGGCCCTGCTGAACGTCGCCGCCGACATGCGCCTCAACGTGCCCCAGCCGAAGACCCGCGAGGAATGGGCCGCGCTGATGAAGCAGGTCGGCGTCAAGGGCATCCATATCGCCGAGCGCGACACGCAGCGTTCGAAGAACCCCAAGCCGCCCGGCGTCTTCGTCAACACCTGGTCGGTCGAGGGCTTCATCTCCGAGGGCGTGCAGCCGGCCGAGCTCGGCTGGGGCACCCATGAGAAATGGATGCCGGAGAATGCCCGCACCCACGAGACCGGCTCCCAGGCCGCGATCTACCTGATGCAGCCCGGCGCCGAGACCAAGGTACGCAGCTGGTGCCCGACGCCCGGCCCGCAATACGGCTTCCTGGTGACGCATAACGAGTCGATCTCGATCGCCGACTATTTCACCGTGCGCGACGAGAGCGGCAAGGCGATCTACCGGCCGACCTGCCACTACGCCTATCACCCTGCGAACGATGCGGTGCTCTCGCTCCACGAGATGTTCGGCAATGCTGGCCGTCCGCAGGAGAAGCACCACATCCTCGAGGAGAACGAGGTCGTCGACGGCATCGACGAGCTCGGCGTGCTGCTCTACGGCCACGACAAGGGCGCCTACTGGTTCGGCTCGCAGCTCTCGACCGAGGAAGCCCGCAAGCTCGCTCCGTACCAGACCGCGACCGGCCTGCAGGTCACCTCGGCCGTGCTCGCCGGCATGGTCTGGGCGCTCGAGAATCCCAATGCCGGCATCGTCGAGGTCGAGGAGATGGATCTCGACCGCTGCCTGGGAATCCAGATGCCCTATCTCGGTCCGGTGAAGGGCTATTACACCGACTGGACCCCGCTCGACGGCCGCCCGGGCCTGTTCCCGGAGGACATCGATACCAGCGATCCCTGGCAGTTCAGGAACATCCTGGTTCGGTAAGGCTGGATGTCATTCTCGGGCGCCGCTGAGCGGCGACCCGAGACTCTCATGACGAGAGACAACTGGTTCCAAAGATGCTCGGGGCAAGCCCGAGCATGACGGCAGTGACAGACGGGCGCTACGGCGCCCGTTTCACGTTAACACCCGCCAAAAGCGCCCCGCCCGCCAGGAAGAACACGATCAGCACCGCCAGGCCCGCGCGCTGGCTGGCGAAGACGCTCGTCGCCAGCGCGACCAGCGTCGGCCCCATGAAGGACGTCACCTTCCCCGACAGGGCGAAGAGCCCGAAGAATTCGCCGATCCGTCCTTCCGGCGCGAGCCGCGCCAGCAGGCTGCGCGAAGCCGCCTGCATGGGACCGGCGACGAGGCCGATCAGCAGGCCGAGGCCGAGATAGACTCGCTCCGGCACCGAGGCATAGAGCCCATCCCCCGGCACCGCCGGGGCGGCCGGGATCACGAACAGGATATGGTCGGCGCTCAGCGAGAGAATGCCGAGGCAGGCGAAGAGCAGGCAGGCGATCGAGCCCAGGATCACCGGCTTGCCGCCGATGGCGTCGTCGAGCTTGCCCCCGAGCCAGGCGCCGAGCGTGCCGGTGACGGTGAGCAGGATGCCGAAGACGCCGAGCTCGATGGTCTGCCAGCCGAAGACGCCGGCCGCATAGATGCCGCCGAAGGCGAAGAGCGCGACCAGCGCATCCTGGTAGATCATGTTCGCGAGCAGGAAACGCCCGAGCGCAGGCAGCTTCGGCAATTCCGCGATCGTCGCCTTGAGCCGTCCGACGCCGCCTTGCGCCGCTTCCTTGAGCCGCATCCCGGTTCGCGGCGAGTCGGGAGTGAGCAGGAACATCGGCGCGACGAAGACGATGAACCATAGCGCCGTCAGCGGCCCGGAGAAACGGTCGCCCTCGCGGCTGGCGGCATCGAGCCCGAAGATCGGCGACAGCCCGGCCAGCGTCTTGCCGGTATGCGGATCGGCCGCCAGCAGGCCAAGCGTCACCGCCAGCGAGAGAAGCCCGCCGAGATAGCCGACCGCCCAGCCCGTGCCGGAGAGCCAGCCCAACCGCTCCGCCGGCACCAGCCGCGTCATCATCGCATTGTTGAAGGTCGTCGCGAATTCGGCGCCGACCGTCGCGATGACGAAGCCGGCGAGCGCGATCGTCACCGCCCATGGCGAGCCGGGCACCGCGAACCAGAGCATGGCCGAACCGATCACCAGCAGCGCCCCGAAGGCCGCGATCCAGGGCTTGCGCGGCCCCGTCCGGTCGGCGACGCCACCGAGCAGCGGCGAGAGCAGCGCGATGCAGAAGCCGGCGAAGCCCGTGGCATAGCCCCACAGCGCCTGCCCCTCCGCCGCATCGCTTGCCAGGGCCGAGGCGAAGAACGGTGCGAAGACGAAGGTGGTGATCAGCGTGAAGAAAGGCTGCGCCGACCAGTCGAAGAAGATCCACGCCACGACCGCGCGCCGCGGCGGCCAGGTCGACGGCGGCGCGACGGCAACCGGCTCGGACGAGGAAATGGCGGAGCTCACTGCAGCGTCGTGTCCGGATCGCCGCCGCCGCGCGCCAGCTCGATCTCGGTGATCGCCACCAGCACCTCGGCGCGCTCCTTGAGGCTGCGCGCCTCCAGCAGCGCCTGCTTCTCGCGCGGGCCGAAGGGGCACATCATCGCCAACGCGTTGACCAGCGCCTCGTTCGGCGCCTCATGGACGCCCTTCCAGTCGATCTTGAGGTCGTTTGCCTTGGCGAAGTCGCGCAACGCCTTGAGCAGCCCGTCGCGATCGACCGCCTCCTCGCCCGAGCGGGCGATGAAATCGACCGCGAAGGGCTCGTAATCCACCCGTCCCTGCCGGTAGGGCGTCACCACGGACAATTCCTCCACGACGCGGAAACGGCTGATGCCGGTCAGGCTGATGATGTAGCGATCGTCGCCGGTCTCGGCGAACTGGGTGATGCGGCCGAGACAGCCGACCCTGACCAGCGGCGGAATCTCGACGCGGCGACCGTCATCCGGCTCGGGCTGGATCATCCCGATGACGCGGTCGCCCCGGATCGCGTCATCGATCATCGCCAGATAGCGCGGCTCGAAGATATTGAGCGGCATCTGTCCGCGCGGGAGCAAGAGCGCGCCGGTCAAAGGGAAGAGCGGGATCACCTGCGGGCAATCCCCGGCCCCCTTGTAGACGGCGTTCATGCCCATCCGCGCATCCTCGCTTCAGGAAAACAGCAGGGTCGACAGCTTCCGGCGTCCGCCCACGCTTGCCTCGTCCATCGGCCCCCAGGCCTCGAAGAACTGGAGGAGCTGCTTACGCGCGCCATCGTCGTTCCACTTCCTGTCGGCCTTGATGATGGCGATCAGATGGTCAACGGCCTCCTCGCGCTTGTCGCGCGCATTGAGCGCCAGCGCGAGATCGAAGCGCGCCTGATAGTCCTTCGGATCGGCGGCGACCTTCGCCTCGAGCTCGGCCGTGTCGCCGAGCGAGGCGGCCTGCTCGGCAAGCTCGATAGCGGCCCGCACGGCGGCGATCGCCTGGTCGCTCGCCTTCTCCTGCGGCGCCATGGCGAGGATGCCCTTGGCGCCCTCGATGTCGCCGGTGTCGAGATGCAGCCGCGAGAGGCCGGCGATGGCGCCGAGGTTCTCCGGCTCCAGCTGCAGGGCATGCCCGTAGAGCTCGCTCGCCCCGGCGGCATCGCCGGCCGCGAGCGCTTCC
Organism: Allobosea spartocytisi; assembly: GCF_014764685.1. Taxonomy (NCBI): domain Bacteria; kingdom Pseudomonadati; phylum Pseudomonadota; class Alphaproteobacteria; order Hyphomicrobiales; family Alloboseaceae; genus Allobosea; species Allobosea spartocytisi. Next base: position 205,268 of record NZ_JACXWY010000005.1, read on the forward strand.
TGAGCGGCCGCGATCAGCTCCTCCGCCTCGCCCGGCCCGACCGGCCCGACAAGGCGCTCGATGAAGGCCTTCACCTGGCTTTCCGGCTGCGCGCCCATGAAACCGTCGATCGGCTGGCCCTGCTTGAAGGCGATGACGGCGGGAATCGACTGGATGCCGAGCTGGCCGGAGATCTGCGGGTGCTCGTCGATGTTCATCTTGACGAGCTTGACCTTGCCGCCGGCGGCCTTGACCGCCTTCTCGATGACGGGCGTCAGCTGCTTGCACGGCCCGCACCACGGCGCCCAGAAATCGACCAGCACCGGCTGCTGCATCGATTCGGCGATGACGTCCTGGCGGAAGCCCTGGGTGGTGGTGTCCTTGATCAGGCCGGGTTGCTCGGCCGCCTCGCCATTGACCAGCATGGGTCGCCCTTCGTGATGCCGTCGTTCCGACGTTCGGATTCGCGTGTTTTCAGCAATTGGCGGCCGCGACGCGGCCGCCCCTTAAATGGGGAGCTTTAGCCGTTCTGTCCATCGGGCGGCACCGGCAAATCGACGATCAGCGGCTCATGGCCGGTCTCGCGCAGGAAGGCGACGAGATCGTCCCGGCCGATGCGCAGGGTCGCGGTGTTGACCAGGGGATGGAAGTTGACCTCCTCGCCGGTCGTCAGATTGGCGTCGAGCACCATGGTCACCGCCCCTTCGCGATCATTGACGACGGCAAAGGCCGTGACCGAGCCCGGCGTGACGCCCAGCTTCTCCAGCAGCAATTCGGCCGAACCGAAGGACAGCCGGCCGCTGGCGCCCAGCGTCTCGTGCAAGCGCTTCAGGTCGATGCGTGCGTCGGATTTGGCCGAGACCAGGAAGAGCCGGCCCTTCTTGTCCTTCAGGAACAGGTTCTTGGTCTGCAATCCGATCATCATGTCGCGATGCGGCGCGGTCTCCGCCACCGTGAACACGGCCGGATGGTCGGTGCGGTGGAACGCGATGCCGCTCGCCGCGAGGCGCGCGCACAGCTCCGCATCGGTCAGAGGGATGATCTGGGACGTGGGAATCATGGCGGGGCGGGAAACCGTTTCAATCCGATCCGATCCGGCTCTAGACCATTTGAGGCGGCAGCGGAATCCGCATTTCCGGCAAGGACGGGCCGCGCCGCGCGCCGAGCCGTCTCCGGCCCGGAATCGACGGACCCCGCCCTCCGGCATTCCGAGGCGCGAAGCCGGTCCGCTGCGGGATTTATCGACAGGGGGCAAAAAAACTTTGCCGAAACGCTTGCACTCCGCAGCGCTTTGGGGCAATAACCCGGCCGCGCCGCCACGGCGTGACTGTCTCGGATGCGGGTGTAGCTCAGGGGTAGAGCACAACCTTGCCAAGGTTGGGGTCGAGGGTTCGAATCCCTTCGCCCGCTCCAGACAATCTCAAGGTTTGAGAAGCATGCAAGCGTCGGGTTTCCCGGCGCTTTTTGCTTTTTGGGCCTGAGGGTTTCGAGGTCGCTTCCGAAGGGCTCCGAAAGCCCGTGGTTACCTCGCGGTTACACGTTCGGCCCCATAGTCCTTCCCGGCCTTTCAGGCGCGCGCCCGCTGACCCCCACTGTTTGAAGCAATTTTCGTGGTGCCACCGCAGGAAATGGGGATGCGGATGGTCATGGGCTCGCGGCGGCGGTAGTGCTTGACCTGCCGGCTTGTAGAGCATGACTCGGAGCGGCCTTCCCCTGCGTTGCATCATGGCGGCCGCAAAAGAGCGCCTACCGATCATTTCGATGTGTGTGTTCGAATTTCTCTCGGTTCGCTAAACACCGCCGATCGCCGAATGCTACCGGGCGAGGTAGCAGCCCGATATGTCTCAAAATCAGCAGCGCCAGCTTTCGCGCCCCGCAGCGGCTTTTGCGATCAGCCCTCCAAAATGCGCTAGCGACGATTCGCCTCTGCGATCGACGAGCACCCCGACAAGGTTGGCCGCTGTCAAATCGAACTTGCTCACGACGCGGCGCATCCCCGGGAACTCAATTTCTTTGACGAGCTCTTGTCAGTTATCGCGAGAGCTCTGTTGTTTTTTTATGAGAGCTCCGAAAAAAATGCATTCGAGCTCTTGACGTAAATCCTCAGAGCTGTGCTTTATATTCTCGCGAGCTCACCCCTCGCCGGACTGAGCGACGGCGCTCTAACCCCGGCACCAACCCGAGCTCTCATGAGGAAAACTGAAAAATGAAGGTCTCCTTCCCGGCCATGAAAGGCGCTATTGGCCAGCGCGAATACTACTCCTGCATGATGAAGATGAGCGTCGTCCCGAAGATGTTCACCTTCCGCGACTGGGCGGAGTTCACGCCTGAGGAGCGCGAGCAGCGCATCCTTAACGAGAAACGCATCCCCCACATGGCGAAGTACATCCTTGACAACGAAGAGGGTTATCTGTTCTCGTCGATCACTGCTTCATATAAATGCGACGTAAACTTCAAGCCCATCGGGGGCGATGGGCTCGGCATGCTTGAAATGGACTTTCAAGACGCGGAATTCGTCATCAACGACGGCCAGCACCGCTGTGCAGCGATCGCCAAGGCTATCAAGGAAAACCCACAGCTCGGCGACGAGACGCTGTCGGTACTCCTGTTCCCATATGAGAACCGCGACCGCATGCAGCAGATGTTTTCCGACCTTAACCGGTACGGTCAGAACACGTCGAAGTCGCTCAATATCCTCTACGACAAGCGCGACCCGATGAGTCGCCTTACGCTCGATACCATTCGCCTGGTCGACGTATTCGACGGCATGGTTGACCGAGATGCCATCTCCATCGGCATCCGCTCGCCGAAGCTCTTCTCGCTGTCCTCGATCTATGAGGCCAACAATGAACTGCTGAAGTTCCGAGACATTGCCGGTCTCTCCGCCAACGATGACGAAGATAATGCTCCTCCCTCCGAACTGGCCGCGCTGTCGGTGACCTTCTGGAAGGCCGTGGCCGACTATATGCCTTCATGGCGCGCAGTGCGCGACGGAGGCATGAAGGCCATGGAACTGCGCCAGGAGAGCATCGCTTCCCACGCGACGATCCTCCGCGCCATCGGCTCGGCCGGTGCCGAACTGATGAAGGAATACCCGAACGACTGGAGCCAGCGCCTGGAAAAGCTGACCGACATCGACTGGCGCAAGTCCAACCCTGAGTGGGAAGGCGTCGTGGTTGTGGCCGGTTCGGTCGCGTCCAACCGCCAAGCGCGTCAGGCCACCAAGGCCTATGTCAAGCGCAAGCTGGGGCTCCCGCTCTCTGATGCTGAGGCAAAGTCGCTCACGACGGCCGATGACCTCATCGCTTCGAAAGCGGTGGCATGACCATGGGCTCGCGGGCACACAAGAGCGGCATGGTTCTCAATGAGGCGGATGCTGCAATCGCCAAGGCCATGCTGGCTCGTGGCGACCGTCAGCATGACATCGCGGCATGGTTCGGCGTGAACGGCGGCCGTATCGCCGAGATCGCCACTGGCCACACCTTCCACTGGGTAGAGCCGTATACCGGCGAGCTTCCGCCTCCTGGACCGTATCCTCGCGGCCGTGATGCAGTAGCCGCCCTTGAGGCCCTCGCGGTAGCGGAGCAGGCGCTCCACGCGGCGCGCGAAGCGGTCCTGCAGCACCAGTAACACCGAAGGCGCCGCGAGCTCATCCTGGGCGGCGCTTTCAACATATTGGTCAGGATCTCGGCGATCGTCGTGGTAGGGGGGCGGCGCGGCGGAGTCTCGCGCTCTCGACCTCAAGTTCTTTCATCTGCTTGACCTGATCCGATCTCAGGCTGCCGAACTCACGGCGCCAGCGGTAATTAGTAACTAACTTCCGTCATGCCGATCGAACGGATCGCCTCGGCAACGGATCGCCCCTGCGAGACCAGTACATTAATCTGCCGTAACTTCGCGATGTTCTCTTCGGGCTTATGCTGCTTCTTCGGCATTGTGGTCCTCTTGTCTGACATACTTCAAGGTGGGTCAATTAAACGGGAGTGGATCACGAATATGAAGGTAGAGATCGCCAAGCCAGCTGCCGACCGTCATCCAAACCTTCGCGCCGTTAAGCAAGTGACGTTGAAAGACGGCCCTCAGGTCCGTAAGATCGCCAAGATTACTGATATCCAGGATCAGCACTCCGGCGCCTTCCACCACGACACGCTGAGCCTGAAGACCTACAAGATGACGAAAGTGGCCTGCACGTTCGTGCAGGAGCGAAGCCTCAGTCTCGAAGGCGGCGAGATTACCAAACTCTCGGATTTCCTTCTAACGGCCCGCGGCGGAGACCTGCCGGATCGGGCCAGAAGCTTCCTGGTACTGGACGCTGGGCGTGACGCGCAGACGCTGCGACAACTGACCGAGCTTGGCGATAGTGCGAAGCTCGATGCGCTTGCCACCCTCATGCGCCAGGCGGCTTCAACGCCCGGCGTGCTGGCCAAGCTCGCGGCCAAGCTGTCGGAGGATCAGAGCTTCCTTGAGAAGGCCGCGACGGCGTTGAATTTGGAGGTCTATTGCAAGGCCGTCGCCGAGCTCAACGGGCTGATTGAGACGTCTGACAGGGAAGCCGATTTCCAGCGGCTGCTCGAAGCGAACCCCTGGATTTTCGGCAGCGAATACAGCGCGGTCCTTGATCGCCGGCGCTGGACACGCGACGAGCAGGTGGATTTCCTGACGAGGCGAACGACCAGCGGCGTTGTCGAACTCATCGAGATTAAGACGCCGATGCCGACGCAGCTCTTGTTCGTCCGTGACCGATCGCACAACACGCTCTACCCGTCAGCCGAGCTCTCTAAGGTGATCGCCCAATGTCAGAACTATCTGGAGAAGCTCGACCGGCAACGCGACGCCATCCTGGCCAACGACGAGGTGGACGTGACCAAGATCTGCGCGAAGGTCATAATTGGGCGCGATGGCGATGCTGAACAGCAGGCGGCGCTCAGGCGTCTCAATGGGCATCTGCATCGCATCCAGGTCATCACGTACGATGGGCTGCTCGCTATCGCCCGTCGCGTGCTCGCCTATCTTGAAGGCGGTTCTGCCTAAGGGTTTCGGCCGATGTAGTTGGCCATGTCTTCGAGCCGGTGCGACCAGAAGATGTAGACGTCCTTGTCGTCCTGCACGTGCAGCAGGTTGTCCTTCTTGAAGACGCCTTTCAGGACAGCGCAGGCCACGACATTGGCTGCGCCCAGGTCGCGATACCAGCTCGGCGCCTTGCCGCCGGTGTCAGCGACGACGCGCTTGAAGCTATTCACTTCGGAGTTCGAGACCTTGCACTCGATCAGCAGCAACCGCTGATCCGGCAGACGGACAACGACGTCCGCGCGATGGCCGACCACCTTGGTCTCGCCCATGAACGATCCAGGCGGCGGGGCATGTCCCATCGTCGTGATCGGCTTTCGGGGCACCTCCTTGAAACCGAGAGCGACGAGTTCCTCTTTGACGGTTTCTTCGAGCAGCTTGGCCGCGTTCCGGCGAATGGTTTGGACGCGCTGCGCGGCGAGCATGGCGGCGGTCGCCATGATCGCGTCCCGCACTTCGTCCTTAGTGGCGGCACGATTCTTCTCGATCCAGGGAAAGCGCTCCGGATCTATGTGCGACTTGAGGATCGCGGCGATGCGGGCGCCGTCGCCCCCCTTGGCGTCGAGGATTGCTTTCCTCGACAACTTGGCTTTCGCGACCGTCTTCAGGTCGTCCTGGCTGATTGGAGGCGCTGCGGTGTAAAGCAAGGCTCGACGGTGTTCGTCGCGGGCGATGATCTTGGCGAGGGCTTCTAGATCGAGCTTCTTGCCTAGGATTTCTGTCAACTGCGGGACGACGGCACCGAGGTCGATCCGTGCGCTGGCTACGTACTTGAGATAGAGGTCTCTCGGTGCCTTCGTCCGGTCAGCCCGGAACTCGTCTTTCGCCGTTCCTATGTCGGCGGTCAGCTCGTCTTTGTTCCAACGTTTCGGTCGCAAGGCCATGGAGGCGATCTAGCCTCGGAATTCTGATTCGTTCAACTTCCCGCGGCTCGAATTTTGTTAGACCTCCGGCGTAGGTCCTGCCGCCCTGCACGGTCACGTTCTCGCCAAGCCAGAGCGCGATCGCATCGAGCAGCGCGTCAGTCATCTGTTCCTTCGGATACAGGCCGTGAGCAATGTTGATATGCCGGGCGCCTACCCGATTTCTGACGAAGGCAGGAGCACGGCGAGCCATATAGGTGCAGAGGATCGGAGCGGCCTGTTTCAGGTTCACGCTCCACCAGACCCGGCGGTTCTTCGCTACATAACCATCGTGGACCCCCAGGTTCCTGAGAACCTTGAGATACTGCTCTACCGCCTTCTTCTCTTGGGCGGGAAGCCCGTCCAGGTCATTTGGCAGGTCGAGAAGGCTACGGAGGACCGAGACGTCGGAAAGCACCGCGCCGGCCTTGATTAGGTCCTTCGCCTTGGTGATCGTTGGATAGAAGAAGCGGCGAGGGAGGTGGGCGTTATGAATGCCCTCGATCCATGCAGCGTTGTTGCCTGTGACCTGGCCGCGATGGACGCGAAATAGTTCGCCGAGCTCCATCATGTCGTCGTTCCTGCGCGAGCGGTGTTGCTGGAGAAACTCCGACCACCGCGCCGTAGGCGTCGCGTCGGACCACGCGACGGGCTGTCCCGAACCCAGACCTAGCAGATCCTCAGCACTGGCTACCGCACGCATGTGGAGCACGTCCGGACGATTCCCGACACGGAACGTAGTGATGGCACCCGTCGTCATAGCCTCGGCGAACGGCTGCGCCTCAGCCGCGATCACGTGAACCGAAGTGCCGCCAAGCCCGTCCGCGAGCATGGCGCGGAGAGTCGAGCCATAATTAGTGTCCAGCCATTCCGACGAGGTGATAAAAGCGCCGTAGTCCCCGGGCTGGGCGATCTCGCGGGTTCGCAGGAAGAAATGCAGGTGCAATCCGGCGAGCTGCGACGCCTTGAAGCCGAGGCGGGAGGCCGTCGCGGAATACCAGGCCTTCCAGTGTGGCTCAATGTCGTGGTGCCGGACGTAGGGCGGGTTACCGATGAACAGCGTGGCGCCGGCCACCTTTGGCAGCTTGGTCTTCCGATAGTCCTCGACGCGAACTTCTAACCTGTCCGCAAACCCCAGGACGGCGGCTCGGGCGCGTGTCATGAGCGCGGCGAGCGGATCGATGTCGATGCCGAGCAGGCGCGCCTCCGGGAACGCGGCGGCAGCCGCGACAAGATAGGACCCGGACCCGCAGCCAGGATCGACCACCAGCGAGGGCGCCGCATTCTCGGATTTCGCCCAAGTGATCATCGTCTCGATAATCTTCGCAGGCGTGTAGACGGCGCCGAGCTCCCGACGCGCGATGCTGGAGCGAAGGCTCAGGAAGGCGTCGCCGAAGACGTCCTCGCCATTGGCGATCCGAGCGGAGGCTGTCGAGACAATCTCCTCGGAGACGACGCATCGATCTCGCACCAGAGCCCGCTCCTTGGCGGTCAACCGGCGAGAGTTCGCCATCCTCGCCGCGATCGCGGCGAGGGTTGTCTCCGATCCGATGATCATGACGCTACCCGGCTACTTCGGAGGATGCTTTTGATAAAGCGCCCACGCTTCCATAAACAGACGCTTAACGGTCACACCCCGCCGCTCCGCTTCGGCCTTCACAGCTTTCGCCGTTTCGGGATCGAGAGAGATCCCGACGATTTGCCGCTCTTGACGGCTTTTTCGCGAGTCTGTCTTTGCCATGTCTCAACCTTGTCGACTTGAGTCGACACATTCAACAGATTTTTTGCACACTTGGCAAGAGCGGAAACAGCTGCTCAACGGGCGACCCTGCCTCCTGTAGCGATTCGAATGTTCTTATTATGTTCTAATTTCGGATTCGACGCAACGGCAGTGCAACGCGGGTCGATAGGTTGCCGCTTACCCGGTCGAAGCATCATTCACGTGGCTGGCGAGCCTCCTGCTCTCGCTTGAGATCTTCAAGCGGGATGGCCACCTTCGCGAAATCGAGGTGGTACATGGGCATCTGCCAGTTGCCGCGAATGAGGCTGACATCGCCTTTGGTAATGCTTTCCGAGACCAGACCCGCGTCAAATAATGCCTTGAGCATCGCTTCGCAGGGTTCCTTAACTGCGTCCCAAGAAACGTCACCCTTAAATTCGATGGATCCCCATGTGTCTCTGAGGATTGCTAACCCCTTAGGACTGAAGGCGCCCGCTGCGGCAAGGGAGTTGACGAGCGAGAAAACGGGAGGGTCCCAGCTGCCGATCCGTCCCATCCCTCTCAGCGGAGTATGCCATTGCGGCTCCCCCTCGCCGTTGCTGACGACGTCGGCGTAAAGGGCCGCTTCTCGCCAGAACAATTCCGAATTGGGCATGATGTGTTCGAAATAATCGCCGTCCACAAAGTGCGAGCGGCGGTCGTAATCTATGTACTCCTGCAGCTCCGCAAGCGATGTTGGCTTCCACGTCTGGGCCTTGGCATAGATGCGCCTGGCAAGGTGATCGTAGAACCAGCGTATCATGGTCCCCACCCGCGAGGACACGACCTTGGCTGGGCAACGGATGATATCGACGAGGATCAGGATTTTGGCGCATTCCTCGATAGCTTGACCTTCAAGAATCTCCGCTTCCCGAGGATATTCCTTCAGCGTGTTAGTGGCCTCCATGAGAGAACGCGCGCTCGCATGGATCAAAGGTACGCCTTCGGCAATGAATGCGAGTCGCTTTTCCGTGGACATGTTACAAATCAGGCTTCCATAGCCCAGGCCGATGTCAGGGGCTTTTGGAGGCTTCGGCTTGGGCGCCTCGACTGCACGTACTTGATCGGACATTTTATTGCCCTCGGAGTAATCGGCGGAGCAGCCCTGGCGCCGGCTGTTTGCCCGAAATGGGATGCTGGGAACCAGAAACTCTGTGTGTCCGCCAATGGGACCACTAACGGCTAAGAATGGGTAATTGATCCGCCCTAAGCAGGCATAGTCGCACGCCATTTCGACGGGCCACCGAGCGACGAACCTGTTTCACTTGTCCACCAATAGCACTCGCACTACGGCTGTTGACCATACTCTGACGAAATTGATCGGCGGCGAGCTCGATGATCTCGACGTTGCCACTGTCATCCTCGCAGGCGACCAGAACCGCTTGGATTCGCTCCAGCATTTTGCTCTTGACGCCGAGTAACGTCGTGCGCGGCCCGCAGCATTTGATAACGGCCAAACCGTCCCGCCACCTCACCTCATTGGAGCGATCGGACAGCTTCTCAATCTGCAGCAATGCCGCAACGGCCTTTCCCATACGATGACCGTAAGCGTTGCCAGCTGCACCCGTTTCGCGGTCCTGCCCCATGATCAGCTTACCTCGTGGCTTCAGCCGAACGCATCAGCTCAAACGGCTCCGCGCCGATCGCCCTCGCGATCGCGATGTATTCGGCCACATCAAGCCGCCGTTCCTCGGTCTCGTATTTCGACACGAACGTCTGCCGGCGGCCGATACGGGCCGCGAGTTCGACCTGCGTGATACCGGCATCCTTGCGCGCCAGAATAAGCGCCTGGAGGAGGGCCTTATAGAGGTCGGGTTGCGTTGAAGCCAAAGCCGGCGCCTGAAACGGTGAAACCGGCCGACCAATGGAACCCTAATTTCGGATACCCCAAAACAGGGTATTCGATCATGCTGCACCCCGAAGTTGTGATTCGGGGGACGGCGCGTGAAGGAGCAGTACGTTGGCGACGTCAACGACTATCGGAAATATGCCCTCCTGCGGCTGCTCGGCCGATCTGGTCTGAGGCTCGGCGTCTGCTGGATGCTGACGCCGAATGATGGGCGCAGCGACGGCAACAAGCTCGGCTATCTCGATCAGTCGAAGCAGGAACGGCACGATCCCGAGCTGTTCGCGCTGCTGCGCCGAGTGCGGAACGAGCCCGACGCCCGCCGGCTGATCCTGATCGAAGGCAGCGAGATCCTGCCCAGAGCCGTCTTCGTCAACACCATCGTGCCCGAGACGCTGTTCGAACGACAGCTCTGGTTCAAGCAGGCGAGCGCGGCGCTAGCGGATGCCGATGTGATCTTTTTCGACCCCGACAACGGCGTCGAGGTCGGCTCAGTCGGCAAGGGCCGGCGCAACTCCTCGAAGTATATCTATCGCGACGAACTGGCCGCGACCTATCGCGCCGGTCACTCGCTGCTGGTCTATCAGCACTTCCAGCGCAAGGAGCGTGAAAGCTTCATCCGCGATGTTGCGGATGATCTGCGGCGAGTCGCTCCCGATGCCGAGATCTGGGCAATTCGAACCTCGCATGTCGTGTTCATGCTGGCGATCCAGTCACGACACCGGCCGTCTCTATCTCAAGCCGCTCATCACGTCCGCGAAACTGTCGATCCGAGTTTTCTGCACGCGCAGCTGACAGCGCCTGCAAGCCCATGATTGTGCGCGAATTTTCGACGTGTTTCGGTGCCGCTTTTTTGCCTGAGGAGCTTTCCGAATGAAACTCACCACCATTGCCGCTGCGCTGATCTCCGGCATCGCCCTATCTGGCTGCGTCGGCCTCGTCGACGCGCAGTCGAAATGCTCTGCGCAGTCCGCTTCGTACCTGACCATGTGGGATTGCATTCGCGGCCGCGTTGCCGCTGGAACCGCTGGCCAGATGAACAACGACCTCGGCGTTCGCTATCTCGCCGTCAGCGACCTGTTGGCGCAGAGCGTCCGTTCCGGCCAGATGAGCGATGCCGAGGCGAAGGCCCGGCTCGCGATCGAACTGGAGCGGGGTAACAGCGAATTCAATCGCCGTCAGGCTGCGTCGTCGCCTAACCTCACCCGCTGCACCAACACCAACGGGGTGGTGAACTGCCTGACATTCTGATCACGCGGCGCTGTCGTCGGAACCACCGTGACCTGGACTTGTTGCCAGCGAGAGTGGGGAAAGACGATGGCAGCGCACGCAGGCTCAAAGACCGTCATCTATTCCGCGCTCGCTGGCAATCTTCTGATCGCCCTTACCAAGTTCATCGCGGCAGTCTGGACCGGGAGCTCGGCGATCCTCTCGGAGGGAATCCATTCCCTCGTCGATACCGGCAACGGCGTGCTGCTCCTTTACGGCCTGAACCGAGCCGCGCGGCCGCCTGACCTGACCCACCCGTTCGGTCATGGGCGCGAACTTTACTTCTGGAGCTTCATCGTCGCGCTCTTGGTGTTCGCCGTGGGCGCCGGCGTATCGTTCTACGAAGGCGTTGCGCATATCATCGAGCCGCACCCCGCGACGAACCTTACCGTGAGCTATGTCGTGTTGGGGCTCTCGGTGCTGTTCGAAGGTTATTCCTGGCGAGTGGCGCTGAAGGAATTTCGTACCGCGAAGGGCGAACTCAGCTACTTCGCAGCCGTGCGACAGAGCAAGGACCCGAGCGTCTTTACCGTCCTATTCGAAGACACGGCAGCGCTGCTTGGCTTGGTTGTCGCATTCCTCGGTATCACGGCTGCAGCCTACTTCGATCGGCCCGAACTGGATGGCGTCGCGTCAATCCTCATCGGCGTTATCCTCGCGGCGACTGCCATCTTTCTCGCCCGCGAGTCGAAGGCGCTGCTGATGGGTGAAGCGGCTCTGCCCCATGTCCAAAAGGAGATCATGGCTGCAGTCAGCGGTGACCCCGACATTGAACGCGTCAATGGCATGACAACGGTCCATCTTGGCCCCGATCAGATCGTCGTGGCGCTCAGCCTGGAGTTCAAAGACGATCGGTCAACCGCCGACATCGAAGACTGCGTCGAGCGGATCGAAGCGAAGTTGAGAGAACGGCGCTCCGACATCGCATCCGTCTTCGTCAAGCCTCAGACTTCGGCAGTATGGCGCCAGCGGCGTGCTGAATTGGCTGACTAGAGCCGGCGGCACCGTACCATAGTACAGGTTCGGAACGACTTGCGATTGTCGTGCGGGTCCCTCCGACAATCACGCTCACCATAGGATTGTTGGGGGAGTTGCGAAGTATCTGCGCCGGAAGGCCAGGGGCATGGTTCTACGGCGGCGGCTGGCCCACGGTGCTGCCCAGCATGGGCGCCGCGGGCCGGGGTACGTACCCCAACGCCCCGTGCGGGCGGGGCAGCGGGTGTGGTGCCTGCCGCGCGCTATGCCCGCCCGTCAGCCCTCCGCTCCGGCTTGCCGCAGCAGCTCGCACGGGTCGACACCGAGCGCGAGCGATGACCATGAGTTCGGCGACGTCGAGATAGCGGGCGCCGGCCTCGCAGCGGAACACGAAGCTGGTCGGGCGGCCGAGACGCTGGACGAGCTCAGCCCGGGTCAGACGCCGCAATCGCCGCTCCGCGACGAGGCGGGCGACGATACGATCATGCAGATCGCCGCGCATCAGAGCGCGGCGGGCTCGTCCACGGCTGCGATGACGTGCAGGTCGGTCTCGCAGATGCCCTCGGCCTCGATCGCCCAGAGGATCTCTTCGGCGTCGATCTCGGCGAGTTCGGCGGCCTGGTCCAGCGTGACGATGGTTAGCGCCTGGCTGCGCAGATCGATCAGGCGGTATTGGTCCATGGCGTCGTCTCCATCGTGTTCTGGAACGATCGAAACACGCCGAGACGCCGTGCATAATTTTCGGGGAGACGGGGTGATATTGCGTTCGACGCAGGATCGCCGCAGGCGCCAATAACGCCGGTAGCGACCGCAAATGACGATGGGGAGGGCGGCTCGTCACCATCCTCCCCGCTCACAGGCGTTCGCATGCGCGAGCGCGTTCTACCTGCCCGCGGCGTAGGCCCGGTCCAGCGCCGCCACGGCGGCCTCGCCGCCGCGAACCGCCTGGGTGTAATGGCCGAGCGTCACGGTCGCGTTGGCGTGGCCAGCAAGCTTGGCGACAAGACCGACCTCAATGCCCTCAGCCTGCAGCGTCGAGATGAAGGAATGCCGTGCCGAATGCGGTGTCACATAAGGCAACCCGAGCTTCGCGAAGACCGGCTCCCAATATCGGCTGCGATAGTTCTGGTAGAGCAGCGGCCCACCACCGCCGATGCGAGCGACCTTCGGCCACGGCTGGAGCCGGCCTGGACCAGGGAACACCCGATGCAGCACCTTGCCCAACCGGGGGCAACGGAGCCGCCATTCCAACAAGAGCGCGCGCAGAACCGCGCTCATCGGGATGTCGCGCGTGCCGGCCTCGGTCTTGGTCATGTTGGTCAGCGACCCGTCACGCTCCTGGATGCGACGAATGCGGACGACGTTCGCATCAAAGTCGATATCCGCCCAGAGCAGTCCGAGCTGCTCGGATGGGCGCGTGCCGGCGAGGAACGGGAAGGCATAGTAAAGCCCGTGCTCCGGATCATTCCGGGCCGCATCGACCAGCTTGCCGATCTCGGCCGGCGTCAGAATGACCTTCTTCGTCTTGACCCGGTTGCGACCGAGACCGCGCGGCATGCTGGGCGCCCGTACCCGGAAGTCCTCCTCGTTGAGGGCGAGGATTGAGATCAGGTGCGATTTCGCCCGGTTGGCGGTGTACTGCCCCGAAAGTGCGGTCAGATCGCGGTGCCAGGCGCGGATACGCGCTGTGGTCAGTTCGGTCGTCTTGATCTCGCCGAGCATCGCCACGAGCCGGCAACCCTTTGGAAGCTTTCCGGATGCTTTCCAGGCCAGCTTGTCCTTGGCTGAGCCCTCGAAATACGGCCCGCGAATGTGTTCGACGACCACCTTGTAGCCCGCAAGGGTGTTCGGCTTCACCTTGCCGACACGATCGGCGATCCAATGATCGACGGCCTGACTGACCGTCGGCGCCTTACGCTCATCGGCATAGCCATCCGACATCACCTTGGCGGTGAGGTCGTTGCGGCGGGCCTCGGCGGCCTTCAACGTCTCGTAGAACTCCTGGCGACGATCGCCCGAGATCGGCTCGCGGTAATTCAGCACATAGCGCAGCTGCTTCACGATCTCGCCGGACTTGAGTTTGCGGTGGCGAACCCGCCTGGTGATGTTGGTTCGAAACGTCATATCGACCTCTGAATAAAAAACGCTCAGAAAATCACGGCGAAGGAACCCGCACAATTAATCATCAGGCACCCGATATCTTCAGAGCACTCGCATTGAAACCACGAGCGTAACCACAAAATTTTGGAATACGCTCAGATGACGTCTCGGCGGGGCTCTCGTTACATCGCATTATTGCCTCGCCGAGATTGAAATCGCAGGGGCGGTGGCATGGTGGCGTGGGTGGCGCGCCCTGGCCTGCGCTGCCGGGCTGGCGGTAGAAAAATGCCCGCTCTAAGCCCCACCGCACCCCAGCCGCCTACCGCACACGCCACCCCCGCCACCATGCCACCGGTCAAAAGTTCCGATGATATGGTTTGGGCGGCGGCTCATAGCCGTCCGGCTTCGCCTTTTCGTAGCCGCGCACGACCTTTCCGTGCAGCTTGAATTTTTCGTTGCGCCAGCCGAGACGCTTCATCAGTGCCGATAGCCGTTTGGTATGTCCCTGGTTCTGGTATTCTGGCCTGATCCCGAGGAGGTCGGTCAGCAGACTTGTCGTCACGAAGCGCAGCTTATCGCCGGCGACGATCGGCACGGCGGCCTCGATCTGCTCGACCCAGGGGTCTTCCTCGACGCGCGCCTCTTGTTCAACAGCTGCGTCCGGCCACAGCTCCGGCGGCAGGGCGAGCGACGCACCCTCGCGTTCACGGTGAGCGGCCTCCGCGAGCAACTGGTCTCGATCGAGAGCGAGTGCGGGCAGGTCGATCGCGCCCGTTCTCACCGGCCAGAAGCGGCGGTTGCCGGTCTGGTCGCGCAGGTACTTGTCCTCATTGGTGGTGCCGATGAAGATTACCTGGCGCGGGCGCGAGACTGCGTTGCGGCCATAGGCTAGACGGGCGCGATCGACCTGGCGGGACGCGAACGCCTTGATCTTGGTGACCTCGGCTCGGTTCATGCCCTCCAGCTCGTTGATCTCGTAGAACCATACGCCGTCGAGCAGCTCGAGCTGGGCTTTCGGCTCCAGCAACAGGATTTCCTGGTCTGAGTGAAATCCCTCGCCGGCGAGTATCTTGACCGCGGTGGACTTGCCGGTGCCCTGGGCACCCTCGAAGACGATGATCTGGTCGAACTTGACGCCGGGAGCGCGAACGCGACGCACCGCTGCTATCAGCATGATGGTGCCGATGGCGCGGTTGAGCGGAGTGTCCGCTGCGCCGAGGTAACGCGATAGCCAGGTGTCGAGCCGCGCCACGCCATCCCACTTGAGGTTGTCCAGCATCTCACGAACCGGGTGCTCCGGCTCCTCGATGCACATCAGCATGATCGCGTCCTGGA
This sequence comes from Allobosea spartocytisi, assembly GCF_014764685.1. NCBI lineage: Bacteria > Pseudomonadati > Pseudomonadota > Alphaproteobacteria > Hyphomicrobiales > Alloboseaceae > Allobosea > Allobosea spartocytisi. Next base: position 220,500 of record NZ_JACXWY010000005.1, read on the forward strand.
CATGCTGCGTTCCGGGATCGAAGCCAAACTTGTCCGTGATCAAGCCGCGCAGCATCATGCAGGCGTCATCGGTGATCTCACCCGCGAACTGCTCGATCACGTGGCCTTCCACCATCTTACGATGACGGAACATGTCATAGGCGAACGACAAGCCCAGGCGGCGCAAAGCAGCACGTGCATTCCGCATAGAAGGCTTCGGCGCGCCGGACTTAAAGGTGTCCGGCCAGCCCTGGGCAACGCTCTCGATCGCCTTGCTTGCTTGGCGCAACGCATAGGCCTCGGGGCGGCGTTTCTCCCGGACCGATTCCGAGATGCGGAACTGCGGGTTTAGCAGGACGCCGGCGATGAACTCGGCGCTGCAACCCAGGCGGGCTAGGTCACAGGCACCGCGGTAGACACTCTCGCTTCGCGATTTATGTCGCGGATTTGGGCCACCGCGCGGGCGATCCAGGTCGTCCCCGTTCTCCAGCAAGCTGAGTGTTGCGGGCAGGATTGTCTCCGGCAGCTTTTCTCGGCCGATTGGAACTAAGTCGGTCGGAAGGAGCGCCGTGCCCGGGGCGCTAGGGCCGGGGTCGAACGGCAGGAAGTCCTCAGCGACATAGAGACGCCTCCAGTCCGCTTCGATCACCTGGGCTAGGACCGGCACCCGTCCCGCCGCCCGCTTCTTGGCGTTCGGGACGTTCACTGTCCCCGGCACGCGCATGAGGCGGTCGCTGTTCCAGCAATGATCGCCACCGCAGAGTTCCGCGATGGCCTTGTTGAGGCGCTCAGCCAGCGCTAGATCACGCAGCGGCTCGCGCAGGAGCCAGAAGGCCTGGCGGCCGCCGCCTGAGGCAACAACGGCCGTGGGCCGCAGAGGGAAGTTTTCGAGCAGTTCAAACGCGTCGGGGTTGTCGAGATCGATGTAGAGGGCCACCGCCTCCTCGACATCGCCCTTGCTCCCCTTTTTATTTTTCACGCCGACCCGGAGCGGGTTGACGTGAAAATAGATGTTCTTGCCGCTCTGGTTTGTGATCCAGCCAGTGAGCCGCGAGGTCTCGTTCGGCTCGAAGGTCGCTGCCACGACACCTCCAGCTTCCCCGATTGCCGCTAGGTGCATCGGCCGGCCGCGGCTCATGTTGCTGACAAAATCCCAGGCTGCTTCCAGGTTGAGCTGCAACTCCTCAGACATGGCGCACCTCCGTGATAGTGACGGCGGCGCCGATATCGTTGTCGAAAATTTCGATGACGATGGTGCGCATAGTCGCCCAGCGCTGAGCAGCTGCGAGCGCGTCGACATCTGAGCCCGGCTGACCCGGCGGGACGAGGAAGGCGTCTTCCTCGTCACGGATATCGATGGGTGCCTTGATGATGTCGGCCATCATTCGCACCCCTTCTTCGACGCCTCGATGACGGCGAGGACATCCGAGAGGCGAACCAACTTTCGGGAGTTGAATGGCTGGAAATAAGGAACGCGACCGCTCTGGACAGCACGGAGGAGCTGCCAGTACTTGGCGCCAACGCGGTCGGCGGCATCTTTGATCGAGAGAAGAGGATCGGAATCCACAACATCGCCTCATTGCGAAGAGGGCGATGCTGCTGATCCTTCGTAAGCTAGGCACGAAAGCGCATCACCGCCCAAGATGGGAGGAATGACGCGATCGCTTGCCTATGAGCCCAGTACCCGCGCGTGGGCTCCTATGTCCCAACGTAAAAGGCCTGGCGCTGTGCCCGGATCACCCTAGCTTGGTGCCTCAGCGCGGGCGGGCTGTCAATCTCCCGCGTGCGCACGCCCGCGTAGCCGCCGCCGTCGGAGTATTCCGGTATGTGCGCGCGGCGCGTCACGGAGCTGTGACGCGGTACGGCTGCGGCGCTCACGGCGCTGTTTCTAGGGGCCACTCAACCGTTCAGGAACAGAGCCGAACCGCCGGTTCGAAGGGATGAACGAGCCGACAAAACACCATGTTGGAAGTCAGCAACCGCGGATTGCGAAACAAGCTTGCGAAGCGCTGTTGGAGAGGACGGGCGCCAATGCATTGCCGCCGCCGAAACCATTATCATTCGGGCCATGTTCTGCCTGAGATCGAAAGAAATGCCGGCGACATCAAAAGCAGCGGTCATCAGAAGCGGTCCCAGCGCATCTCCCGATGGAGCAATCAAATTGGCGGAGCCCGGCGCTATTGCGGCATCGAGGACTTGCAACTTCGTTCGATCGCTCCAATGGGAGATTGGCGGGAGCTTTAGGTTGCGCAGCATAGAACGCGAAAGAACAAGTGGGATTGGACTAAGAGTAGGGGATGGGCCGATACGCTGTATGATCTCGTTGGAGAGCTCCCAGGCTCCTTGGTCGTACAATTCGTCGAGGTGGCATCTACCGATGGCAATGACTGAATTGCTCGGAGTTCTGACCGTCGCCACCCAATAGCCGAGGGCAGTGTGACGCTTCAAAGCGAACAACGCTCGCAACGCGAAAGCCCCGAAACCGGGCTTCGCAATAAGGCCGCAGATTGCGGCAGCGCGATCCCGCGTGACCATGCAATCGGCCAAGGCAACCGGTCTTCCATCCAAATATACCAGCGCGCAGTGATGGGGGTTCCAATCCTGAACCGAAGCAAAGCGCTGTCTTATGGTCTTCAGTTTAAGCGATAGGACAAATTTTCGCGCCGCATCGAACTCGTCAAAGCTGATGTCTTGTCTCACTTTGGCGTTTCCCATCCCTTTTCGACCATCCATTCGCAATCGGGCTCAACGCCAGGAGATGCCGTCAAATCGCCCTGTTTCGCAGCATTCCTTCGATCGTCGCAGCCGGGCCAACGGCGACCGCCGCCAGGCTACAAAAGCGGCGCGTGACAAGAAAGGGCAGCAGCCTTTGCGACGCACTTATGTTCCCATCTAGCTGCCATGTAGGGAGTATTCTGGTGCCCGCGCGCTAGGGCATGGGCATAAAAAGGTGGCGCGGGCCGCAACGTTTATGCCCCTGTTTCGAGGTCCGGATCGTCCGGAAGCGGCGCGAACGGGTCAACTTCGGGAAAAAGCTTCTTCTCCCGCAACCAATCACCAAATCTGTTTGGGTTCACAGCGCGCTCGATGGGGGCGAGGCGTTTGCGAGCCCATTCTAACATGCGCTTTGTTTCCGGATCGTCGATAGGCGCGGCCCAATCGATCCAGGCTCGAAGGTCCCGAGCCTTAGCTTGGAGTTCGACTATCTCCGCGATCAGGGCATCTCGCTCGTCCTCGCGTTTGCGGCGCTGCTCCGCCAAGCGGCGGTTCTCGTCTGCCCGCTTCCAAAGACGAGAGTCCCGTTCGCGTTCCAGGCGCCACTTTCGCGCGTCATCGATCCAATCTGACAATGTCAGGACGATTTCTGCCACCTGAGTTTCGAAGGTGGCGCGCGAGCTGTCCTGCCAATTTCGCCGCCGCCCCTCGCGCCCATACTGCTCGATGGATAATCGCAGCACGCCAGTCGGAACGAAGTCAAACTCCGGGTAGGCCTTATTCCAGTAGTAGCTTTCGGTGCTGCCGCCTCTACGGATCCGCAGAGCTTCAGCCTGAAGTTCCTGTAGGCTCGGGTTGTGCGGCCGCCGCGCGATCTTCTCTGTGAACTTGAAGTCAACCTTGTCCTGCTCGCGCGCGATCGTGAAATGGCGCCGCGATAGGGTGCACGCGATACCCTGAGCGCCAAGCCGCTTGATCAGGTCGTTGAGCACGAAGATCGCCCGCTCCACCGAACCCTCGGCGATCGACATCAAAGGGATCAACTCGCCGCCAACTTGGATGACGCCGGTTCGGTCTGGCTTCGTCGAGCGCAACGCCTTGGCGAGAGGCAGAAGCAGGGCATGGGGTTTTACCACCGGCTGCCATATCACCGGTTCGGCTTTCACTCTGGCCACGGGCTCTCGCCGCGGCGGCGCTGGTTTGGCAGCGGCGACGACTGGCTTCTCAACAGCAGCCAGCGGCACCTGGGGCTTTGTGCCGCTAAAAGTAATAAGCTCCAACTGAGCGTCGGCGGTCGAAGTGAAAATGGCCTGCTTGGCGCGTTTACCTGCCGCCTTGTCACGCCAGTATGCCGCTGCCGGCAGAGGCACACGGTGGCCTTCGCAAATCTGCCGGATTTGCCACTCCGAGATGCCGAGATGCTGGGCAACTTGCGGCAGCGCGCGGGACCAGATGAGATCGTAGAGCTGGCGGCGGGTCAGATGGAACGTCATAGAGGGACCAAGAACGGGCAGTGTCAGGCAGGGTTGCTTCACCAATCTGGTTTTCGCAGGGCCAAAGGAATGATACGATCCCGCGGTTACCTCGCGGTTGCAGTTTCAGTAGTTCACGATATTCGCATCCCCTCGCAGCCCGTCCAAAATCGTCGCCCCAGTCAAAACCGCGAAATGCGTAAAGGCTGAACTCCGATTGACTGAAGTGAAAAGCCGTGCAATATCGCGACAGTTTCGTAGTTACCTTGCCAAGGTTGGGGTCGAGGGTTCGAATCCCTTCGCCCGCTCCAGACAATCTCAAGGCTTGAGAAGCATGCAAGCGTCGGGTTTCCCGGCGCTTTTTGCTTTTTCAGGCGCCCGAAGGCCGATGGTTTCGAGACCTTCGGCCTCGTCACGGCGTTCCGCCCAGCAATCGGCCCGAACAGCACCCACGCGGGCAGCCGGGATCGGGGAAAGGCGCATGCGTCGGCGGCTCAGGCGATCCGCTCGCGCCGCTCGACCTCGACCGCATCGCCGGCGATACGCGCCACCGCCTCGCCGAAGCTGCGCGCGATGAAATCGGCCTCGGGGACATGGCCGACCGCCTCAGGGGGTGCGGGCTCGTCAGGGTCCTGCCAGATCACGAGACCGATGCGGACACCCGGCCATTGGCGCTTCAGCCGCCGGACCAGGAAACGCCCGCTGCGGAGCGAGCCGGCATTCAACAGGCATACGGCAACCGTATCGATATCGGAAACACCGTCCGGCCGCGCCGTTCCCAGCGCGGCGCGGGCGATCGCCAGCGCGCGATCCCCTTCCACGCTGAGAACCTGGGCGAGCATCGTCGCGCTGACATCGTCCAGCACGCTTCGCCCGCCGACGCAGAGCACGGATCGCGTCGGCGCGCGCGCGGTGGCGGCGCTGGCTTCCGCATCCTCCGGTTTCTCGGGCTCGCTGTCGGCCGGAGCCGCCGCCTCGGCCAGATTGGCAATGACGGCCTGGGCGGCGGATGACACCGTCTTGAGCTGGCCATCGGCCATGACGCCGCGCTGGCGGTCGCGATCGGCCAGGATCAGGGCGGGAATGGCGACCTCGCCGTAGATCTCCGACAACGGCCTCTCCTCCAGCAGTTCCTCGAGCTGGTCGGTGGCCTCGTTCGGGTCGTTGGCGAGCAGCCTCTGGTAAAGCCGCATCTCGGGGTCGAGAACCGGCTCGTTGCCGAGGAGCACCTCGAAGAACTGGAACTGGGGCACATGCTTGCCGAGCACGACGAGGCACACGGTGAGCGGCGTCGACATCACCAGCCCGACCGGCCCCCACAGCCAGGTCCAGAAGATCGCCGAAACGATGATGGCGAGCGGCGACAGCCCCGTCCGGGATCCGTAGAGCCAGGGCTCCACGACGTTGTTGATGACGAGCTCGATGACGATGAAAAGCGCCCCGACCCATAACAGCAGCGTCCAGCCGGGCGAGACCGCGACGGCGAGGAACAGCGGCAGGACCATCGAGACGGCCGGGCCGATATAGGGCACGAAACGCATGACGATGCCCAGCGCCCCCCACAGCGCCGCATTGGGAATGCCGATCCACCACAGGCCGAGGGCGACCGGCACGCCATAGAACAGGTTGACCATGAGCTGCGTGAGCAGGTAACGGCCGACGCGGCTGCCCGCCTCCTGCAGGGCTTCGGTCGTCCGGTGCAGGTCGCCGTAGCCGGCGAGCCGGATGAAGCGGTCGCGCAGATCCTCGCGCTCCAGCAGCATGAAGATGACCACCACGACGACCAGACCCGCCGTCGCCAGCGGGCCGATCAGCGGGGCGATCACGCTCGTCAGGATCTGGATCGGCTGCTCGGGCGAATAGATCTGCACGAGCATCGGGCCGCTGCTGTCACCGTCCGGCCGCCCGGCGGGAGTGTCGCCACGGCTGATTTCGCGCCCGACCCGTTCCACCGCCTCGGTGATCTGGGAGATGATGCCGTTCTCGGCGCCCGCATGCTTCAGGTTGCGGATCTTCTCCAGGATGTTGGACTGGTAGGTCGGCAACTGGCCGGAGAGCTCGGAAACCTGGCTCGCCACCAGGAAGCTGAAAGCCGCGATGCCGATGAAGGCCGCCGTGACCACGATGATGACGGCCGGCGTGCGCCAGATGCCGGCGCGGCGGATGGCGGAAACCACCGGGGCCAATGCGAAGGTGAGCAGGACCGCGATCGCCAGCGGAACGAAGACATCCCGCGCGACATAGAGCACGGCGACAACGCCGAGCAGCGCAACGGCCTGCATCCAGCTCGCCGGCAGGCCGGGGCGGCTGGTTGCTCCCTCCGGTTCCGGTGTGACCGGACGCATTGCATCATCTGGATTCAAGGGTCACCCGCCTTTGCGCGATGCATAACGCGCTTCCGGCCGGTTTGATCCGCCCCGCGGGCCGCGCGGATCAGTTTGGGCCCGGCAACCTGGAAAGCGTCAGCGGATCGGCCTCTCCGTCGAAGAAGCGGCGCAACACCGCCCGGCAGAGATTATCGGCACGGCCATCGGCCCGTTCGAACAGCGTCATCGACGAGCGCAGCTTCATCTCGTCGGGCGAGCCGAGGATCGCATGCGCCGTCAGCCCCTCATGCGCGAGCAGGGCGCGCATGCAGGCCTCCAGCCGGGGGCCAAGAACGGGATGCGCCAGATAGGCCCGCGCCTCGTCGAGCGATTCCAGCCCGTAGAACAGGGAGGTCGGCGACAGGCCGAGCCCGCGCAGCTGCGGAAAGACGAACCACATCCAATGCGTCCGCTTCCGTCCGGCCTTCAGCTCGGCCAGCGCGGTCTCATAGACGGGCTCCTGGGCCACGAGGAAGCGCGCGAGATCGAAACCTGCGGGTTCCATGCTTCGTTTCCCTCCTGTCCAATCCGATGCTGGGGATCCTGGTTCTTGCGCCGGCTTTCCCCGAAAACCCTATCCCGCTTTTCGGGCCGATGCGCTAAGCCCGCCTGACTGTCGTCCGGATCGGAAATCATGACCCAGCGCGCCCGCGATTTCGGCCTCATCTGCGGCATCATGGAGCCGGGACCGCTCAACGCGATCACCGATGTCCCGGGCGTAAAGCTCGGCCATCATACGCTGCGGGATGGCGACATCCTGACGGGCTTCACCGCGCTGCTGCCGCATGACGGCAATCTGTTTCGGCGGAAGATGCGGGCGGCGGTCGACATCATCAACGGCTTCGGCAAGAGCGCCGGGCTGATGCAGATCGCCGAGCTCGGCCAGATCGAGACGCCGCTGCTGCTGACCAACACGCTGGCCATCGGCACCGGCTTCGACGCGCTGGTGACGCGCGCGCTTGCCGCCAATCCCGACATCGGGCGTGGCACCGGCACGGTCAATCCCGCCGTGCTCGAATGCAATGACGGCTACCTTTCCGATATTCGCGCCCGCGCGCTGACGCAGGACCATGCCTTCGCCGCGCTCGACGCCGCCGCCACCGGACCGGTGGCGGAGGGGGCGGTCGGCGCGGGAGCGGGCATGAGCGCCTTCGGCTTCAAGGGCGGCATCGGCACGGCATCGCGGCGCTTCGCGCTCGATGGCAGCGATTTCAGGCTCGGCGTGCTGGCGCTGGCCAATTTCGGCAATGCCGGCGATCTCGCCCTGCCGGACGGACGACGCCCCGTCCCGCCCGAAACCCGATCGCAGGCCGAGCGCGGCTCGGTCATCCTCGTCATCGCGACCGACGCCCCGCTGGAATCACGCCAGCTTCGCCGCGTCGCGCAGCGTGGCGGTGCCGGGCTCGCCCGGCTCGGCGCCTTCTGGGGCAATGGCAGCGGCGACATCGCGCTCGCCTTCACCACAGCCGATCCGATTGACCATGACGAGCCGAAGGACATCGTCCGGCTCGGCGCCTTGAACGAAAACCGCATCGACACGCTCTTCCGCGCCGCCGCCGAGGCGACGCAGGAAGCCGTGCTCAACGCGATGATCGCAGCCCCCGCCACGACCGGCCGCGACGGGCATCATCGCCCCTCCCTCGGGGATTGGCTCAGGGCGAATGCGGGCTGATCGGAAACAAGACCCGCATCATTCTCGGGCGAAGCGAAGCGCAGACCCGAGAATCTCCTGCCGGAGGGGCACCTTCTGGTCCTGAGATGCTCGGGCAAGCCCGAGCATGACGCCCCTGCCGGCTCAGGCCCACTCACCCTTGCGGAACACCGGCACGCGCCGCCCGTCGGCGTGAACGCCGTCGATATCGACCTCGCCCGAGCCGATCATCCAGTCGATATGGATCAGGCTCTTGTTGCCGCCCTGCGCCGCGATCTGCTCGGGCGTGAGCATGGCGCCGTCGACGAAGCATTTCGAATAGCACTGGCCGAGCGCGATGTGGCAGGAGGCGTTCTCGTCGAAGAGCGTGTTGTAGAACAGGACGCCGCTCTTCGAGATCGGCGAGGAATGCGGCACCAGCGCGACTTCGCCGAGCCGACGCGCGCCCTCATCGGTGTCGAGCACCTTGTTCAGCACCGCCTCGCCGCGCGAAGCCTTGGCCTCGACGATCCGCCCGCCCTCGAAGCGCACCTGGATGCCGTCGATCAGCGAGCCCTGATAGGAGAGCGGCTTGGTGCTCGACACACGCCCCTCCACCCGGCGCGCATGCGGGGTGGTGAAGACCTCCTCGGTCGGGATGTTCGGGTTGCAGACGATGCCGTTGCGAGCCGGCGAGGCGCCGCCCTGCCAGTCATGGCCATCGGCAAGCCCGACGGTCAGGTCGGTGCCAGGCCCGGTGAAATGCAGCGCGGCGAAGCGTTGGCCGTTCAGCCAGTCGCGGCGGCTGCGCAACGCCGCGTTATGCGCCTTCCAGGCTGCCACCGGATCGGTCTCGTTGATGCGCGACGCCGCGAAGATCGCCTCCGCCAGCCTTCCGACCGCGACCTCCTCGGCATCCTCCGGGAAAACCTGCTTCGCCCAGGCCACGCTCGGAAAGGCGATGATGTTCCAGTTGATGTCGAAGCCGGCGATCTTCTCCAATGCCGGCTGGTAGGCCAGCGCATTCGCCTTGCTGGCACGGCCGACCTTGGCCGGGTCCTCGTTGGCGAGCAGCATCGGGTTGTCGCCGACGATGGCGAGCCGGGCCGTATTCTGCGTGAAGGCCTTGGCGACGCCCTCATAAAGCCAGCCCGGCGCCTTGTCGAAGCTCGCATCCGGCGCGGAGCGATAGCGCGCCAAAGTGACCTCCTCGTCGGAGAGCAGCGGCGTCACGATGCCGGCGCCGGCCTTGTAGGCATGCTCGGCGATCCGCCTGACCAGCGGCAGCGCGGCGACAGGCGCCGTCAGGAACAGATCCTGACCGGGTTGCAGGTTCAAGCCCACGCGGATGGCGACCTCGGCCAGCTTGTCGAGCTTGGCGGGGTCGATGGCGGCGGGGCGTTGATGAACGGTCATGGCAGTCAACCTGTCGGAGTTCGCAAACCGCCATTGCTCGCGCAAATCGCCGCCGGGTCAAGACTGTCCCTGCGTCGGGGCGGTCATTCGGAGATCGGAGGAAGGGCCGTCAATCGGCCGATTTCGGGCCAAGCCGGAGCTTGCTCGCCCGCAGCAGATGGCTGCGCATCAGGGCCGAGGCGACCTCGTTCTCACCGGCCTCCAGATGGTCGAGCATGGCGAGATGCTCGGTGCAATTCACCTGGACGCGCTCGAAGCCAAGGCCCCAATCGTAGTTCGAGAGGCGTCTGAGCTGGTTCTGGCGCCGCACGGCCGAATGGAAATAGCGATTGCCCGTCGCCGCGGCCAAGTCTTCATGGAAAGCGGCATTCATTTCGTAGAAGGCGATGCTGGACGATTCGCGCCACGGGCTTCGCAGGTATTCGAGATGGCGCGCCCGCATCTCCGCGATCCAGCCTGCTTCGAGCCGGAAGTCCGGTTCGAGCATGCACATCGGCTCGATCACCATCCGGAAGCGATAGCTCTCGTCGCGCAGGCGCCGGTCGCGCGGCTCATGCAGGAAGCGCCAGCCATAGCCCGGCTTGCGCTCGACCATGTCGAGATCGGCGAGGCGGGCGAGCAGCTTCTGCGCCTCCGGCCGGCCGAGCTCGTAGCGCCGCATCACCTCCAGCTCCGAAACCTCGTCCGGCAGGAGCCCGTTCTCGCGCTCATGCGCCAGCCGGACCATGGCGAGGTCGATCAGCTCGGGCGGCAGGACGCTCGCCGTCGCATCCGGCAGCGCGACGACCTCGATCCCCTTGTTGGCGAGCCGCCGCACGACGCCCTGACGGGCGAGATGGTCGAGCGCGGCGCGGACCGGGGTGCGCGAGACGCCGAGCCGCTGCGCCGTGCCGTTCTCGTTCAGCCGGGCGCCGGCGCCGAGGCCGTCATCCCGCATCATCTGCAGGATGCGCTCGGCGATCTCCTGCTGCAGCCGCGTCGGCGTCGTCATCGAAGGCCTTGATTGTTTTAGTTCGTGATGAAATACAATACAGCATAACTCCAGGCCAGCATATCCGAAAGGCCCCACGCCATGGTCCAGCCCTGCCCCTTCGTCGATGTCTCCGGCTCGCCCTATGAGCGCGGCCGCCAGCATGGCGCGGCCGTGCCGAGCCGCGTGAAGCGCTCGATCGAGCTCTATGGCGGCCAACTCGGCGATCTCGGCTACGACGCCAAGGCCAAATCGGCCCTGATCGGCGAGTTCGCCCGCGAGATCGAGGCTTTCGGCGCGCATTACATCGAGGAGATGCGCGGCATCGCCGACGGCGCCGGCGTCGCGCTGGAAGACATCATCATGGTCAATGCCCGCACCGAGGTGATCGCCAAGGCGCGGATGGTCAAGAACAAGCCGGTCGAGGCGACCGAGGAGCTCGACGACGGCTGCACCGGCGCGATCATCCTGCCCGAGCGCAGCGCCAACGGCGAAGTCATCCACGGCCAGAACTGGGACTGGCGCGCCGAATGCGCGGAGACCGCGATCGTGCTGCGCGTGCGCCGCGACGACGGCCCCGACTTCCTCACCTTCGTCGAGGCCGGCGGCCTCGCCCGCTGCGGCATGAACGCGGCAGGCGTCTCGATCACCGCCAACTATCTCGAATGCGACCGCGACTTCAGCCAGACCGGCGTGCCGCTCGCCCTGATCCGCCGCAAGGTGCTGGAGCAGGAGCATCTCGCCTTCGCGATCAAGGCCGTGGCGGCGACGCCCAAGGCCTGCTCGAACAATATGATGCTCTCGACGGTGAAGGGCTTCGGCATCGATTTCGAATGCGCGCCGGACGAGGCCTTCCCGATCTACCCGGAAGACGGCATGATCGTGCATGCCAATCACTGGGTCGGCCAGATCGCGCTGACCAAGGTCAAGAACACCAGCATCCCGCGCGTGCCGGAGAGCTTCTACCGCGACTGGCGGGTCAAGAAGCTGCTGAATGAGGCCGGCCGCAAGCTGACGGTCGACGATCTCAAGCAGGCCCTCTTCGACGATTTCCTCTCGCCCTATTCGGTCTGCCGTCCGGCCCGCCCGAACGAGCAGGGCAACCTCTCGGCCACCGTCGCGATGGTGATCATGCAGCCGGCCAAGGGGATCATGGAGGTCGCGCCGCTGCCGGCCCAGAACCGCGTCTTCACCCGCTACAGCCTGACCGAGGATCCGGTCCTGCTCGCCGAAGCGGCCGAATAACCCGGCCACGCAGCGTTTTCGAGCGAAGCGGACACCGCTTCGCGTGCCGACAATGCGTCAGGAAAGACGGAGTGCTCCCCGCTCGGGAGAGGCGAGGGAGCGCTCCGATACCGCGTCACAACCGCATAAAACAGGGGAACATGATGCGCCGAACCGCCACCGCCACTGCCCTCGCTGCCGCGCTCCTGTGCGGCGGCGTGCAGATCGCCGAGGCCAGCACGCTCAGGATCCAGCTTCGCGCCGACATCCGCTCGATCAATCCCGGCGTCAACCGCGATGCCAACACCGACGGCGTCGTGCTGCAGATGGTCGAGGGCCTCGTCGCCTATGGCGAGGATGCGCTGCCCAAGCCGCTTCTGGCCGAGAAGGTCGAGATCTCGCCGGACGGCAGGAGCTACACCTTCACGCTGCGCCAGGGCGTGAAGTTCCATAACGGCGCGCCGCTCACCGCAGCCGACGTGCTGTGGAGCTGGAACCGCTACATGGATCCGAAGACCGACTGGCGCTGCCTCTCGGAATTCGACGGCCGCGGCCTGGTCAAGGTCGAGACGGTCACGGCGCCCGACGACAAGACCGTGATGTTCCAGCTCGACAAGCCGAGCGCGCTTTTCCTCTCCTCGCTCGCCCGCACCGACTGCGCCATGACCGGCATCCTCCACAAGGATTCGCTCAAGGCCGACGGCTCCTTCGACAAGCCGATCGGCACCGGCCCGTTCAAGCTCGGCGAGTGGAAGCGCGGCGAATACATCAAGCTCGATCGCTTCGCCGATTACGCCTCGCTGCCCGGCAAGATCGACGGGATGACCGGCGCCAAGAAGCCGCTGGTCGACGAAGTCCGCTTCGTCGTCATCCCCGACAACGCCACCGCCAAGGCCGCCCTGCTGCGCGGCGACATCGACGTTGTCCCCGACATCGCCAACTCCGACATCGCGGAGTTGAAGAAGAACGACAAGGTCAAGACCTCGGTCATCACCAGCATGAGCCTCGTCGGGCTGATCATCCAGACGCGCGACCCGCTGCTGCAGAATGTGAAGCTGCGCCAGGCCATCGCCGCCGCGATCGACGTCAAGGAACTGGTCGCGACCATCACCGACGGCCTCGGAACGCCGAACAATTCGATCATCCCGATGCTCTCCGCCTATTACGGCGCCGCGCAGAAGGAGGGCTGGGCATACGATCCGGCCGCCGCCAGGAAGCGTCTCGCCGAGGCCGGTTACAAGGGCGAGAAGATCGTGATGCTCGCCAACAAGCGCTACCCCGAAAGCTTCGACGCCGCCGTCGTCGCCCAGCAGATGCTGAAGGCGGTCGGCCTCAATATCGAGATCGAGGTGCTGGAATGGGCGACGCAGCTCGACCGCTACACCAAGGGCAACTACCAGATGCAGGCCTTCCCCTATTCGGGCCGCATGGATCCGGCGCTGAGCTATGAATCGATGACCGGGCCGAAGGACAAGCAGCCGCGCAAGCTCTGGGACAATCCCGAGGTGCAGGCCCTGCTCGACAAGTCGATGGTCGTGAACGACCGCGCCGGGCGCCAGGCGATCTTCGACACGCTGCACCGGCGCTTCCTCGCGGAGGTGCCGATGGTGATGCTCTATAACGGCATCGTCGGCGGCGCGATGAGCGCCAAGACCCAGGGCTATGTCTCGACGGTGAGCTCGCTGCCCCGCGCCTGGGAAGTCACGGTCGGCGAATAACGGACCCTCCGCCTCCGGGCTTTCGCGCAAAGGCAGGCCCGTTCAGGGCCTGCCGGACGACACGACAACAAGGGGAACGGGAATGATCCGCATTTCGGCTTCGGCACTGGCGCTCGCGCTCATCGGCGGCGCGGCACAGGCGCAGACCATCAATGTCGCGCTCAATGCCGACATCCGCTCGACCAATCCGGGCGTCAACCGCGACGACAACACCGACGCCGTCGTGCTGCATATGGTCGAGGGCCTCGTCGGCTATCGCGAGAACGGCGCGGTTGCGCCGCTGCTGGCCGAGACCATCGACATTTCGCCGGACGGGCTGACCTACACCTTCCACCTCCGCAAGGGCGTGAAGTTCCACAACGGCGCGGAGATGACCTCCGCCGACGTGCTGTGGAGCTGGAACCGCTACATGGACGCGAAGACCGACTGGCGCTGCAAGCCGGAATTCGACGGCAGGATCGGGCTCAAGGTCACGGAGGCGACCGCTCCTGATGCCTCGACCTTCGTGATGAAGCTGGAAAAGCCGAGCGCGCTCTTCCTCGACACCATGGCCCGCACCGACTGCGCCATGGTCGCGATCCTACACAAGGATTCCATGAAGCCCGACGGCAGCTGGGACAAGCCGATCGGCACCGGCCCGTTCCAGCTTGCCGACTGGCGCCGCGGCGAGTTCGTCCTGCTGAAGCGCTTCGACGGTTATGTCTCGCCACCCGGCGACAAGCGCGACGGCTATGTCGGCTCCAAGCGGCCGCTCGTGCCGGAGGTGAAGTTCCTCGCCATCGCCGATGGCGCGACCGTCAAGGCCGGCATGATCTCGGGCGCGCTCGATGTCGCCGACGTTCCGGACCAGGATGTGCCGGAGATGCAGAAGACCGGCCTGCAGGTCCTGACCGCGCCGAGCGCCACCAAGCACACGATCCTGCTCCAGACCCGCGACCCGCTGCTGTCGAATGTGAAGATGCGCCAGGCGATCGCCTCCGCGCTCGATCTCGACGAGATCGTCGGCGCCGTCTCGAACGGGCTGGGCAAGACCAACAACTCGGCCGTCTACATCACCTCGCCCTATTACGACGAGGTCCAGAAGAAGCGTTACGCGCACGACCCCGCCCGGACGAAGAAGCTGCTCACGGAAGCCGGCTACAAGGGCGAGACGATCAAGCTGATCGCCAACAAGCGCGCGACCGTGCCGAGCTACCCCGTCGCGATCATGACGCAGGCGATGCTGGAAGCAGCCGGCATCAAGGCCGAGATCGAGATCCTGGAATGGGCGACGCAGCTCGACCGCTTCTCGAAGGGCAACTACCAGATGATGTCCTTCAGCTACTCGGCCCGGATCGATCCCGCCCAGAGCTACAACCAGTTCTCCGGCCCCAAGGACAACCTGCCCTCGAAGGTCTGGGACAGCCGCGAGGCCGATGCGCTGATCGAGAAGGCGACGCTGATCAATGACCAGGCCGAGCGGAAGAAGATCTTCGACCAGCTCCACACAATGATGCTAGCCGATGCGCCGCTGATCTTTCTCTACAATCAGGTCGACACCGCGGTGGTCTCGAAGCGCCTGCAGGGTTTCGCGCCCTGGGTCGCCTCCAAACCCCGGCTCTGGGAGGTCAGCCTCGCCAGGTGAGGTGGGGGCTTCCCGGCGCGGAAACGCTGCGGCTCACACCGGCACAGCCAGTGGCGGCACCAGCGTAGCCCCCTTGGCGACATGCGTCGCGACCAGGGCGGCAAGGCGGCCGGCGTCGCGCGCCTTCAGGGCCTCCATCATCGCATAGTGCTCGCGGTCGCTGCGCAGCAGAGATTCATGCGAGCTCCACACCGTGATCCGCGAGCCGCGCCCGCGATCGCGCAAGGCCCAGATCGTCTCCTGCAACACGGCATTTCCGCAGAAGGAGTACATCAGTTGATGGAAGGCGTGGTTGATCTCGCTCTGCTCGGTGCGGCTGCCGGTCAATACGGCCGCCGAGAACTGCGCCGCCAGTTCGTCGAGCCGCGCGATCCCGGCTTCGTCGATGCGCGCGACCGCTCTTTCCGCCGCCGCCGTCTCGAGCATGACCCGGATCGCGACGATCTCCTGATAGGTCTTCATGTCGATCTCGGCGACGCGGTAGCCCCGGTTCGGGACATGCTCGATCGTCTTGCGCGCGGTGAGCTCGTCAAGCGCGCCGCGCACATCGAAGCGCGTCGCCTCGAAACGTTCCTCCAAATCGATCTGGCGCAGCCATTCGCCCGGTCGATACATCCGCAGGCGGATGGCCTCCGCGATCGCATTGGCGAGGTCGGCCCGTCGGGTGCCGGTGTTTTTGCGTTTCCGCTCGGACGTCATGGCAGGCTCTCTAAAGCATTCTCGAGCGAAATCGACACCGGTTGGCGTAAACAAAATGGGGCAAATCAATGCTCTAGCAGGAATTGTCCGGCGCGGCAGAAGTTGGTTGCGGAACGGACCATAACATGCAACATAATTGGCGCCAATAATTTCACCAGAGGAGCAGGCCCGTGAGCGCCGTGGCAGAACAGACCGGCAAGCCGGAAGACGAGGCAGCCGCGCGCGGCAAGGCGCTCTACGAATACGGGCCGACCTCGATCTATTCGGCGAAGCACGATCCGCGCTTCCCCTACTGCCTCTATGTGCCGCCGAATCTCGGAAAGACCGGCGAGAAGCCGGAGCTGATCGTCGCGATGCACGGCACCGGCCGCGGCTTCACCGGCTATCGCGACGCCTTCTCCGCCTTCGCCCGCTGGAACAACTGCATCATCCTGGCGCCGCTCTTCCCGATCGGCGTGATGGGCGACGGCTATCGCGACGGCTTCAAATACATGCGCGAGGGCAATCTCCGTTACGACCACGTCCTGCTCGCCATCGTCGAAGAGGTCTGCGAGCGCTACGGCATCGCCTTCGAGCGCTTCGGCCTGTTCGGCTATTCCGGCGGCGGCCATTTCGCCCATCGCTTCCTGATGCTGCAGCCGCACAGGCTCTGGGGCGTCTCGATCGGCGCGCCCGGCTCGGTGACCCTGCTCGATCCGACGCGCGACTGGTGGGTCGGCACCCGCAACTTCGCCGAACTCTTCGGCCAGGAGCTCGACATCCCCGCCATGCGGAAGGTCGCGGTTCAGATGATCGTCGGCGCTGCCGATCTCGAGACCTGGGAGATTACCCACAAGCCCGGCGGCCGCAACTGGATGCCGGACGCCAACCATGCCGGCGCGACGCGGCCCGAGCGGCTGGCAAGCTTGCGCGACAACTTCGCCGAAAACGGCATCGCCGCCCGCTTCGACCTCGTGCCGAACACGCCGCATGACGGCCAGAAGGTCGTGCCGACCGTCGAGGACTTCTTCGCCGGCGAGCTCAAGAAGCTCCGCAGCGCCCGCAAGGCCGCCTGACGGCGAAACCGATAAGCATGTCGATCACGACAGCAACGACAACAGGGGAATGACCATGAACCGTCTGTTCGCTTCCGCCTTTGCGCTCGCCCTGTCGGCGGGCGCGGTCAACGCGCAAACGCTCACCGCCGTGCTCAACGCCGACATCCGCTCGACCAATCCCGGCGTGAACCGGGACGGCAACACCGATGCCGTCGAGATGCACATGGTCGAGGGCCTCGTCGGCTATGCCGAGGACGGCTCGGTCGGCCCGCTGCTGGCGGAAAAGGTCGAGATATCGCCCGACGGCAAGACCTATACCTTCCGCCTGCGCAAGGGCGTGAAGTTCCATAACGGCGCCACCATGACCTCGGCCGACGTGCTGTGGAGCTGGAACCGCTACATGGACCCGAAGACCGACTGGCGCTGCCTCTCCGATCTCGACGGGCGCAGCGGCCTCAAGGTCGTCTCGGCCACGGCCCCGGACGCCGATACCTTCGTCATGGAGATCGACAAGCCGAACGGGCTCTTCCTCGACACGCTCGCCCGCGCCGATTGCGGCGGCACGGCCGTGATCCACAAGGATTCCGTCAAGGCCGACGGGAGCTGGGACAAGCCGGTCGGCACCGGCCCCTTCATGCTCGGCGAATGGAAGCGCGGCCAGTCGGTCCAGCTCCTCGCCTTCGACCAGTACGTCTCGCCGAAGGGCGACAAGCGCGATGGCTATATCGGCTCCAAGCGCCCGCTGGTGAAGGAAGCGCGCTTCCTGGTCATCCCTGATGCGGCGACGGTGAAAGCCGGCCTGCTCGCAGGCTCGCTCGACATGGCGCTGATGCCGGAATCGGACGTGCCCGACCTGAAGAACGCCCCCAATGTTACGCTGGCGATCGCCCCCAACCCGGTCCGCCACAGCCTGATCATCCAGACGCGCGACCCGCTGATGAAGAACCAGGCCCTGCGCCAGGCGATCGCCGCCGCGATCGACTTCCCCGAGCTCGTCGCCAATGTCAGCAACGGCCTCGGCAAGCCCAACAACTCGCCGGTCTACATGACCTCGAAATACTATGGCGAGGCCGAGAAGCAGGGCTTCACATACGACCCCGCCGCGGCCAAGGCCCTGCTCCAGAAGGCCGGCTACAAGGGCGAGAAGATCACCATCCTCGCCAACAAGCGCTCCTCGGTGCCGAGCTTCAACACCGCGGTCATCGCCCAGGCGATGATGCAGGCGGTCGGCATCAACGCCGAGATCGAGGTCCTTGAGTGGGCGACGCAGCTCGACCGCTACAACAAGGGCAACTACCAGATGCAGGCCTTCTCCTATTCGAGCCGCTTCGACCCCGCGCTCGGCTTCGAGCAGATCTCCGGCCCGAAGGACAAGCAGCCGCGCAAAGTCTGGGAGGATCCCGAAGCGCTCGCCCTGATCGACAAGTCGATGGTGGTGACCGATCCGGCCGAGCGCCAGAAGCTCTTCGACGAATTGCACAAGCGCTTCATCGAGCAGGTACCGACGATCTTCACCCATAACGATCTCGACATCATAGCCCATTCCAAGCGTGTGAGCGGCGTGACGCCCTGGGCGTCGCAGCTGCGGCTCTGGGAAGTCAGCGTCGCCAAGTAAGGCGGCTTCCGGGATCGTCGAGCTTGGGAGGGCTTGCATGTTTCGCTTTGCGCTGACGCGGATAGGGATGGCGTTGCCGACGCTGCTGATCGTGGCGGTGTCGGTCTTCGTCCTGATCCGGCTGATTCCGGGTGATCCGGCCCAGTTGATGCTGGGCGATCTGGCGACACCGGCGAGCCTCGCCGATCTGCGCGGCCGGCTCGGCCTCGACCAGAGCCTGCCGGTGCAGTTCGGCATCTGGATCGGCCATGTCCTGCACGGCGATTTCGGCCAGTCGATCTCGTCGCAGCAGGCGGTGCTGCCGCTGATCCTGCAGCGTTTCGCGGTCAGCGCGCAGATCGTGCTCGTTGCCGTGCTGCTGGCGAGCCTGTTTGCCGTTCCGGCCGGCGTGATCGCCGCCTGGAAGCAGGATTCGTCCCTCGATATCGGCCTCGTCAGCGCCGCCACGCTGCTGCTCTCGATCCCGACCTTCTGGCTCGGCCTGCTGCTCTTGCTCTTCTTCGGCCTCAAGCTCGGCTGGCTGCCGGTCGTCGGCTATGTCTCGATCGCCGAGAACGCCAAGGCCGGCCTGCTCTACCTGATCATGCCAATCCTGACGCTGTTCCTGCACGAGATGGGCGTGATCCTGCGCATGGCGCGCGCCTCGACGCTGGAGGTGCTCCGGCTCGACTACATCACCCATGCCCGCGCCAAGGGCCTCAGCGAGAGCGCCGTGCTCTGGCGCCACGCCTTCAAGAACGCCTTCGGCCCGACCTGGACGCTGATCGGCCTCGTGCTCGGCAACCTGCTCGGCGGCATCGCGGTCGTCGAGACCGTCTTCACCATCCCCGGATTGGGCCGCCTGCTCGTCGATGCGATCTTCGCGCGCGACTACCCGGTCATCCAGGGCTGCATGCTGTTCGTCGCCTTCACCTATGTGCTGGTGAACCTCGTCATCGACCTCTGCTACCCGGTCTTCGATCCAAGGGTGACTGCGCAATGAGCGGCGACGGCACAATGACCCGCAGCAGCACGATGAGCGGCGAGCGCCGCCTGAAGCTCCCCGCCCCCAATGCGCTCGTCGGCGGCACGCTGATCGCGATCCTGCTCGCCGCCGCCGGCACCGGCGCGCTCTGGACGCCCTACGACCCGCTCAAGCTCTCCTTCCGCGAGAAGCTCGTGGCGCCCAATGCACTCCACTGGCTCGGCACCGACGAGTTCGGCCGCGACGTGCTCTCGCGCCTGATGGCGGGTGCTGCGACGAGCGTGTGGATCAGCATCCTGACCGTGACGCTCGCCGTCGTGATGGGCACCACGATCGGCCTGTTCTCCGGCTATATGCGCGGCTGGACCGACCGCGTCATCATGGCCTTCAACGACGCGCTGCTCGCCTTCCCCGGCATCCTGCTGGCGCTCGGCTTGCTTGCCGTGCTCGGCGCCAACAAATACGGCATCATCGTCGCGCTGGGCATCGCCTATACGCCCTCGGTGGCGCGCGTCGTACGCGGCACGGTGCTCTCGCTGCGCGAGCGCGAGTTCATCGCAGCCTCCCGCGTCATGGGCAATGGCGAGGGCTTCACCATGCTCCGCCACATCCTGCCGAACTGCATCGCGCCGCTGACCGTGCTGGCGACCTCGATGTTCGGCTATGTGCTGCTGGCCGAGAGCGCGCTCTCCTTCCTCGGTCTCGGCGTGCCGCCGCCGGCCCCGACCTGGGGCAACATGCTCGCCGGTTCCCGGCCCTATATCGACCAGGCCGCCTGGCTCGGCATCTTCCCGGGCCTGTGCATCTCGCTGACCCTGCTCGGCATCAACCTGCTCGGCGACGCGCTGCGCGACAAGCTCGACCCGCGGATGAGGGGCTCGCGATGACCACCAAAGCGTTTTCAAGCGAAGTGGGCACCGGTTCGCGTGAAGAAAACGCGTCGAACAAGGCCGCTGCACCTCTTCTCGACGTTGCCCATCTCACGCTGAAGATCGGGGCCAGCGGCCGCAGCGTCGTCAACGACGTCTCCTTCCAGGTCTTCCCGGGCGAGATCGTCGGCATCGTCGGCGAATCCGGCTCGGGCAAGACGCTGGCCGCGCGGGCCGTGATGGGCTTCATCCCGCCGGCCGTGCGCCTGACCGGCGGCGCCATCCGCTTCGAGGGCCAGGATGTGATGGCCATGTCCGGCAAGGATCTGCGCGCCATGCGCGGCTCCCGCGTCGGCATGGTCTTCCAGGAGCCGATGACATCGCTCAACCCCTCCATGCTGATCGGCCGCCAGCTCGACGAGGGGCTTGAGCTGCATCGCAAGCTCGATGCCGCCGGGCGCAAGGCGCTGATCCTCGACATGCTCCGGCGCGTCGGCCTGCGCGATCCGGAAGGGGCGCTCGACTCCTACCCGCATCAGTTCTCGGGCGGCATGCGCCAGCGCATCATGCTGGCCTCCGTGATGCTGCTCAAGCCGGCTCTGCTCCTCGCCGATGAGCCGACCACCGCGCTCGACGCCGTGGTCCAGCGCGACGTGATGGAGCTGATGGTCGACCTGACCCAGGCCAACGACACCGCCGTGCTGCTGATCTCGCATGATCTCGGCATGGTCGCGCGCTATTGCAGCCGCATCGTCGTGATGTGCCAGGGCGACGTCGTCGAGCAAGGTTCGGCCGAGGACATCCTCGCCCGGCCGCAGCACCCCTACACCCGCAAGCTGCTGGCGGCGATGCCGCAGCGCCTGCCCGCCCGCTTCCTGCCGCAGGATCAGACCCCGATCGTCGCCGTGCGCGACCTTATCGTCGACTATCCCGGCCGGCAGGGCTTCTTCCGCAAGAGCGCGCCCAAGCGCGCCCTGCACGGCATCAGCATCGACGTGCAGCCGGGCGAGGTCGTCGCGGTGGTCGGCGGCTCCGGCTCGGGCAAGACGACGCTCGGCCAGTCGATCGCCGGGTTGGTCAAGCCCTCGGGCGGCGAGATCCTGTTCAACGGCAAGCCGATCGCGAAGAGCGACACCGCCTATTGGGACTACCGGCTCAACTGTCAGATGGTCTTCCAGGACCCCTATTCGTCGCTCGACCCGCGCATGACCATCGGCCAGCTCGTGGGCGAACCGCTACGGCTGGTCGAGGCGATGAGCGGCACGCAGAAGAAGGCCCGCGTCGCCGAGGTGCTGGCCGAGGTCGGGCTGAAGGACGGCTTCGCCGATCGCTATCCGCACGAGCTTTCCGGCGGCCAGCGCCAGCGCGTCGCCATCGCCCGTGCCATCGTGCGGCGGCCGAGCTTCGTCATCGCCGACGAGCCGGTCTCGGCGCTCGACGTGACCGTGCGCGCGCAGGTGCTGGAACTCTTCGACGACCTGCAGAAGAAGCACGGCTTCTCCTGCCTGTTCATCAGCCACGATCTCGGCGTGGTCGAGCAGGTTGCCGACCGTGTCATCGTCATGCATGAGGGCCGCATCGTCGAGGAAGGTCCCCGCGACGACATCTTCGACAACCCGCAGCACGACTATACCAAGAAGCTGCTCTCGGCCGTGCCCGGCCTCGAAAGCACCGGCGACGGCGGCGTCAGGCTGTTCTGGCGATTGGGCGAGGGCGAGGCTCCCGCCTCGGCTTGAGGCGCCTTTTCGGATTGAGCGCGCCGCAAGCTGGAGCGACAGCCAAACCGCGCGTCATACTCGGGCTTGACCCGAGCATCTGGTGCCGGACGAGGCTCCCCACCTTCTTGTCCGGAGATTCTCGGGTCGGCGCTGACGCGACGCCCGAGAATGACGTGCAGGGAAGAACTCAGCCCTTGCGCTGCTTGGCGCCGACGAGCTCGTCCCATTTGCGGAAGGCGACGACCATCTTGTCGGGCTTCAGCGGCAGCTCGATCGGATTGTTGGCGATGAGCTCGGCATATTCCGGCCGGCCGAATTCCGCGATGACCTCCTGGCTGCGCTTCGGCGCCAGCGAGAGCGGCACGTTCTTCACCGCCGGGCCGGGATAGAGATAGCCCTCGTCATAGGAATAGGCCTGCATCTTCGGCTGCAGCACATGCGCCATGATGTCGAGCACGACGGCGAGGCGGTCGTTCGGCACCCCCTTCGGCACGCACATGAAGAAGGCGTCCGAGACCCAGTGGAAGCCCTTCAACGTCTGGATCTTCGCTTCCTTCGGCACGATGCCGAGCGCACGCGGGTTGATGTCCCAGCCCGTCGTCGAGATGATGATGTCACGCGAGCCGTCGCCGAACTCCTTCATCGTCGCGCCGGTGCCGGCCGGGTAATACTCGATGTGCTGGCCGAGTTCCTGCAGATAGGCCCAGGTCTTGTCCCAGCCGCCGACCGGATCCTGCGGGTCCTTGTCCCCCAGCAGATAGGGCAGGCCCATCATGAAGGTGCGGCCGGGTCCCGAATTGGTCGGGCGCGCATACATGAACTTGTTGGGATGGGCCTTGGCCCAGGCCAGCAGCTCCTCCGCCGTGGTCGGCACCTGCTTGACGCGGTCGGGCATGTATTCGAGCAGCGGGCCGGACGGGTAATAGTTCATCACCACGCCGAAGCCCGCACCTTGCGCCTTGTGCAGGTTGAGCGCCGCCGGCTCGTAGTTCTCCTCGAGACCGGGGAACTTGTCGGCGAAATCCGGGAAGATCTTGAGCCAGAGATTCTGTTCGAGCCCGGCCGCGAGGCCGTCCGAACCGGTCAGCACGAGGTCGAGATCGGAGCGGCCGGCATCCTGCTGCGCCTTGATCTTGCTCGCAAGTTCCGGTGCGGGCGCCTTCACATAGGTGATACGCGAGACCAGCTTGGGATTGGCGCTGCGATAATCGTCGAAAGCCTGCTGCATCAGCGCCAGCGCCCCGCCGACATCGATGATGTTGATCGCGACCGGCGCGGAAGGCAGCGGCGGCGAAGCGGCGAAGGCGCCGCTCGCTCCGGTCGCCAGCGCCCCGAGCCCTCCGAGGACGGCGCGGCGATCGATACCCTTCGAGAATTCCGTCATGGTTCTCCCCTTTTGTTTGATGGTGACGTCTTCAGGCCGCTGCGGGTGCAGCAAATTCGCGCGTGATGTCGCCGACTCGGACGCTGCGCACCCGCAATTCCGGCGACCATGCGATCTCGCTCTCCGGCAAGGCGATGCCGGCCTTAGCCAAGGCGCCCGCGATCGCGGCCAGCGCATGGGTCGAGGCCATCGCCACCGCCCCCTCCGGCGTGGCGATGGCCCAGGCGACGACGTTGCGCACGGCATCGTCGAGCTTGAGCGCCGAACCTGCGAGCGAAACGCCGCCGGGCTGGCGCACCGAGCCGTCAGCCGCCAGATCGACCGGCATGCCGGCGAAGCTGTAGCGCCCCGGCTCGGCGCCGGCCGCCACGACCGCGTCGGTGACCAGGATCGAGCGTTCGAGCCCCTTGGCCCGGATGAGGCTCTTCAGCGCCTTCGGATGGATATGGATGCCGTCGGCGATGAAGCCCGCCATCAGCCGGTCCTCCGCGAGCTGCGCGAAGAGCGGGTTGACCAGCTTGTGCATCTGCTGCGGCAGGCCGTTGCCGAGATGGGTCGAGAGCGTCGCGCCGGCATCGGCCGCCGCCGCCACGATCTCGAAATCCACCGCCGCATGGCCGATGGCGACGACCTTGCCCAGACGCGCCAACGCAGCCACGAGCGCGATTCCGCCCGCGACCTCGGGAGCCAGCGTCACCATCAGGATCGGCCGCGCGAGGCCTTGCTCCAGCTTCGCGATCAGGCCGGCATCCGCCGCCGTCATCGCCTCAGGCGGATGGCAGCCGGCATAGCCGCCGGTCGGATTGAGGAACGGCCCCTCCAGATGATAGCCGGGGCACATCAACGGCCCGAGCCGGCTTTCGCTCACCGCCTTGTCGAGCGCCGTGAAGCGCGCTGCCAGCTCATGGGGATGCGCGGTGATGATCGTCGGCAGGCAAGTGGTGACGCCGGTCGCCAGCATCGCCTCCAGCGCCCGGTCGAGCTCGGCGGCCGTGATCGTCCCGGAATTGAAGTCGACCCCGGCGAAGCCGTTGACCTGGAGATCGACGAGGCCGGGCGTGCGCATCCCTCAGCCCTTCCGGGTCAGCAGCACGGCGGCGGCCGGATCGATGAAGAGCACGGTGCGCGGATGCGTCTGCAGGATCGAGGCGGGGCTGAGATTGCTGACCGGCCCTTCCAGTGCCGCCTTCGCGGCCTCGGCCTTGCGGGTGTCGGAGACCGAGAGCACGATCAATTCGCTCTTCATGATCTGGCGGATGCTCATCGAGATCGCCTGCTGCGGCACCGCCTCGAAGCTCGGGAACCAGCCCTCGCCGAATTGCTGGCGCCGGCAGGCCTCGTCCAACGTCACGACGATATAGGGTTCTTCCGTCTCGAAATCGGCCGGCGGATCGTTGAAGGCGAGGTGGCAGTTCTCGCCGATGCCGGCGAAGCAGACGCAGATGCGCCGGCCAGCGATCAGGCCGCTCAGCGCCTTCGCATTCGCCTGCGGATCGCCCTCGCCATCGACGGGAACGAAGCGCGGCGCATCGTTCAGCGGCGCCATGAAGCGCAGGCGCAGATAGCGCCGGAAGCTCGCCGGATGCGTCTCGGGCAGGCCGACATATTCGTCGAGATGGAAGGCGGTGACCTTCGACCAGTCGATGCCCTCGGCCTTGACCAGATGCGACAGCATCTCGAACTGGCTCGCGCCGGTCGCGACGACGATCGAGGCTTCCCCGTCACGTGCGATCGCCTCGCGGATCGCTTGCGCGCCCAGCGCCGCCGCCTGCCGGCCGAGAAGATCCTTGTCGGAGGCGACATGCATCTCGATCATCGATTTTTGAACCTTTTGCGAGCTAAAATTTCCGATATTCTGGCACTGAGCTTCACCAAGGCCGCTCCGGAACGCAATGATTAATTTTGAACGCAACCGTTCTGAAATACGGCGCTCGTTCCCGAAGCTGCCATGAGTCTGATCGCGCTCGACGAAACACGCTTCGGACTGGCGCATCAGCGCGACTGCGCTCGTGCCTATGGCTTGATCCTCGCCGGCCAGGCCCATTCGCGCGGCGACCTCAGCCGCCTGCTCGACCTGCGCTCGACCAGCACCTCGCGCGTGGTCGGGGATCTGGTGGCGCGCCGCCTCGTCATCGAAACGACCGGCGAAGCCACGGGCCGAGGCCGCCCCTCCGCCATCCTGCTGGCCCATAATCGACGGATCGGCGCCTCCGTCATCCATGTCTCCAGCCAATCCCTGTCCGGCGCGCTGGTCGATCTCAGCGGGCATCTGGTCACCGAGCGCCGCATGCCGATCGAGGCGGAGGCCAGCAACGAGACCATCGCCGAAGCCATGGCCGCGCTGGCGCGGACCCTGCTGGAAGCGATGCCGCCCGGCATGAGCCATGCCGGCACGGCGGTCTCGCTCTCTGGCCTGATCGACCTGCGCCGCGGCCAATGGCTCTTGGCCTCGCGCTGGCCGCGGATGCGCGGACTCGATGTCGAAGCGGTCCTTGCGCCTATCGCCGGGCCGGTCGAGATCTGCCGCAATCTCGATGCCGAGCTGCGCGCCCGTGCCGCCCGCGATCCCGAGCAGTTCAGCGGCGGCACGCTCCTGCTGCATTGGGGCTGGGGCATCGGCCTCGCCTATGCCGAAGACGGCAGGCCCTTCGCCCCGGCCGGCTCTTTCGGCGAGCTCGGCCATTGGCGGCTGGCCGCGCTGGGGGACCGGCCCTGCGGCTGCGGCAATACCGGCTGCCTCGAGACCGGCGCCGCGCTCTGGGCGCTGCTCCCGGCCTTGCGCCGGCACTGGCCGGCGCTCGACGAGGACGAGAAGCGCCTGTCCCGCCAGTTCGCCGGGCTCGACCTCCTCGCCTTGCCGGAGATCGACACGGCCTGCCGGACCTTGGCGCGGGCGCTGGCCAATGCCTGCCGATTATTGTTTCCGGCCCGCATCGCGGTCAGCGGTCCCTTCGCCAGCAATCCGCAGCTCTGGGCACATTTCAATGCACTGTTCCGGGCCGAGGGGACCATGGACGGCTTCGCCGTGCCGGACCTCGTCAGCGTCGATGCCAGCCAGCTCTATGAGATCCACGGCGCCGCGGCCCCGCTCCTGAGCCGGGCCGCCGAGGCGCTGCTGTTGAATTCGGCCTGAAGCACGCTCCGGCTTCGACAAATGGATGCCGGCCATGCGCAGGAATGCGCTTGTTGGCACTGAAAGTAGTGCACTAGTATCCCAGCGTAAGGGCTCCGCGGCGTCGCTCATGACGTCAGAAGAGAGCCGTGAACCCAGGGAGAGAACATGACACATCCGACACGACGCACCGTCATGGCCGGCGCGGCCGGCCTCGCCGCGCTCAAGGCCGGAGGCGCCTTCGCGCAAGCCGCATCCGGGCCTGTTGCGCTCAACATCATCGACGTCGCCGGCAATCTGCAGCTCACCCAGGCGGCTATCGAACGCTTCGGCAAGGACAATCCGAAGCTGATCTCGCGGCTGAATTTCTCGCGCGCGCCCTCGCCGGAACTGCCGGGCAAGCTCAAGGCGCAGCAGGCGGCCAACCGCGTCGATATCGACCTCGTGCTGACCGGCCCCGGCGCCATGTCGGACGGCATCCAGCAGGGGCTCTGGGTCGATGTCTGGAAATCGCATGCCGCGAGCCTGCCCAAGGCCGAGGAGATCTATCACGAGCAGGCGCTGATGATGCAGCGCAACTTCGGCCAGAACGAAGGCGTCGCCGTGGTCTACTCGCCCTCCGGCCCGCTCTTCGAATATGCGCCGGACCGGCTCAAGACCGTGCCGAAGACGGCCGAGGACCTCCTCGCCTATGTCAAGCAGAACCCGAAGCGCTTCACCTATGCGCGGCCGGTCAATTCCGGCCCCGGCTGGACCTGGCTGCAGGGCCTGCCCTACATCCTCGGCGATTCCGACCCGAGCGACCCGATGAAGGGCTGGGACAAGAGCTGGGCCTATCTCAAGGAGCTCGGCACCGGCATCGACTATTACCCCGGCGGCACCGCCGCGACGATGAAGGAGCTCGGCGAAGGCACCCGCGACGTCATCGTCTCGACGCTGGGCTGGGACATCAACCCGCGCGCGCTCGGCATCGTGCCGAAGGAGGCCAAGGTCTTCGTGCTCGACAAGACCCATTGGATTCCCGACACGCAGTTCATGTGCATCCCGAAGGGCACGGCGGCCGAGAAGATGCCGGCCCTGCTCGCGCTGATGTCCTACATGCTGAAGCCGGAGGCGCAGGCCTTCACCTTCGACAAGGGCTATTTCTATCCCGGCCCGGCAGTGAAGGGCGTCACCCTGGCGCAGGCGCCGCAGGAGAGCCGCGACGTGCTCGCCGAATTCGGCCGCCCCGAATACGACAAGCTGATCGAGACCCTGCCGACCCGGCCGCCGCTGACGCCGGAACGCCTCGTCGCCGCCTTCCGGCGCTGGGATCAGGAGGTCGGCGTCGGCCACGGGGCGCCGCAATAGGAGCTATCCGGCATGCGCTTCGCCGCCATCGGCCTCGACCACCGCCATATCTACCATATGGTCGGTGGTCTCCTCGCAGCCGGCGCGACCTGCGTCGGCTTCGATCCCGCGACCAGTGACGAGCGGGTGCTCGACGGTTTCCGCGAGCGCTTCCCGACCCTGCCGGAGGTGAGCGCGGACCGGCTGATCGACGATCCCGCGATCGATCTCATCCTCTGCGCCGCCATCCCTGCTGAGCGCGCCGCCATCGCCATCCGCGCGATGCGGGCGGGCAAGGATGTGATGGTCGACAAGCCCGGCGTCACCGATTTCGACCAGCTCGCCGCGGTCGAGCAGGCGGTCGCGGAGACCGGGCGCATCTTCTCGGTCTGCTTCTCCGAGCGCTTCATCGTTCCCGCGACGATTATAGCCGGCAAACTGATTGCCGACGGCGCGATCGGCCGCGTCGTCCAGACGCTCGGCCTCGGGCCGCATCGCTTCAACCGGGCGATCCGGCCGGGCTGGTTCTTCGACAAGCGCCATTATGGCGGCATCCTGACCGATATCGCCTCGCACCAGATCGACCAGTTCCTGCATTTCACCGGCTCGGACAATGCCGGGATCGTCGCCTCCGGCATCGGCCATTTCGGCGGGCCGGACTTTCCCGATTTCGAGGATTTCGGCGAGATCCTGCTGCGCAGCGACCGGGCCGGCGGCTATATCCGCGTCGACTGGTTCACCGCCGACGGCCTGCCGACCTGGGGCGACGGGCGCCTCACCATCCTCGGCACCGAGGGCACCATCGAATTGCGCAAATATGTCGATATCGCCGGCCGGCCGGGCACCGACCATGTCTTCCTCGTCGACAAGGCCGGCACCCGCCATATCGACGCCTCACACGAGCCGCTGACCTATTTTCGCGACCTGATCGTGGATATCGGCGCCCGCAGCGAAACCGCCACCAGCCAGCGCCACACCTTCACCGTCTGCCGCCTCGCCCTGGAGGCGCAGGCAAAGGCCGCCCGGCTGCCGGTGCGGCCTGAAGCGCGATCCTGAGGAAACGCCATGACACGCAAGCTCGGCATCGCCGTGATCGGGCTCGGCCCGGCTTCACTGCCGCACTCGAAGAGCCTGCTCGATCTCGCCGGCCGTGCCGAGGTCCGCTGGGCGGTCAGCCGCACGCCGGACCGCGCCAAGGCCTATGCGCAGCAATTCCCCTTCCCGACTACGACCGATCTCGATGCCGTGCTGGCGGACCCCACCGTCGACGCCGCCATCGTGCTCACGCCGCCCTCGAGCCATCTCGACGTCTCCGCCCTCTGCCTTGAAGCCGGCAAACATGTTCTGGTCGAAAAGCCTCTGGAGCTGACCAGCGAGCGCGGCCAGCGCCTCGTCGACACCGCCCGCCGCACCGGGAAAACCTTCGGCGTCACGCTGCAGCATCGCTTCCGGCCGGCGAGCCTGCGCCTCAAGGCTGCGCTCGATTCCGGTGAACTCGGCAGCGTCGAGGCGGCGTTTCTGACCGTGCCGTGGTGGCGTCCGCAGAGCTATTACGATGAGCCCGGCCGCGGCACGCTGGCCCGCGACGGCGGCGGCGTGCTGCTGACCCAGGCGATCCATTCGCTCGATCTGTTCCGCTCCCTCGTCGGCGTCTCCAAGGTCGTGGCGGCGCAGGCGCGCACCACCGCCATCCATCGCATGGAAACGGAAGACTACGTCTCCGCTCTGCTCGAAACCGGTAACGGCGCCCCCGCGACCCTCGTCACGACCACCGCCGCCTATCCAGGCTATCCCGAGCGCATCGAGATCACCGGCACGAAGGGCTTCGCCTCCCTGATCGGCGGACGGCTTCGCCTCGCCTTCCTCGACGGGCGCGAGGAGGTGGTCGAGGCCGAGGGCTCGACCGGCAGCGGCGCCAACATCATGGATTTCCCGCATGACGCCCACCGCGCCGTCATCGCCGACTTCCTCGACGCGATCGAACAAGGCCGCGATCCCGCCGTCTCCGGCGAGGAGGCCTTGGCCTCGCAGCGGCTCGTCGACGAAATCTTGCAGGCGGCGCGCCGCACCGCTTGACTTGTATCGGATTTGTATCTTCCTATACGGCATCCCGCCGGGAATGCCGCATGATCCGTTATCAGGAGATCGCCCATAGTCTCGAACTCGGCCTTGCGGCCGGGGGCGACGATTCTCGGGCGATCCCCTCCGAGCATGAGCTTTGCGAACGCTACGGCGCGAGCCGCACCACGATCCGTGCCGCACTGAAGCAGTTGCAGGACCAGGGGCTGATCGAACGCCGGCAAGGCAAGGGCACCTTCTACCGGCCGCGCCACATCACCAAGCATCTCGGCAGCATCGTCGACTTCCATAGCGAGGCCCGCATGGCCGGCCGCGTGCCGAAGACGCGGGTGCTCGCTCTCGCCACCCGCGCGGCGACGCCGGCCGAGTTCACCTTGTTCGGCGCCGACATCGCCCGCGACGGCATCGTCGACCTCCTGCGCCTGCGTAGCCTGGACGACGAGCCGGCCGTGCTGCAACGCTCGCGCCTCGGCGCCGGCGTGCTCGGCTCGGTGAGACCGGATGAATTGATGGATGCCTCGCTCTACCGCTACCTCGCCGAATGCCGCGGCATCCATGTCGCGACCGTCGAGGAGACGCTGGAACCGCTCGCGGCCGAGGCCGAAGACGCCGGCCATCTCGGCATCCCCTCGGGCACCGCGATCTTCCGCTCGCAGCGCATCGCCCGCGACGCGGTCGGCGGCGTGATCGAGGTCAGCGACAACCTGATCCGCGGCGACATCTACCGCTTCACCATCCGCCGGCAGGTCGGGAGCGTCACTTCATGAGCGTGGTCCTCGCCTGCGATCTCGGCGGCACCAGCTTCCGCGCCGCGCTTGTCGACGCGCAAGGGCGCACACGCGCCGAAAGCGTCATCATCGGCCCGACGCTGATCGACCGCATGGGCTGGTCTGAAGTCGATGCCGAAGCCTGGTGGACGATTCTTTGTGAAGCGGCCGCCAAGCTCGCGGAGGCCGAGCCCGAACTGTTCGGCGCGGTCGAAGGCATCGCCATCTGCGGCGTCACCCGCACGCAGGTCTTTCTCGGCCGCGACGGGCGCCAGCTCAGGCCGGCGATCACCTGGAAGGACACCCGCTCGGAAGCGGCGGCCGCCCGCCTGCGCGACCGGCTCGCGGATCATCCCGAAGCCGAGCGCATCAACGCCTTCCACCCGCTCGCCCGACTCGCCTGGCTGGCCGAGGAGGAGGAAGCGAGCTTCCGGGCGCTGGCCAGCGTGCTGGAGCCGAAGGACTGGCTGAATTTCCGCCTCACCGGCCGGCAGGCGGGCGACCCCGTCTCGATGGCGCGGCTGATGGCCTGCACCGAGGTGGCGGGAGATGGCGATGCGCTCTCGGCTATCGGGCTGAACGCCGCGATCATCCCGCAAGTGCTGGAGCCTTGCGCGGTGCTTGGGCCGGTCCAGCCGGGTCTGCCCGGCGCGCTCGGGCGATTGGCGGGTGTGCCGGTCTTCTGCTCGTCCAGCGATACCTGGGTCGCCGTGACCGGGCTGGGCGCGATGCGGCCCGGCTTCGCCTACAACATCTCCGGCACCACCGAAGTCCTCGGCGTCGTCGGCGAGCGGGCCGCTGCCACTGAGGGCCTGCTGACGGTCGACTGGCGCGGACTCTGGCAGCTCGGCGGCCCCAGCCAGAACGGCGCCGACACCGCCGCCTGGCTGGTGTCCCTGCTCGGCGGCACGGAGCGCGGCTTCGCTGATGTCGGCGACGGCATCGGCAAGCTGCTGGCCGGCCGGCGCCATCCGCAGCCATTGGTCTTCCTGCCCTATCTCCAGGGCGAGCGCGTGCCTTATTGGAACCCGGCCTTGCGCGGCGCCTTCCTCGGACTTGGCCGCCAGCATGGCGCGACAGATCTCGCTTTTGCCGTTCTGGAAGGTGTCGCCTGCCTCAACCGCATCGTGCTGGAACGGGCCGAGGCCGCGCTCGGCGCCCCGGTCGGCGAGATCCGATTCGGCGGCGGTGCCGCTTCCAACCCGGTCTGGGCGCAGATCAAGGCCGATCTCAGCAACCGCCCGGTCGTGGTCGGTGCCGCGAAGGAGCCCGGCCTGCTCGGCGCCGCCATCATCGCCTGGACGGGACTCGGCCGCTTCCCCTCGCTCGCGGCGGCGCAGGAGGCGCTCGTCACCCCCGCCCGGCGCTACGAACCTGATCCGGCTCGTCGCGGAGCCTATGACGCCCTGTTTGCCGTCTTCCGCCGGGCCGAGGCCGCGCTCGCGCCGATCTCGGCCGATCTCGCCGGGCTCTCGCGCAGCGCCGGCAGCCTGCCAGGCGTCCATGCCACGCCATCGTCTCCGTAAGGACCCGACGCCATGAAGACCCTCGTCCAGACCGAATATGGCCGCGACCATCTGCTGGTCGGCTGCGTCCATACGCTCGCCCTGCCCGGTACGCCGCTCTACGACCGCAGCGGCGGCATGCGGAAGATCGTCAATCAGGCGAAGGAAGAGGCCCGGATCCTGGAGGAGGCCGGCTTCCACGCTCTGCTCTACACCAATGAATCCGACATGCCCTATGAGGCCAACATGCCGGTCGAGGTCGTCGCGGCGATGACCGAGGTGATCGCCGAATGCCAGGCGCAGACGAAGCTGCCGCACGGCGTCAACATGCTGATCGACCCGCCCGCCTCCATCGCCGTCGCCCATGCCACGGGCGGGCGCTTCGTGCGCGCCTTCCTGACCGGGCTGCTCGCCGGCGATATCGGCATGATGACGCCGGACGGCGCCCGCGCCTTGCGCCTGCGCGCCAATCTCGGCGCGGAGAACATCCGCATCATCTGCAACGTCACGCCGGGCTTCTCGATCAATCTCGACACGCGCCCCGTCGAGCAGCATGCCTCGGGCGCGGTCTTCATCGGGCTCGCGGATGTCGTCTGCGTCGGCGGCCCGGCCGCCGGCAAGGAAGCGGACATCTCGGTGATCGAGCGCGTCGCCAAGCAGGTCCCGGATACGCCCGTCGCGGTCGGTACCGGCGTCGCCGAGGAGAATATCGCCCGGCTCTCGGAGGTCGCCGACATCTTCATCATCGGCACCTCGATCAAGCAGGACCGCCAGACCCTGAACCCGGTCGACCCGAAGCGCGCCCACGCCCTGGTGCGCGCCTATGAAGCCCGCAAGGCGGCCTGAGATGACCAGGCCCACCACGACCAAGCCCGTCACGCTCATCACCGGCGCCTCCGGCGGCATCGGCTCGGTCCTCGCCACGACGCTCGCAGCTGCCGGCCATCGCCTCCTGCTCTGCGGGCTCGATCAGGCCGGGCTCGATGCGCTCTCCGCCGACATCACGGCCGCAGGCGGCGAAGCGCAAACGCTGGCCGGCGATGTCCGCGAGCGCGACTTCGCGCAGGCGGCGGTCGATCTCGCCGCCACGCGCTTCGGTCGGCTCGACCATCTCGTGACCGGCGCCGGCGCCTCGCGCCCCGTGCCGCTGGTCGAGATGGAGGATGACGAGTGGGACAGGCTCGTCGACATCAACCTTTCGGCCGTCTTCCGCATCTCGAAAGCCGCCGCCCGCCAGATGATCGACCAAAGCGAGGGCGGCTCGATCGTCCATATCTCCTCGATCGCCCACAGCAATGGCGGCGCCAATCTCGCCTATGGCTCGGCCAAGGGCGGCGTCGCGACCCTCACCTACGGCATGGCCCAGCAGCTCGGGCCGCATGGAATCCGCGTGAATGCGGTTGCGCCGGGCATCATCGATACGCCAATGGTGCGCAACGGATTCGCTCAGCAGTTCAATGCGCTGGTCGAGGGCGCGGCGCAACGGACGCCGCTGGGGAGATTGGGACGGCCCGAGGATGTCGCCAACGTGATCGCTTTCCTGCTTTCGGACGGCGCCGCCTTCGTCACCGGCGCGCTCATCCCGATCACCGGCGGCATCGAGATCCTGTCGCCGATCTCGACCATCGCGAAGGGAGCCTGAACCGGATGGGCGGCGTCCACCTGCGCGAATTGATCGGCCGCTACGGCACGGCGCTCGCCGGGCTGGCGCTGATCCTGTTCTTCCTGATCTTCGCGCCGAATTTCGCGACGGCGACCAATATCGTCAACGTGCTGAAGGATACGAGCTTCCTCGCCATCCTGGCGCTGGGCTTCACGCTTGCCTTCATCGTGGCTGAGCTCGACCTCTCCGTCGCCGAGGTCGCAAGCCTCGCGGCCGTGGTCTGCGGCTGGCTGATCAAGCTCCAGTATCCTCCGGCCGCAGCGGTGGCGGCGGCGCTGGCCGTCGGCGTGGTCTTCGGCACGCTCAATGGCTTCGGGGTGACGCGGCTGCGCATCCCCTCCCTGATCATGACGCTGAGCACCGGCGCCATCGCGCGGGGCTGCGCCTTCATGATCACGCAGGGCGTCGCCTTCACCGGCCGCTGGCCGATCCAGTTCACCGGGCTGGCGCGCGGCTCCAGCTTCGGCATTCCCAATCTCGTGCTCTGGCTGGCGGGCGCCACGCTCTTCGCCTGGGGGCTGGTCAAATGGACCCGCACCGGCGCCCATATGGTCGCGACCGGCGAGGCGGACGAGGCAGCGCGGCTCGCCGGCATCGCGACCGCGCGGATGAAGCGCATCGGCCTCCTGCTCGCCGGCGTCTTCGCCGGCATCATGGCGGTGCTGCTCGCCGCCAACCTGTCCTCCGCCGCACCGAACATGGCGGGCGACTACCTGCTCTATGCCATCGCCGCCGTGCTGCTCGGCATGACCATGTTCGAGCCCGGCAAGCCCAACGTGCCGGGCACGGTCTTCGCGGCGCTCGTGCTCAAGGTGCTCGGCAATGGCTTGGTGCTGCTCGGCGCCGCCTATTACGTTCAGGACATCATGCTCGGCGCGATCATGATCGGCTCCGTCGCCTTCTCGGCCAGCGCGATCCGGAAGGTGGCGTTCAAGGTCTGAGATCCAGAGTCTGCGCTCAAAGAAACAGAAGAGGGGAGTTCACATGTTCGGTTTGCGCAAAATGCTGGTCGCGGCGGCCGCGCTCCTGGCGCTCGGCCAATCCGCCGGCGCCTTCGAGCTCGGCGTCATCGGCTTCCAGTTCTCGTCGGAGACGCATGCCCGCGTCGCCAACGCGGCGGCTGCAGCCGCCAAGGCCAAGGGCTGGAACGTCACGCTGCTGAACTCGGAAGGCGCGCTGCCCAAGCACGCCGAGCAGTTCGACGCGCTGATCGCCAAGAAGGTCGACGCCATCATCATCGCCATGGGCAAGCCGGTCGAGGCCGACGCCCAGTTCAAGGCGGCCAAGGATGCCGGCATCCCGGTCATCACCGTGCAATCGGGCTCGAGCCCGCACGCGCTCTTCGACATCCAGTCGAACGAATACAAGATCGGCGCCGATGCCGCGCTCTACCTGCTCGGCCAGCTCGGCTACCAGGGCAACATCCTGACCTCGCGCTTCGACCTCAACGTCGCCTCGCGCATCCGCGGCAAGATCCTCGACGCGGTGCTCTCCGAGAACCAGGCGGTGAAGGAGCTCGGCAAGTTCTCGATGGGCCGCACCCAGAGCTGGCGCGATGACGTCCGCTCCGGCATGCAGGCTTTGCTCCTGCAGAACCAGGGCAAGGTCAACGGCATCTGGGCCTCCTTCGACGGGCAGGCCTACATCATCGACGACCTGCTGCAGGCCCAGGGGATCAAGAAGGGCCAGATCCCGCTCGTCTCGGTCGATGGCGGCCAGGAGAGCTATGAGCGCATCGCCGACCCCAGCTCGACCTTCATGGCGACCGTCGCCGTGCCTTTCGAGGAGATGGGCAAGAAGGCGGTCGACGCAATCCAGACCATCGTCGTCGAGAAGAAGCCGAAGGAGACCGTCGCCAGCGGCCCCTATCTCTTCATGGACGCCGTGCTGGTCGACAAGAACAACGTCCAGCAGTTCCTGAAGAAGTGAGTGCTCTTCCTTCTCCCCTCGGGGGAGAAGGTGGCTCGACGAAGTCGAGACGGATGAGGGGTCGTGCTGCGATTTCCGGTTTGCGTCGGCAAAGGCAGCATTGGAAGCGTCGAGAGACCCCTCACCCCACCCCTCTCCCGCAAGGGGCGAGGGGGCAAGTTGCGCCAAGCCGCCCCGCCCCAGAACTGGTTTGAAGCGATGACCGAACCAACCCCCCTCCTCTCCCTGCGCGGCATCGGCAAGAGCTACGGCGCCGTCGTCGCCGTGTGCGAGGTCGATCTCGACATCTTCCCGGGCGAGGTGGTCGCGTTGTGCGGCGACAACGGCGCGGGCAAGTCGAGCCTGATCAAGGTGATTTCCGGCGCCGAGGAGGCGACCAGCGGCACCATCAGCATGCGTGGAAAGCCTGTCGTCTTCGGCTCGCCGCATGACGCGCTCAACCATGGCGTCGCGACGATCTACCAGGACCTTGCGCTGGCCCCGCGCCTCTCCATCGCCCAGAACGTCTTCATGGGCTCGGAGCTGACGAAGCCCGTGCTGCTGCCCTTCCTGCGCGTGCTCGACAAGAAGAGAATGATCGCGGAATCGCGCCGCTATCTGTCGCAGCTCTCGGCCGCCGTCACCGACATGACGAGGCCCGTGGAGCGTCTCTCCGGCGGCCAGCGCCAGGCGGTGGCGATCTCGCGCGCGCTGCGCTGGAACGCCGAGATCATCATCATGGACGAGCCGACGGCGGCGCTCGGCGTCAAGGAAAGCGCCCTCGTCCTCGACCTCATCCGCAAGCTCAAGGCCGACGGGCGCACCGTCATCCTGATCAGCCACAACATGCGCGACGTCGTGGCGCTGGCCGATCGCGTCGTCATCATGGGGGCAGGGCGCAAATACGTCGACCGCCCGCTCGGCGACCTCACCGCCGACGATATCGCCCATATGATCATGTCCGGCAACGCCAAGGCGGCCTGACAAAATGCCAGAAGCGATCATCATCGACACCGACCCGGGGCAGGACGACGCCGTTGCCCTGCTCCTCGCTTTCGCCAGCCCGGGCGAAATCGACCTCAAGGCGATCACCACCGTCGCCGGCAACGTCCCGGTGGCGCAGACCACCACGAACGCGCTGCGCATCCGCGACCTCGGCCAGCGCGGCGACATCCCGGTCTATCGCGGCGCCGAGGGACCGCTCGTCTTCCCGCTCGAAACCGCCGAATTCGTCTGCGGCCCGGACGGCTTGTCGGGAGCAGACCTTCCCGCCCCTGCCAGCGAGGCCGCGCCGGGCCATGCCGTCCAGGCGATCATCGATCTCTGCCGCGCGGCTCCCGAAGATGGCGTCACGCTCTGCCCGCTCGGGCCGCTGACCAATCTCGCTCTGGCCTTCCGGCTCGCGCCGGACATCCTGCCCAAGGTCAGACGCATCGTGCTGATGGGCGGCGCGATCGGCCTCGGCAACATCACGCCTGCCGCCGAATTCAACGTTCATGTCGATCCGCATGCGGCGGCAATCGTCTTCGGTTGCGGCCGGCCGATCGTGATGTTCGGCCTCGGCGTCACCTTGCAGGCCATCGCCAGCCACGACCAGATCGCCCGCATCGGCGCGTGCGGCAACGCCGCCGGCAAAGCCGTCTCGGGCATGCTGACCCGCCCGCGCCCCGGCGGACTCGGCAGCGACGGCCACCCGATGCACGACCCCTGCGTCATCGCCTTCCTGCTCTGGCCGGAACTCTTCGAAGGTCGCGACTGTTTCGTCGCGGTCGAGACCGGCGACGGCCCCT
The DNA here is from genome assembly GCF_014764685.1 of Allobosea spartocytisi. Classification (NCBI taxonomy): domain Bacteria; kingdom Pseudomonadati; phylum Pseudomonadota; class Alphaproteobacteria; order Hyphomicrobiales; family Alloboseaceae; genus Allobosea; species Allobosea spartocytisi. The sequence continues at coordinate 258,053 of NZ_JACXWY010000005.1, forward strand.
TGCGCGGCCGCACCACCATCGACTGGAACGGCCGGCTCAAGCGCGCGCCCAACGCGCATGTCGTCTCGGCCGTGAAGGCCCATGAGCTGTTCGAACGGATGATCGAACGCCTCGCCACCCTGCCCTGAAGGATCGCTCCATGCCGCATTTCGTCGAAGCGTTGCAGCAGGAGGCGGCGGACGCCATCGCGCGGATGCAGGAAACCGCGCTCCGGGCGCGCCATGCCCATGCCCGCGCCGAACTGATGCGCCACATGCTGACCACCGCCCGCAAGGTGAAGCACAAACCGAAAGCGGAAGCCGTCGAGACCGTGGTGCGCGAATGGATGGACGCCTGGAACCTTGCCCGCAGCGACTGGCCGCACATCGCCCGCGAGATGGAAGCCTTCACCGAGGCCTTCCACGATTACGCCAACGACCCGAGCGACGCCCATGACGAGCGGCTGCGCGAGACCTGCGCCGCGCTCGACATCGTGCTGGAGAAGGAGGGCACCTCGATCTCCGACCAGATGGCCTTCCGCTCGCAATGCGCCCATCGCTGGTGGGAGCTGGTGAAGCCGGTCCCTGACGACCTGCCCGGCCGCAAGCCGCGGCCTTCGGTGCCCGAGCTTGAATCCGGCAAAGCATTCTGGGAAGCCGGCTGCGCCGATTTCTGCCGGTAGGGCAGCATTGTCACGGACAAACGCCGTCATCCCGGGCTTGACCCAGGATGACCCCGTGGTTCCGCGTATCATCAGCAGGTTTTAGCCTTAGCCCTCGACGAACTGCATCCGGTGCAGCCGGGCATAGGCGCCGTCGCGTGCCAGCAAGGCGTCATGGCTGCCGGTCTCGACGATCCTGCCCTCGTCCATCACCACGATCAGGTCGGCCTCGCGGATGGTCGAGAGCCGATGCGCGATGACCAGGGTCGTGCGCCCCTTCATCAGCCGCGCCAGCGCCTGCTGGACGAGGCGCTCCGATTCGGTGTCGAGCGCGCTCGTCGCCTCGTCGAGCAGGAGGATCGGCGCGTCCTTCAGGATCGCACGGGCAATCGCGATGCGCTGGCGCTCGCCACCGGAAAGCTTATGGCCGCGCTCGCCGACGGAGGCGTCGTAGCCGCCCGGCATCGCCGTGATGAAGTCATGCGCCGCCGCGGCCTGCGCCGCCGCGACGATCTCGGCCTCGCTCGCGCCCGGCCGTCCGAAGGCGATATTGGCCCGCACCGTATCGTCGAAGAGCACGACATCCTGGCTGACGACGCCGATCTGGTGGCGCAGGCTCTTCAAGCTCACATCGCGCAGATCCTGCCCGTCGATCTCGATACGCCCCCCGGTCGGATCGTAGAGGCGCGGCACCAGCGCGAGCAGCGTCGACTTGCCAGAGCCCGAACGCCCGACCAGCGCCGTGGTCTTGCCGCCTTGCGCCACGAGGTCGATTCCTTCCAGCGCCCGCTGATCCTCGCGATAGCGGAAGCGCAGATGCCGGAAGGCGATGCCGCCGGAGGAGACCGCCAGCGGCTTCGCGCCCGGCCGGTCGAGGATCTGGGGTTTCTCGTCGAGCAGCGCGTAATAGCGCTTCAGCGAGGCGCCGGCCTCCTGCACGATGGCGTTGAGATTGCCGAGCGAGCGCATCGGCTGGGCCGCGAGCAGCAGGGCCGAAACATAGCCGGTGAAATCGCCAACGGTGGACGAGCCCGAGGTGATGCGCACGCCGATCGCGGCGAGCACGCCCGCGACCGCCATGCCGCCCCCGACCTCCAGCAGCGGATCGAGCCGGCCGCGCGCATTGGCGGCCTTCATCTTGAGCGCCCGGATCGTCTCGAAGGCGCTGGCCGCCCGCTGCTTCAGATAGGGCTCGAGCGAATCGGTCTTGGCGACGCGCGCGCCCTGCAGGCTTTCGGTGACGAGGCTCGCCATGATGCCCGTCTGCTCCTGCTGGGAATTGGCCATGCGCCGGAGCTTCTTGCCGATCCGGCCGATCGGATGGGCGATCACGGGCGCGATCAGCAGCACGACCAGCGTCATCTGCCAGTCGATCCAGAACAGCGCGCCGATCAGCGCGATCGCCGTCACCACATCGCGGATGGCGATGTTGACGATGCGCGTCAGCGCTTCCTTGACGAAGGTGAAATCGGTGGTGAAGCGCTGCGTCAGCGAGGCCGGGTTCTCCTTCTGAAGCTGCGCGAGATCGGCATCGATCAGATGGCCGTAGAGCTCCGTCTGCATGTCCGCCTCGATCCGGCTGACGACGGTATTCGTCATCACCGTCTGGGCCAGCAGCGAGAAGCCCTTGATCGCGGTCACGATGACCACCACGGTCGCGACGGCGTTGATCACGCCGATATCGTAGTTGATCGACTTGGAGACCAGTCGCTCCATGCGCCGCACGAACCCGGTCGATTCGGCGGCCAGAGGATCGGCGAAGGCATCGAAAGCCGCCTTGATCAGCAGCGGGTAGAAGCTCGTCGTCGCAGCGATGACCACGACCAGCGCCAGGATCATCGCCATCTGCGGCAGGTAGCGGCTGATCTGCTCGCGCCAGACGCGGGCGAAGAGCGCGAGGGTGTCGTCGGTGACGCGGCCGATCTTCATGGGCCGCGCCCTACCATGCCGAGCCGGCAAGCGCCACTGGCGTGGATGGGACGGGCAATGTGGCAATCGGGTCTTGCTCCGGACACGAAGCTGTCATCCCATGGCCCGAACGATTCAGGAGACTCCATGCCTTCGACCCCGCCGGCGCAGCCGGGCCAGAGCTTCGCCGAGATCGATACGCCTGCGCTGCTGCTCGATCTCGATGCCTTCGAGCGCAATCTCGTCGCCATGGCCGCCTTCAGCGAGGCTCACGGCATTCGTCTGCGGCCTCACGCCAAGACCCATAAGAGCCCGGAGATCGCGCTGCGCCAGATCGCCCATGGCGCCGTCGGGCAATGCTGCCAGAAGGTCTCGGAGGCGGAGATCCTCGTCGCCGGCGGCGTCGGTGACGTGCTCGTGACCAACGAGATCGCGAGCCCCGCCAAGCTGGACCGCCTCGCCATCCTCGCGCGCAGCGCCAAGATCGGCCTTTGCGTCGATCACGCCGACGGCGTGCGCGAGGCGGCCGCGGCCGCCGCGCGCCATGACGTGGTGCTCGACGTCATGGTCGAGATCGATGTCGGCGGGCGCCGCTGCGGCGTCGCGCCAGGAGAAGGCGCCGTCCGGCTGGCCGAGGCCATCGCGCGCTCGAACACGCTGCGCTTCGCCGGCTTGCAGGCCTATCACGGCGCGGCCCAGCACATGCGCTCCATCGACGAGCGCAGCGAGGCCATCGAGCGCGCCGGGCTCGCCGCGCGCAACACCGCCGAGCGCCTCGCCCAGGCTGGTTTGGAGTGCCCGGTCATCAGCGGCGCCGGCACCGGCACCTATGAGCTCGAGGCGCAATCGGGCATCTGGAACGAATTGCAATGCGGCTCCTACATCTTCATGGACGCCGATTATGCCCGCAACCGCCAGGCCGACGGCTCGCCCTTCCGCAGCTTCGAGCACGCGCTCTTCATCCTCGCCGGCGTGATGAGCAAGCCGGTGCCGGACCGCGCCATCGTCGATGCCGGGCACAAGACCGCCTCTGTCGATTCCGGCATGCCGGTGCCGTTCCAGCGCGAGGGCGCGATCTACACCAAGCCTTCCGACGAGCATGGCGTCCTGACCGGCGATCCCGTCGCGTTGCCGCATCGCGGCGACCGCGTCCTGCTGATTCCCGGCCATTGCGACCCGACCGTGAACCTGCACGATTGGTATGTCTGCGTGCGCGGCCTGCACGGGCCCGATGCCCATGTCGAGGCGGTCTGGCCGGTTGCGGCGCGCGGCGCCCTGACCTGATCTTCCGGGACTGCTGGCTGAGCGCAGCCGCGCGGGTCACATCGTCGGCCAGTTCGAGCTGATGCGAGGCGGCGCTGCCGCCGCCCGATGAAAGCTGGGATGGGCCGGTCACGCCCTTCGGCGAGGCCGCACGCGACCATCAAGCGTTCGGGAGACGGCCTCGGAAACGCACCGTCGTCCCGGACTTGCCCCCGGGATCCATCATCAAGCGCAGCGCCTTTCGATCGATCCCGGATCGGCGTCGCTGGCGCAGCTTGTCCGGGATGACCGGTTCCGAACGGAAACTGGCAGCGTTAGGGCCGCCAGCCGGTCTCTTCCACCGGAGCGCTCTCGCGCTCTTCCTCGCGGCGCGCCTCCTCGACCACCGCGAAAAGCGCCCGCAGGGCCGCGTCGACACCTTCGCCCGAGGCCGAGGACAGGATGATCGGCATGCGCTTGGCCGCCCGCTTCAAGCGCGCCACCTGTTCCTTCAGCAGCTCCGGCGACAGCGCGTCGACCTTGGAGAGGGCGACGATCTCGGGCTTGTCCGCCAGCCCCTCGCCATAGGCTTCCAGCTCCTCGCGCACGACCTTGTAGGCCTTGCCGGCGTGCTCGCTCGTGCCCTCGACCAGATGCAGCAGCACGCGGCAGCGCTCGATATGGCCGAGGAAGCGGTCGCCGAGGCCGTGGCCCTCATGCGCGCCCTCGATCAGGCCGGGAATATCGGCCAGCACCATCTCCTGGTCATGGACGCGCACGACGCCGAGGCCGGGATGCAGCGTGGTGAAGGGATAATCCGCGATCTTGGGCTTGGCCGCCGTCACCGCGGCGAGGAAGGTCGATTTGCCGGCATTCGGCAGGCCGACCAGGCCCGCATCGGCGATCAGCTTCAGCCTCAACCAGATCCAGCGCTCCTCGCCCGGCAGGCCGGGATTGGCATGGCGTGGCGCCTGGTTGCTCGAGGTCTTGAAATAGGCGTTGCCGAAGCCGCCATTGCCGCCCTTGCACAGCACGAAGCGCTGGCCCGGCTCGGTCAGATCGGCGATCGGCGTCTCGCCATCCTCCTCGAGGATTTCCGTGCCCGGAGGCACCTTCAGCACGATCGCCGGCGAATTGGCGCCGTGGCGGTCCTTGCCCATGCCGTGCTCGCCGGTCCTGGCCTTGAAATGCTGCCGGTAGCGGTAGTCGATCAGCGTGTTCAGCCCCTGCACGCATTCGACGACGATGTCGCCGCCACGCCCGCCATCGCCGCCATTGGGCCCGCCGAACTCGATGAATTTTTCGCGACGGAAGGAGACGCAGCCGGCGCCGCCGTCACCCGCCTTCACATAGATCTTGGCCTGGTCGAGGAATTTCATGGCTTCTCAGTAGTGATCCGGGGGCGCTAGGGCAATGCGTCGCATCACGCCGCGAGCCTGAAAGCGCTCATTTCCTCGCGCAGCGCATCGGCGAAGCGCTGGGCCGCCAGTCCGGGATGCGGCGCCATGATCAGCCCGACAGTGAGCTCGAACAGCGGCGGCAGGTCCTCGGCAGGCCCCAGACGGCGCAGCGAGGGCGGCACCGCGCTTTCCGTCATCGCCGTGACGCAGAAACCGCCTTCGACCGCCGACAGCACGCCCGAGGTATGCGAGCAGGAGAAGACCAGCCGATACGCCCGCCCCGCGCTGTTCAGGGCCGCGAGGATGCGCGGTCGCGCCCGGCAACCTTCCGAGAACAGGGCGAGCGGCAGCGTCTCCTGCAATTCGGGCCGATGGCCGCGCGCCGCCACCCAGATCAACGGCTCGCGCCTGAGCATCTCGCCGAGCGGCCGCTGCGGATCCTGCGTCACCACGGCGAGATCGAGTTCGCCGGCCTTGAGCGCCGGCTCGATCCGCTTCGAGATATCGCAGCGGACCTCGAGCTCGACCTTGGGATGCTCCACCGCGAAGCGCGCGATCAGCGGCCTCAGATAGGCGTCCATGTAGTCGTCGGGAACGCCGATGCGCAGCCGCCCTGTCGGCGTCTCCCCGCCCAGATCGGCCAGCGCCTCGCGCTCGACCGCCAGCAGGCGCCTTGCATGGGCGATCAGCCGCTCGCCCGCATCGGTCGGCGTGACGCCGCGGCGCGAGCGCTCCAGCAGCTTGTGGCCGAGCTGGCTCTCCAGATCCTGGATGCGCACCGAGATCGCCGATTGCGTGCGCCCGAGCCGCGCGCTGGCAGCGGTGAAGCCGCCGGTTTCCGCGACGGCGACCAGCATACCGAGCGCGGCAAGGTCGAAATGGCCGTTCATCATGTGCCTCCGTGAGACGCCGATCATCCATCGATTTTAAGAATGGTTAAATCAGTATAATCCGTTTTTCCGATGCGAAAAAGCGTCCTATAGCAGCGCAGAACCGGTGGACCGGCCGATGCGGGAAGGCGAAGGAAGCCTTCCGGGCCAGGCCGCCGGCACAGAAGCAGTTTCGATGTCCGCCCCCGCGATTTCCGTCCGCCCCGCCTCCCCCGCGCTCGCCATGTTCGCCGCCCTGCTCGCGGGCGCGACCTTCATCGGCTTTTCCGGCATTTTCGTCCGCCTCAGCGATGTCGGCCCGGCCGCTGCCGGCTTCTGGCGGATGATCTTCGCCATGCCCGTGCTGATGGCCTGGACCGCCTTCGAGCGGCGCCGGCCTGCGGGCGGATCCTCGCTCGGTCGCGGCGCGCTCGTGCCGATCGCGCTGGCCGGCCTGACCTTCGGCGTCGATGTCGTGCTCTACAATGCCTCGCTCGGCTTCACGACCATCGCCAACGCCTCGCTGCTCGGCAATCTCGCGCCGGTCGGCGTCGTGCTCGGCGGCTGGCTGATCCTCGGCGACAAGCCGTCGCGCCGCATCCTCGGCGCGCTGATGCTGGCGATCGCCGGCGCGCTGCTGCTCGTGCTGCCGAAATTCACCGGAAACCCCGCCGCCACCGGCAATCTCCTCGGCGATTCGCTGGCCGTCGGTGCGGCGATGTCCTACGCCGCCTATATCCTCGCCATCGGCCGGGCGCGCAACCGCGCCGATGCCGGGCTGGTCAGCCTGATCTCCAGCCTCGTCTGCGCCGGCTTCTGCTTCGTCGCGGCGCTGGTCTTGCGCGAGCAGATCATCCCGATGAGCCTGCAGGGCTGGCTCGCGGTGATCGGGCTCGGCCTCGTCTCGCATGCGCTCGGCCAGGGGCTGATCACGCTCTCGCTCGGCAGCTATGGCGCCAGCGCGGCCTCGCTCGTCATGGTCTGGCCGGCGCTGGTCGCGGTGCTCGCCGCCTGGGCGATCTTCGGCGAGCAGCCGACCCCTGTGCAGGCCTTCGGCGGCGTCGCCATTCTCGCCGCCGTGCTGATGGTGCGGCGCGGTTGAACTCCGCGCTCATACCACCGGCTTGACGCCGTAGTGCAGGATCACGGTGCCGTTCTTGAGCGGACGGGCCGCGATCAGCGCATAGTGGCGCTTTTCCGCGTTCGGCTTGAACAAGGGCGTGCCCTGCCCGACCGTGACCGGCGCGACCGCGATCATGATCTCGTCGACGAGCCCTGCCGCCAGCAGCGACTCCGTCAGTACGGCGCTGCCGAAGACATAGATGTCCTTGCCGGCTTCCGCTTTTCGGCGCGTGATCTCCCCGACGATATCGGCCGTGACCGTGGTGTTGTTCCAGTCGGAGCCGGTCAGGCTGCGTGAGGCGACGAGCTTCGGCAGGGCGTTCATGAAACCCTTGGTCTCGCCCTCCTCCTCGGCCGAAGTCCAATAGGCCTTCATGCCCTCATAGGTGACGCGGCCGAAGACGAGTAGCCCCGCCTCGCGCCCGAATTCGCTGCTGAGCGCGGAGAGCTCCTCGCCCCAGGCGTCACCATGGAAGCCGAGATCCCACTTCTCCTTGCCTTCGAAGAACCCCTCCAGCGTCACCAGATTCCAGACGATCACCTTGGCCATGGCATCCTCCCGATAGGTTCGGTCAAAACCAGTTTCAATTTGCAATCAGTTGCTGTGTAGCGAAACCGATCCTATATTGCAACTGGTTTTGGAGGCGAGCATGCGCGAGACCGGCCGTTCGGGCTGTCCGATCAATCTGACGCTGGAAATCCTGGGCGATCGCTGGAGCCTGATCGTCCTGCGCGACATCATGTTCGGCAACCGCCGGCATTTTCGCGAGATGCTGGCGAAATCGGACGAAGGCATCGCCTCGAACATCCTCGCGGACCGCCTGAAGCGGCTGGTCGAGCGCGGGCTGCTCTCGCGCCGCGACGACGCCACGCACAAGCAGAAGGCGATCTACAGCCTGACCGAGATGGGCATCGCCCTCGTCCCGGTCTTCGCCGCGATGGGCGAGTGGGGCCGGCGCTTCCTGCCGGTCACCGAGGAATTGTCGATCCGTGCGGAGCTGCTCAGCGAAGGCGGCCCGGCGCTGTGGGAGCGCTTCATGCAGGAGCTCCGGCACCTGCATCTCGACGCGCCGGCGCCGGAGGTGTCGGTGCTGAACGAGCTGACGGCAGCTTATCGCGTGGCCTTGGCGCGGCGTCAGAGCGCGACCGCCTGAGGCGGGCAGAGACCCCGCCTCCACTTATCCCCGGCGGCTGAAACGGCCGGAGACTGGGCTCCTTTCAGGAGCCCGCCATGCCACCCCACCGCCATCTCTCCCCATCGCGTCGCGAGCTTCGCGCCTTGCGCCTGCGCCTCCTGCGTCTGCGCGACGAGCTCGGCCTGATCCGGCGCGATCATTGGCACCGCAAATACAACCCGAACCAGCCTCGCGTGCCATCCGGCAACGCGGGAGGTGGGCAATGGACCAGCGGTGGGGGTGGAAGCGGTGGATCTGGCAGCGAGAACCCGGCCTTTCCCGACGGCGTAGCGGTCGAAGGCGAGGCCGGCTGGTCATCGCTCGGCGAGGGGTGGAACGAGGACGGCTCCGTCTTCGAGCAGGCTGTCACGGACGGCCAGGGCACGACGATCCAGTCGGAATATGCCGCCTCGCGCGCCGCCGGCTTCGACGAACGCCAGACCGTCATCCGCCCCGATGGCAACACGATCAGCTTCGAGACGACGGACAAGGTCCAGTCGATCCGCTTCGGCGGGCCGGACGGCGAGCTCGTCACCCGCACGATCTGGACACCGTCCGGCCCCGAGCCCGACGCGACGGTCCAGCCCGCGTTTGCCCCTCTCATCGCTGCCCCGACGATCATCACCGGCGGCGCCATCCTGTTCAACTGGATGTCGCCGCTCAACGGCAGCGACGGCCAGCAGGCCATCATGGGGTTCAACGCCCGCGACTATCAGCTGGGAGATAGTACAAGCGGCACGTTCGACCTCACCTATTCCGGGCGTATAACGGAGGAGCAAGCCGAACTGGCTTGCCGGCGTTTGCCCGATGTCAGGGAACTGGCCGATCGCGCTGCCAATGCTGCCGGCTCTCCTGATCTCTACCCGTCGCGAACAGTTTATGGAACGGATGTCCACACGCGCTTCGCGCAATATATCAAAGACCTGAACGACCTCAAATTCCGAGCCGAACGATCATTTCTGAAGGAGCAGATTGAGGGGGTCGATAACCAGAAAGTACCCTACGGGTATCCGCGGTCAATCCGTGTGGACGCCTATGAATACCGAGATGATGGCACACTTTGCGTTTATGATCTCAAAACCGGTAAAGCCGGTTTGGCCGACAGGCGAGCTGATATCCTGGCCAATGCCATCAAATTGGGGTTCAACTCGGTTCGACGGGTCATTGTCATGGAGGTAAGGCCGAGACAATGACGACCAAGAAGCAGATCAAGACGCTGTTCGACCAACTAGTGGCTCGCAACGACGATCTGATCGTAAAAAATCATTACGTTTTCAAGGTGCCCTACCTCATGCTGAGGCCGATGCGGCATGTCTCTCGCTCTATCTCGATCGACCGCACGTCACGTGCCGATGATCCTGATTTTTTTTGGCATGTCGGGCATAGCTTCAGACCTTTCGGCTCGCTGGGAGGCCTTGCTGCCGAATGGTTCTTGCTGCCCCGCGGCAAGCCGAGCCGGTGGTCGGAAGCTGGTTTCATCGAAACGGCCGTCGAGGAGATCGAGACGAATATTCTGCCCATGCTGCGCCGTGTGCAGACCATCGACGACATGTTTCGAATCGAGGGAGTGCCGCGGTCTCATGAATATGACGGCTGGCTCAATCATTACCCACCCTATCGTCTCGCCATCGCGGCAGCCTTGGGGCGCTGGGAGGAATCCCTCGCCGTCTACGAGGATATCAAGGACTCGTACCTCCGCATGACTTCATGGCCGCGCGCTGATTACGAGAAAGCTTCAGAACTTGGCGCGTTGATCGCCGATGGAGACCGTGCCGGAGTCGTCTCCGTTCTCCACGGATGGGAGGACGACTTCGTCGCCCGCAACGGCCTCGAAGATATCTACGAACGCACGCCCTTCCCGCTCGAGCTTCAGCCTTAGCTCCAAGCCTCACTCCGCCGCCAGCCGCGGCGGCATCTTGCGGCCCATCGCTTCCGCCGTCGCCTCGCCCGGCGTCGCATGCTCGTCATGGATCGGCTCCCACTGGCTTTCGTCCTCCGCCTTGCTGAAGAAGCGGCCGAACAGGCGCCCGGTCAGATGCGAGAGATCGTCCATCACCGCGTAGAAGGACGGCACGAAGATCAGCGAGAGAACCGTCGAGACGATCAGCCCGCCGATCACCGCGATCGCCATCGGCGCGCGGAACTCGCCGCCATCGCCGACACCATAGGCCGAGGGCAGCATGCCCGCCGCCATGGCGATGGTGGTCATCAGGATCGGGCGGGCCCGCTTGCGGCCGGCTTCGAGCAGCGCCGTCATCCGGTCCTTGCCCCGGCCAACCTCCTCCACCGCGAAATCGACCAGCATGATCGCGTTCTTGGTGACGATGCCCATCAGCATGAGCAGGCCGATATAGACCGGCATCGAGACGGCATTGCCCGTCGCCAGCAGCGCGATCACCACGCCGCCGAAGGAAAGGGGCAGCGAGAGCAGGATCGTGATCGGCTGGAAGACCGAGCCGAAGAGCAGGATCAGCACGGCGAGCACCAGCATCAGGCCGGTCGTCATCGCGGTGATGAAGCCCTGGACGACCTCGCCCTGGATCTCGGCATCGCCGGTCGCGGCGATCCAGACGCCCGGCGGCAGGCCGACCTCCTCGACGATGTCGTGGAACCGGTCCTGCGCGGTGCCGAGCTCGAAGCCGCGCTTGAGGTCGGCGCCGATCTGGGCCCGGCGCACGCGGTCATAGCGGTCGATCGAGCTCGGCCCCTCGCCGAAGCCGACATCGGCGACGGCCGTGAGCGGGATCGAGACACCGTTGGTATTGGTCACGCGCAAGGCCGCGATATTGCGGATGTCGGTGCGTGCGGCTTCGTCGAGCTGGACGCGGATCGGGATCTGCCGGTCGCCAGCGTTGAACTTGGCGAGATTGGCGCCGACATCGCCGATGGTCGCGACGCGCACGGCCTCCGAGATCGCTTCCGCCGTGACACCGAGATTGGCGGCCTCCTCCAGCTTCGGCGTGACGCGCAGCTCCGGCCGGCTCAGCGAGCCCGCAGTCGCGACGTTGAGATAGCCCGGCACCTGGCGCATCCGCGCCTCGATCTTGGCCACCGCCGCGTCGAGCGCATCGCCATCCTTCGACAGGATCGAGAAGGCCATCTCGCGCTCGCCGCGCTCGTTGACATACCAGGCGCGCACATCCGGCACGCTGGCGAGCTTCTCGGCGATGGTGACCTTGAGCTCCTTCTGCTTGATGTCGCGCTCGGCCTTCGGCTTGAGCAGGACGAAGACGGCCGCACGGCGCACCTCGCGCTGGCCGGTCGGCGACGCCCCGCCGAGCACGAAGACGTCACGCACCTCGGGAATGGTCTTCAGCGCATCGACGAGCTTGTCGGTGGTGACGCGGGTGTCCTCCAGCGTCGCGCCGGGCGGTAATTCGACCGAGGCGACGACGCGCGAGGTGTCCTCGTCCGGGATAAAGCCGGTCGGCAGGAGCTGCGTCGCCTGGATCGAGCCGAACAGGAAGAGGAAGCCGACCAGCAGCGTCGCATAGGCGGTGTTGAATGGCAGGGTCCGCCACGTGCCGGAGCCGTCGAGGCGCGGGAAGAACGGGATGCGCCGCTTCTTCAGCGTGGTTTTCAGCAGCCCGACATAGCCGCCCATGATCCAGCCATCCTTCGGATCGGCATGTTTCACCGGCCGCATCAGATAGGCCGCCATCATCGGCGTGATCAGGCGCGCGACCAGAAGCGAAAACAGCACCGCGACGGCGACGGTGAGGCCGAACTGCCGGAAATACTGCCCGGCGACGCCCCCCATGAAGGAGACCGGCGCGAAGATCGCGACGATGGTCAGCGTGATCGCGATGACGGCGAGCCCGATCTCGTCGGCCGCCTCCATCGCGGCGCGATAGGGCGATTTGCCCATCTTCATGTGCCGGACGATGTTCTCGATCTCGACGATGGCGTCGTCGACCAGGATGCCGGTGACCAGCGTGATGCCGAGCAGGCTGACGAGGTTGAGCGAGAAGCCCATCATCTCCATCGCCCAGAAGGTCGGGATGGCCGAAAGCGGCAGGGCGATGGCCGTGATCAGCGTCGCCCGCCAGTTGCGCAGGAACAGGAAGACGACGATGACGGCGAGCGCCGCGCCCTCCAGCAGCGTCTCCATCGCCGCCTTGTAGTTGCCGTGGGTATAGGCGACGGCATCGTCGATCGGCGAGATCTGGATGTTCGGATAGCGCTTGTTGAGGGCCTCGATGCGCTGCTGCACGACCTCCTTCACCGACAATTCGCTCGAGCCCTTCGAGCGGAACACCGCGAAGGTGACGACGGGGTTCTTGTTGAGCCGGCCGAAGGCGCGCGGCTCCGAGTTCGAATCCTCGACGCGGCCGAGATCCTTCAGCCGGACCTCGCGGCCCCCGGTCAGCATGATCTTGGTCTCGGCCAGATCGGAGACGGTCCTTGCACCCGCAAGCGTACGGATCGCCTGCTCCTGACCGCCGACCTCGCCGCGCCCGCCGGCCAGGTCGACATTGGTGGCGCGCACTTGCCGGTTGACCTCGCCGGCGGTGATGCCGAGCGCCAGCAAACGGTCGGGATCGAGCGAGATCCGGATCTCGCGATCGACGCCGCCATAGCGCTCGACCCGGCCGACGCCTTTCAGCCCTTGCAGTTCGCGCGCGACGACATCGTCGACATGCCAGGAGAGCTGCTCCAGCGTCATGCCGGCGGAGGCCGCGCCATAGGTCAGGATCGACTGGCCCTCGACATCGATGCGCTGGATGATCGGCTCGTCGATGGTGCGCGGCAGGTCGGCCCGGATCTTGGCGATGGCGTCCTTGACGTCGTTGACGGCGCGGTCCGTGTTGGTTTCGAGCCGGAACTCGATCAGCGTCAGCGACTGGCCGTCGGTCAGCGTCGAGGTGACGTGCTTGACCCCGGTGATGTTGGCGACGGAATCCTCGACGCGCTTGCTGACCTGGCTTTCGAGCTCGGCCGGCGCGGCGCCCGACTGCGTCACCGTCACCGAGACGAGCGGCACGTCGATGTTCGGGAAGCGCGTCACCGGCAGCTTCGAGAAGGAGAGCAGCCCGAGCACGCAGAGCACGACGAAGAGCAGGATCGCCGGGACAGGCTTCCGGATCGACCAGGCGGAGAAATTGACGTTCATCGCCCGCCCCGTCAGTTGGTCGCGACGGGGGTGATGAGATCGCCGTCCCGCACGAAGGTGCCGGCGCGCGCCACCACGGTCTCGCCCGCGGCGAGCCCGGTCGCGATCTCGGCGCGCCCGTCCCCGGAGAGGCCGAGCGTCACCTTCCTGGTCACGATCTTGCCCTCCTTCACCGTCTGCACCGTCGGGCCGCTGCGCGTATAGGTGATCGCCGAAAGCGGCAGCGTGACCGCCTGCTTGCGGCCGGTCTCGATGACCCCACGCGCAAAGGAGCCGATCGCGACCGGCGGGTTGCCGTCGAGCGCGACGCGCACGCGGCCGAGCCGCGAGGTCTTGTCGACCTCCGGGGAGATCAGGCGGATCGTGCCCTTGAGCGCTTCCTTGGCGCCGGCCGGCGTGACCGCGACCGGCTGGCCCAGCGTCAGCGCGGGAATGTCGACCTCGGCGACCTGCGCCTCCAGCTCGACGGCGCCGTTCGCGATGATCCGGAACAGCGGTTCCGAACTCGGCAGCATGCTCGCCGTCGCGCCGAGCTTGGCGGTGCGACGGCTGATCATGCCGGCCTGCGGCGCCTTGATCTCGGTCCGCGCCAGACGGACGGCGATGTCGTTGCCCTGCGCCCGCGCCAGGGCGCGATCGGCGGTGGCGATGGCGAGCGCCTCGCGGGCGGAACTGGCCCGAGCCTGGGCCGAGCGCGCCGCGGCGGAGCGCTGGTCGAAGGTCTCGGCGCTCGCATTGCCGCTGTCGCGCAGCGCCTTGGTGCGATCGAAGGCGTTGTTGGCCTGCACCAGATTGGCGTCGGCCTCGGCGATCTGGGCGTTGGCCTGGGCGATCGCAGCTTCGGCGCGGGCGATCTGCGCGTCGTTCTGCGTCTTCTGCACATCGAGCATCGTGCGGTCCAGCCGCGCCAGCACCTGCCCCTTGACGACCTTGTCGCCTTCCTCGGCGAGAATGGCGATGATCGACAGCCCGTCGACCTCAGGCGAGACCAGAACCTCGTCGCGCGCGATCATCGACCCCGAGACGAGGACGCTCTGGACGATCTCGGTGGTCTTGGCATGGGTGACCGTGACGGACGGACCGACTGCCGGTGCCTGAGGATGGGCCGCCGGCGCCTGGGAGCTGGCCGCGGGCGCCTGCGCGCGTGCCGGCACGGCGGCAGTCGCCGCAAGCAGCATCGCCGGAAGCATCAGGCGCAGTGCGGGGGAGAGAAGGCTCATCGGGAACGACCCTGTTGCGGCGGCGCGGCGGAGGCGCGGCAAGTGCGGATGGGAGAGCGCGCGTCGCATCACGGCTGCGTCTCGATTTCGGGGAGGAGCATGGTGCGGGCGAGCGTGCGCATGCTTCTGAACAGAACGTCGGCGCCGGCCTCGGCGTCGAAATGGGGCTCGATACCGCGGCGGCAGAAAAAGCCGTCTGCCATCATCGAGATCGCCAGCAGGAAGCTCTGCTCGTCGAGGGTCGCCGGCAATTCGCCGTTGCGCTTCGCCTCGGAGATCGCGGCGATGAGCCCCTCCATCAGGGATCCCTCGATGTCAGCGCACATGCTGGCCATCTGCTCGTTACGCGCGGCCTCGGCCCAGATCTGAAGCGCGATCACCGCCTTTTCGCGCGGCTGGCGGACGAGATGCTTGCGCCCGATCTCCTCGAGCTGGTCGAGCAGCGACCCCTTGCTCGGGCAAAGCCCGGCGAAATCCGCGGCGATCGTACTCCGATCGCGCTCGGCCATGCCGGCGATGATCGCGTCCTTGGAATTGAAGTAGCGGTAGAGATTGCCCGGGCTCATGCCGGCTTCCGCCGCCACGTCCTGCATCGTGGCCACATGGAATCCGCTGCGCGCGAAGACCCCTTCGGCGGCGTCGAGGATGCGGATATGGCGCTCCGAAAGCGGGCTTTCGGGCAAGGCTGTGGCGAGATGCTGCGACATGGACCGCGCGATAATGAGAATGAACGTTCATTCCCATCGCAGCCAATTGTGGCCGCGTCAAGGAGAGCCTCCCCGCCACAGGCGAGCCGGCTTTCCCTGCAAAGCGTGGCGTGCGTCCGGAATCGGCACGCAACATGCGGCTCAAAATTTGCTTGCTTCGTTCCGTCTGGAACTTCATCCTGCGGTGATCCGTCATGGTTTCACGCGTCCCTCTCAATCCCGGCCGCGCGCCAGCGAGCCTGAAGTCGGTGATGAACGACCACGCCTTTCCTCCTCGTCTGGCCGGACGCACCCGCCCGCCTGCCGCTACCCGGCGCCCGCCCCCGGCTCCCAGGCCGGTGCTGATCGTGCTGCATCAGGAGCATTCCACGCCCGGCCGCGTCGGCCGGCTGCTGCAGGCGCGTGGCCATGCGCTCGACATCCGCAAGCCGCGCTTCGGCGATCCGCTGCCCGCGACCATGCGCGACCATGCTGGAGCCGTGATCTTCGGCGGCCCGATGGGGGCCAATGATCCCGAGGATTTCGTCAAGGCGGAGATCGACTGGATCGGGACCTGCCTGAAGGAGGACGCACCTTTCCTCGGCATCTGCCTCGGCGCGCAGATGCTGGCCAAGCAGATGGGCGCTGAGGTCTACACCCATGGCGAAGGTCGCGCCGAGGTCGGCTATTACCCGCTCTCCATCACCGAAGCCGGGAAGGCCCATGCCGAGACGGCCGGCTTCGTCTGGCCCGGCACCGTCTATCAATGGCACCGCGACGGCTTCGACTGCCCGCGCGGCGCCGAATGCCTCGCCACCGGCGGCGATTTCCCGACCCAGGCGATCCGCGCCGCCTCGCGCGTCTACGGCATCCAGTTCCACCCCGAGGTCACGCCCGCGATGATGTATCGCTGGTCGGTGCGCGGCTATGAGCGCACCCTGATGCCGGGCGCGCAGCTCGGCCACACCCATGTGCCTGGCTGGTTCCAGCACGACCCGGCGATCCGCCTCTGGCTCGACGCCTTCCTCGACCATTGGCTGAAGGAGCCGGCGGAAGCCGGAACGGCAACCGCGTGACTCGTACAGCTCTCGTCCTCGGCGCCGGCATGGTCGGCGTCTCCTGCGCGCTCGCCTTGCAGAAGCGCGGCTTCACCGTGACGCTCATCGATCGCAGGGAGCCGGGGCGCGAAACCTCCTATGGCAACGCCGGGGTGCTCGCCCGCTCCTCGATCGCACCACTCAACAACCCCTCGCTCTACGGCAAGCTGGCCGGCTATCTCGGCAACGGCCACCCGGCGCTCAATCTGAGCTGGCGCCGCGCCCTGACGCGGCCGGGCTGGCTGCTGCGCTTCCTCTGGGAAGGCCGCCCCTCCCAGGCGGCCGCCCGCATCGCCGCGCTCGATTCCATCACCGCCAGCACGGTCGAGCGCCACCGCGCCCTGATGGCCGAGGCCGGCGTGGCGCATCGCCTGCGCGAGAACGGCACGCTCAAGCTCTGGCGCAGCGAAGCCGGCCATGCCGCCGCGCAGGCCGAGCATCATTTCCTCAAGCGCCACGGCATCGCCTCGCGGCTCCTCGACCGGCAGGGCATCTCCGCCGTCGAGCCGCATCTGAACCCGATCTTTCGAGCCGGCCTGCTCATCCCCTCCAACGCCTCGGTCGATTCCCCCGGCGCCGTCACCGCCGCCTACGCCGCGCTCTTCGCCGGCCGCGGCGGGCAGATCGTGCAGGCCGAGGTGAAGGCGCTCACCCGTCAAGACGCCGGCTGGCGCGCCGCAACCGACAAGGGCACCTTCGAGGCCGGGATCGCCGTGGTGGCGCTCGGCCCCTGGAGCGGCGATCTGCTGAAACCGCTCGGCCTCGACCCCAGGCTCGATGTCGAGCGCGGCTACCACCGCCACCTGAAGCCCGAAGCCCGCGCGACCTTGTCGCGGCCGATCTACGATGTCGACGCCGCTTATTTCATGGCGCCGATGGAGCAGGGCTATCGCGTGACCAGCGGTGTCGACCTGTCCTTCCGCGACGCGCCCGACGCGCACCGCCAGATCGATGGCGTGACGGAGGCTGCGCGCGAGGCCTTTCCGCTCGGCGCCGTTGCCGGCGAAACCTGGCGCGGGGCGCGGCCGACCTTGCCGGATTCACTGCCGATGATTGGCGAGGCGCCTGGTAATCCCGGCCTCTGGCTCGCCTTCGGCAACCAGCATATCGGCTTCTCGACTGGCCCGATTACCGGCGAGATGATCGCGGCGATGGTCTGCGGCGAGACGCCGCCGGCCGATCCGAAGCCGTTCAGGCCGGAGCGGTATATCGGCTGAGGTCGGCTTCAGAGACCCATCGAAATGGGCGCTGGGAATCCCTCTCCCGGATGAGAGAAGGGTACCCCGCGCTTTCCATTGGCGACACGCGGACAACACCAACGAAAAACGCCAGCCCAGAGGCCGGCGTCGATCGAAGCACCGGAAGCGCAGCCGATCGCGCCGGCTCAGACCTGGCGCGCCACCATCATCTTCTTGACCTCGGCGATCGCCTTGGCCGGGTTCAGGCCCTTCGGGCAGGCATTCGCGCAGTTCATGATGGTGTGGCAGCGATAGAGCCGGAAGGGATCTTCCAGATTGTCGAGCCGTTCGCCGGTCGCCTCGTCGCGCGAGTCGATCAGCCAGCGATAGGCCTGCAGCAGCGCGGCCGGGCCGAGATAGCGGTCGCCGTTCCACCAATAGCTCGGGCAGGAGGTCGAGCAGCAGGCGCACAGGATGCACTCGTAGAGCCCGTCGAGCTTCTCGCGGTCGTCCTTGGCCTGGCGCCACTCCTTCTCGGGAGCCGGCGTCGTCGTCTTCAGCCAGGGCTCGATCGAGGCGTGCTGAGCGTAGAAGCGCGTCAGGTCGGGCACGAGGTCCTTGACCACCGGCATATGCGGCAGCGGGTAGATCGCGACCCGGCCCGCATTCTTGCCGGTGCCGCCGCACTCGTCGATGCCGGTGGTGCAGGCGAGCCCGTTCTTGCCGTCCATGTTCATGGCGCAGGAACCGCAGATGCCCTCGCGGCAGGAGCGGCGGAAGGTCAGGGTCGGGTCGACCTTGTTCTTGATCCAGATCAGCGCGTCCAGAACCATCGGCCCGCAATCGTCGCGGTCGACATAATAGGTGTCGGTGCGCGGATTGGCGGTATCGTCCGGGTTCCAGCGATAGATCTTGAACTCGGTGACGTTCTTGGCGCCGGCCGGCTTCGGCCAGGCCTTGCCTTCGGTCAGGCGGGAGTTCTTCGGAAGATTGAATTCAGCCATCAGATCGTCCTCAGTACACCCGTGCCTTGGGCTTGATGTACTCGATGTCGTTGGACATCGTGTAGGTGTGCACCGGGCGGTCGTCGAGCGTGACGGTCCGCTTCTCGTCGTCGATCCAGGACAGGGTGTGCTTCATCCAGTCCTTGTCGTCGCGGTTCGGATAGTCCTCGCGGGCATGGGCACCACGGCTTTCCGGCCGGTTCAGCGCCGAATCCATGGTCACGACCGCCTGGGTGATCAGGTTGTCGAATTCCAGCGTCTCGATCAGGTCCGAGTTCCAGATCAGCGAGCGATCCTTCGTGCCGACATCGGCGATGCCGCCCCAGACCTCGTGGATGAGCTTGTGGCCCTCTTCCAGCGTCTCGCCGGTGCGGTAGACGGCGCAGTTGTCCTGCATCGTCCGCTGCATCTTGTCGCGCAGCACCGCGGTCGGCGTGCTGCCCGAAGCGTTGCGGTACTTGTCGAGGCGGGTGAGAGCGAGGTCGGAGGAGCCCTTCGGCAATTCCGGCTGCTTCTCGCCGGCCGTGACCGTCTCGGCGCAGCGCAGGCCCGCCGCGCGGCCGAAGACGACGAGGTCGATCAGCGAGTTCGAGCCGAGGCGGTTGGCGCCATGCACCGAGACGCAGGCCGCCTCGCCGAGCGCCATCAGGCCGGGAACGACCGTATCCGGATCGCCGCCGACCTTGGTCAGCACCTCGCCGTGGAAGTTCGTCGGGATGCCGCCCATGTTGTAGTGCACCGTCGGCAGAACCGGGATCGGCTCGCGCGTCACGTCGACGCCGGCGAAGATCTTGGCGCTCTCGGAGATGCCGGGCAGGCGCTCATGCAGGATCTTCGGGTCGAGATGGTCGAGATGCAGGTAGATGTGGTCCTTGGTCTTGCCCACGCCGCGCCCGGCCCGGATCTCCATCGTCATCGAGCGTGAGACGACGTCGCGCGAGGCGAGGTCCTTGGCCGAGGGGGCATAGCGCTCCATGAAGCGCTCGCCCTCCGAGTTGGTGAGATAACCGCCTTCGCCACGCGCGCCCTCGGTGATCAGGCAGCCCGAGCCGTAGATGCCGGTTGGGTGGAACTGCACGAACTCCATGTCCTGCAGCGGCAGGCCGGCGCGCAGCACCATGCCGCCGCCGTCGCCGGTGCAGGTATGGGCCGAGGTCGCCGAGAAATAGGCGCGGCCATAGCCGCCGGTCGCCAGGATGGTCTGCTGGGCGCGGAAGCGATGCAGCGTGCCGTCATCGAGCTTGAGCGCGATCACGCCACGGCAATGGCCGTCCTCGTCCATGATCAGGTCGATGGCGAAATACTCGATGAAGAACTCGGTGTTGTAGCGCAGCGCCTGGCCATAGAGCGTGTGCAGCATGGCGTGGCCGGTGCGGTCGGCCGCGGCGCAGGTGCGCTGGGCCGGCGGGCCTTCGCCGAATTCGGTGGTCATGCCGCCGAAGGGGCGCTGGTAGATGCGGCCGTCCTCGGTGCGCGAGAAGGGCACGCCCCAGTGCTCGAGCTCGTAGACGGCGGCCGGCGCGTTGCGCACGAGATATTCGATGGCGTCCTGGTCGCCGAGCCAGTCCGACCCCTTCACGGTGTCGTACATATGCCACTGCCAGGTGTCCTTGCCCATATTGCCGAGCGAGGCGGCGACGCCGCCCTGGGCCGCCACGGTGTGCGAGCGGGTCGGGAAGACCTTGGTGATGCAGGCGGTGCGCAGGCCGGCCTGCGAGCAGCCGACGGTGGCGCGCAGACCCGCACCGCCGGCGCCGACGACGACGACGTCGAAGGTGTGGTCCGTGATCGGATAGGCGGTGCCGGTATAGGCCGGGACCGGACGGGATTTTGTGATCGCCATCGGATCAGCCTCCAAAAGACAGCTTCAGCACCGCGTAGACGCTGGCGGCGCCGATCGCGATGGCGAAGAAGGTGTTGGCCATGACGGCGAGGATCTTGGTCCCCTCGCTATGGACGTAATCCTCGATGATGACCTGCATGCCGAGCCGCATATGGATGCAGGCCGAGAGGATGAAGAGCAGCATCAGGATCGCGACGAGAGGGTTCGACAGCAGCGCGATCGCCGCCGGGTAGGGCCGGCCGACCAGCGCGATGACGATGCCGATGAAGATGATCGTCAGGATCAGGTTCGAGACGGCGGTGACACGCTGCAGCCAGAAATGGCCGGTGCCGGACTTGGCGGAACCGAGGCCGCGAACGCGGCCGAGCGGGGTGCGCATCGAGGAATTGGACAGCATGAGCGGGCTCCTCAGCGCAGGACCAGAGCGACGATCCAGACCAGGACCGTCAGGCTCACCGAGGCGACGAGCGAGAACTTCGCCATGTTCATCCGGGTTTCGGGCTCATAGCCCTTGCCCATGTCCCAGACGAAATGCCTCAAGCCCCCGACCATGTGGTGGATCAGCGAGAAGCTGTAGAGGAAGAGGACGAGCCGGCCGAGGAAGGAGCCGGCAATCACCTGGGCCGTATCGAAGGCGGCGGGCCCCGACGCAGCGGCGACCAGCCAGGCGGCGATCAGCACCGTGCCGAGATAGAGCCCCGTGCCGGTGACGCGATGGGCGACGGACATCGCCATCGTCCAGGACCAGCGATAGATCTGCAGGTGGGGCGAAAGCGGACGAGCCGCGGGCTTGACCTCGGCCAATATCATTCTCCGATCAAGCGGCCCGTCGGAAGGAACGGACCCATTTGGGATCATTCTAGAGTGACCCGCTCTGTAACGAAACCGGCACGACGCTGCAATGCGGCAGGCGCGAAGCAAAGTTACAGATTCTGAAATTCGTCATTTTCTTATCGAAAGCTTACCGCGGCAGCAGCGCCCAATAGTCGAAATCGAGGATCACGCCGGGCGCATATTGCTCGCCTTCCTTGAGCGGATGGGCCGCGCACGGCAGATTCTTGGTAGCGACGAGCCGGAGCCTGAGCGCGCCGACATCGCTGCGCCCCGGCAGCTCCGCGCATGCCAGAACCTCGCTCCAGGCATAGACGGTATCCCCCGCGAACAGCGGCGCGACATGGCGCCCGCCATTGATCGCGGCGATGTGAAAGGCGTTGCCGAGCCCGTTGAACGAGAGGGCGCGGGCAAGGCTGATGACATGGCCGCCATAGATCAGCCTCTTGCCGAAGCGGCTGCCCTGCGCGGCATGGGCGTCGAAATGCACCCGCGCCGTGTTCTGGTAGAGCCGCGTGGCGAGCTGATGCTCGGCCTCCTCGACGGTCATGCCGTCGACATGGTCGATCTTCTCGCCCACCGCATAATCGCCCCAGCGGAAGCGCGAGCCGGCCAGCGCATCGTCATGGCCGGCGAGATCGAGCGGCGGGCAGCCCTCGCCCAACACGTCCGGCAGGACCGCCTTGGCCAGCTCCGGCACCTGCTCGGCATGGGCGGGCGTGCCCGGCTGGCGCTTGCGCACCAGCACCCAGCGCGCATAGCTCAGCACGATGTCGCCATGCTGGTTGCGGCCGATGGAGCGGACATAGACGATGCCGGCATCGCCGGCCGAGGCCTGCTTCAGCCCGATGACCTCGGAGGTCGTCGAAAGCGTGTCGCCGACGAAGACGGGCTTGAGGAAGCGCCCATCGGCATAGCCGAGATTGGCGACGGCATTCAAAGAGATATCCGGCACCGTCTTGCCGAAGACGATGTGGAAGACGAGCAGATCGTCGACCGGCGCCGCCGAATAGCCGATGGCGCGGGCGAAGGCCTCGGAGGATTGCACGGCGAAGCGCGGGCCGTAGAGCGCCGTGTAAAGCGCGACGTCGCCCGCCGTGACCGTGCGCGGCGTCGCATGGACGATGACGTCCCCGAGGTGGAAATCCTCGAAAAAGCGGCCGGAACTGGTCTTGATCGTCGCGCCGGTCATGCGTTGCCTCCTGATGGGAGGCGAGTTTGCGTTGCAACGAAGCTCTGCGTCCAGCCCTGAAGACAGGTCGAGCGTCATGCTCGGGCTTGACCCGGGCATCTCGTGAAGGAGAAGCCCCCCACGCGTCGCGAGATTCTCGGGTCGCCGCTGCGCGGCACCCGAGAATGACGCCCTTCGATCACCCCGCGATCGTCGCGAGCTTCGCCAGATCGACATTCGCGCCGCAGACGAGCACGCCGAGCCGCTCGCCCTTGGCGGGCTTGTAGGCGCCGCTGATCAGCGCGCCGAAGGCCGCCGCGCCGCCGGGCTCCACCGCGAGACGGAAATCGCGCCACAGCGCCGCCTGCGCCGCCGTGATGGCTGCGTCAGCCACCAGCGCGACATGGTCGACCGTGTCCTTGCAGACATCGTAGACGAGCTGGCCGACATTGCGCGCGCCCAGCGAATCGGCGGCGACGGAGGCGACCTTGACCTCGGCCGGCCCCTTCGCCTCCAGCGCCGCCTGCAAGGCGCGCGAGCCTTCCGGCTCGACGCCGACGACCTTGACCTTGCTGCCGGCAAACCAGCTCGCAATGCCCGAGATCAGTCCGCCACCGCCGACCGCGACGAGAACGGTGTCGAGATCGGGTTCCTGCAGATCCCATTCACGGCCGAGCGTGCCCTGGCCGGTGACGGTCTCCTTCGCCGCGAAGGGATGGATCTTCAGCGCGCCGGTTTCCGCGACGAAGCGGTCGCAGGCCGCCTGGGCATCGTCATATTGCGCGCCGCCGACCACAACCTCGGCACCGAAGCGCTTGATCGCCTCGATCTTGGCCGCGGGCGAGATCTCGGGCACGAAGATCGTCGCCTTCACCCCGCGCTTCATCGCGGCATAGGCCACCGCCGCGCCGTGATTGCCGCCCGAGGCCGCCGAGACGCCCGCAGCCGGCACCGCCAGCGAGAGCAGGTTGTTGAAGGCGCCGCGCGTCTTGAACGAGCCGGCATGCTGCAGGCATTCGAGCTTGAGCGAGAGATCCGCAGCCGAGCCGAGAGCGCCACTGCCCAGCCGCATGACAGGCGTGATCCGGGCATGGCCGGCGATGCGCGCCGCCGCTTCCTCGATCATCGGACGGGTGACGGGGCGTTCGCTCATGGCTCGATCCTGTGATGACGGCGCCCGGGACGAGAATGTCCAGATCGCGATGGGAAGCCCGTGGCTATCGCGCCCCGGCGGATCGGGAAAGGGCTTTCCGCGCCCGGCGGCAATGTGCCGGGCGACGACCAGCGCCGCCAGCGCATCGAGGAGATCGTCCGCCGCCGCGCCGCGCGGAGGCCGCGCCGAGAGCGCCTCGGCCGCGATGCCGGCGTCCCTGAGCAGTCCCCGCCGCTCGGCCATGCCGGGCGGATTGATGACCCCCTTGATCTTCTTCGGGTGGGTGAGCGGCACGCCCTTCATCATTCGGAAGGCGAGCTCGGGATGGACTTCGAAGACGCGCTCGCGCCATTCCGCCTCCGCGCGGAGCAAGGCATCGATCTCGCGGATCTTCGGGAAGAGGTGAAAGCCCTGCTTCGAGACCTTGCGGGGCGGATCGGACGCCGCGAGCGCCAACGCGCAAGCCTCTCGATAATCGGACGCTTCGACAGCACGGCGCGCCGGAATCGAAAAAACCGAGGACTGCCTGTCGCCCAGCAGCGCCCGCACCGCCTGCTCCGGTCCGCGCCCGGAACCCGTCACCTGATCCGGCAGACCGATCGGCATGTCGACCGCAACGATATCGGGCCCGATCTCGCCGGCGAACAGATCGGCGAAGCGCGGCACCACACGGATGATCGGGGCCGCCGGCCCTTCGGCAGAGTCGATAGCCGCGATCCAACCCGCCTTGCAGCCATCCACACCGGCCAGCCATGCCATGCCCGTTCCCTCCGCCTTTCGCAGCGCTGGCATCGCATCCGCGTTCGTCTACTGTGCGGCGCAGCACAAGCCGGCCGTGTCAGGAGAGACGATGACCGCGATCCGCCCCCGCCGCAGCGCCCTTTATATGCCGGGCTCGAACGCCCGCGCGCTGGAAAAGGCGCGTGAGATCGCGGCCGACGTCCTGATCCTCGACCTGGAGGATGCCGTCGCCCCCGACGCCAAGGCAACGGCGCGCAAGCAAGTCTGCGCCGCCGTGAAGGCGGGCGGCTATGGCCGGCGCGAGCTGGTGATCCGCGTCAACGGCGCCGGCACGCCCTGGTTCGCGGACGACCTGGCTGCCGCGACGGAGGCCGGGCCGCAGGCGATTCTGGTCCCGAAGGTCTCGGCGCCGGATGAACTGCACGAGATCGCCAGCCGGCTCGATGGTCTTCGGGCCGATTCCACCATCGCGGTCTGGGCGATGATCGAGACCCCGCTCGCGATCCTCGACGTCGAGCGCATCGCACGGGCCGCGCGCGACCCTGCCACGCGGCTCGCCTGCTTCGTCATGGGCACGAACGATCTCGCCAAGGAGACCCGCGCCCGCTTCGTGCCGGGCCGGGCGACGATGCTGCCCTGGCTGACGAGCGCGCTGCTGGCCGCCCGCACCCATGGCATCGACATCCTCGACGGCGTCTACAACGACATCAAGGACGAGGCCGGCTTCCGCGCCGAATGCGAGCAGGCGCGCGATCTCGGCTTCGACGGCAAGACCCTGATCCACCCCTCGCAGGTCGGGCCGGCGAATACGGTCTTCGCGCCGGACGAGGCGGAGCTCGCCCGGGCACGGGCCATCATCGCCGCCTTCGACCTGCCGGAGAACGCCGGCAAGGGCGCGATCCAGCTCGACGGCCGCATGGTCGAATTGCTGCATGCCGAGATGGCCCGCCGCACCGTGGCGCTGGCGGAGGCGATTGCGGCGTAAGTCCCCTCTCCCCTTGCGGGAGAGAATTAGGGTGAGGGGTCGCGCGACGCGGACGCGAGCCGGACACCGACTTCCAAAGACCTGCGCGACCCCTCATCCGGCCCTGCGGGCCACCTTCTCCCGCAAGGGGAGAAGGAAGGTCGCGCTCGGATGGTCGGGCAGCCCGCTCAGCCCTTCGCGGCCTTGGCCCGCTCGATCGCCTCGACGATCAGCTTCTTGGCCATGGCGGCGTCGCCCCAGCCCTTGAGCTTCACCCATTTCCCGGGCTCCAGATCCTTGTAGTGCTCGAAGAAGTGCTGGATCTGGTCGAGGGTGATCTTCGGCAAATCGGTGTAGTCGTGGACGTTCTCGTAGCGCTTGGTCAGCTTCGGTACGGGAACGGCGATGATCTTCTCGTCGCCGCCGCCCTCGTCTTCCATCAGCATCACGCCGATCGGCCTGACCGCGATGTAGGAGCCCGGCACCAGCGGGCGGGTATTGGCGACCAGCACGTCGCAAGGGTCGCCATCCTCCGACAGCGTGTGCGGGATGAAGCCGTAATTGCCGGGATAGCGCATCGGCGTATAGAGGAAGCGGTCGACGAAGAGCGTGCCAGCCTCCTTGTCCATCTCGTACTTGATCGGCTCGCCCCCGATCGCCACCTCGATCAGGACATTCACTTCGTCAGGCGGGTTCTTGCCGATGGAGATGGCGTCGATGCGCATGAGGGAACCTGTCGCTTGGATATTTCGCCGGGCCTTATGCAAGTTCGCAGCAAAAAGTCCAACCCCTTCCGGCAGGACAAGCCATCAGACGATTTGCGCATGGTTGCCGTCACTGCTATCCGGCCCGTCATGAACAGCCCCGAGACCAGGCCGTGCTGAGCCGCCTGCGCCCCGACGAAGAGCGCTATGCCCGCCGCATGGCCCGCATCGCCCGCTGGGACCGGCCGATCGAAGGCCGGGCCGCGCGCCTGCGCGCCTGGGCCAACATGCTGCTGGTCGACCACGGCGTCTTCCGCCTCGCCTATCTCAACGCCCATCGCGTGACGCCGCGTCTCTGGCGTTCGGCCCAGCCTGCGCCCGGCCAGATCGCGGCCTTCGCCCGCAAGGGCGTGAAGACCATCGTCAACCTGCGCGGCGGGCGCGAGCACGGCTCCTGGCCACTCCAGAAGGAAGCCTGCGAGCGTCACGGCATCGCGCTCGTCGATTTCGTGCTGCGCTCACGCGGCGCGCCCGACCGGGAGACGATCCTCGGTGCCGAGGCCTTCTTCGCGAGCCTCGAAGAGCCGGCGCTGGTCCACTGCAAATCCGGCGCCGACCGGGCGGGGTTCTTCTCGGCGCTCTATCTGCTGATCCATGAAGGCCGCCCGCTCGACGAGGCGATGCGCCAGCTCTCGCTGCGCTACGGTCATTTCCGCTTTGCGAAGACCGGCATCCTCGACGCCTTCTTCGAGGCCTATCGCCGCGAGGGCGAGGCCAAGGGCATCGCCTTCCTCGACTGGGCCGCGACGATCTACGACCCCGAGCGCCTCGAACGGGACTTCAAGCCCGGTCTTCTGTCCTCGCTGATCGCGGACCGGCTGATCCGCCGGGAATAGGTCATCGACCCGAAAAGTGGAGTGCGGTCTTCGGGTCGATGCCAAAAAGCCTAGGGCATCGGCCGAAACGCCGCTGCGAGGATCACATCCTCACGACTTCGCGCCCGAAACTGCGAAATCCCAGCGTGCACTGTCCTCGGCTTCGCCAAGATGCCGCCAGATGAAGACGACATAGGCCAGCGTCCGAGCGATCGAGACGGCGCCGACGGCATAGAGCAGTGCCGGCGTCAGCGCGCCGTACCAGCGCATCACGCCGATCAGGGCCAGGAGCGAGACGGCGTTGATCAGGACTTGCCAGGCGAGTTGGCGTGACAGGGTCGCGACCTCCTGCAAAGGCCCGACCAGCGTGATCCCGCCGTAGAACAGGCTCATGATGGCGATCACCGCGCCGACACCGGCCCATTTCGTTCCCTCGATGAAGCTGTCGGCGACATGGGCGCCAAGGCCGACGGCGGCGAACAGAGCGCCCGCCGCAGCGATCAGGCCGAGCGTCATCAGCCTGATCCAGAAGCGCCTGCGCTTGCCGACATAGCTGCGCAGCCCGTTGAGCACGAGCGGGGTGGAGACGGTACCGAACATCTGGCTCGGCATCTCGAGCAGCCGCATCGCGAGCGCGACATGGGCCGCCAGCAGCGCATTGGAGGCGTAGGGCAGCGCCAGGATCGGCGCGATGCTGAAGCCATAGGCCAGCAGGGCGGAGGGCAGCAGCGCCCGCGGCGCATCGCGCCAGCGCCAGGCCGCCGCGATCAGGCTGCCGCTGTTCCACAATCGCTGCTGGACCAGCGGCCGCAGCGCCGCATGGCGGCGGCGCAGCAGATAAAGGGTCGCCAGGACATGACCGCCGGCATCCGCCATGAAAAGCGCCAGCGCCTTCGGCCCGAAGAGGCCGATCAGCACCAGCATGATCACCGGCTGGACAACCGCCTGCACCACATTGCTGTTGCCGATGGCACGGAAATCCCCTTCCGCGGTCGCCTCCGCCCAGATCAGGCGCAGGACCGAGCGCGCAGCCAGCGAGACGAAGAAGAAAAAGGCGACGGCCGGCGCCACCCAGCCCGTCAGCGCGAGACCGATCAGCACGAGCACCGTCAGACCGAGGAATGCGGTGCCGACCGCGGCGGCAAGGCGAAAGGCCAGGCCCAGCCGGGCCGCATCGTTGCTCCGGAAGAACACGGCCTCGAGCCGCAGCAGCGAGGCGGTCGAGACGAAATTCGCGGCAGCGGAAAAGACGGCGAAAGCCGCGAAGACGCTCGGCGGGCACAGCGCCGCCGCGACGATCAGCCCCCAGACCGAGATCAGTCGGGCCTGGACGAAGCGCAGGCCGAGCAGGATGGCCGAACCGAAGCTGGAGCGCAGGATCGGCGCGCGCTCCGCCACGAAGCGGCGTCCGGCGGCCAGGGCCAGCGAAGGCCGGCTCGGGGGAAAGGTCGCCCGTTCCATGACGACATGCGCGGCCATATCGACATCCAGGGTTGGAACATCGGGCAAGCCGTCCTCGCTATCGTCGGTGCGCCCGTCCTGATGGACCCGGTCCGCCGGCATTAGGAGATCACGGCTTTCAGGCGGCAACGCTGCGCCAGTATGGTTAACAACTTGTAAACAGCTTTCATCGCTGAGCGTCGGTGCAGGCCGCTCGCCCGCGCGGGGCATGATGCAGGAAACGCATCCTGCCCCTGCCGCAGCTCAGACGAAGCTCGCCTTCAGGGCCTCGAACCGGTTTAGCTGATCCGGCAGCAAAGCGCGACTGGCATCTCGTCGCACGAAGATCTTGAACATCACCTCGCCCGACGCATTGAAGAACTGGACCGAGCAGGCCCGCCGGCCCTGCGCGGTCGCGCGGTCGACGAGATAGATCGCGCGGCAATTCTCGGCCTTGATATGTCCGCCGATCGGGCTGTCGCCATGGATATTGTAGTAGCCATGGCCGAAGCTGCCGACCGGCAGCGCGCCCTCGACCTCCAGGACGATGTCGGGCGTGTGCATCAGGAACAGCACCGTTCCCCAGCTCGCCAGCTCCTGCCACAGCGCCTCGAAGCGCTCGGGCGCCACGAACAGCCGCTGCCCGGCCGGCAGCAGCTCCAGCACCGTGCGGGTCGAGACACCCGCCTCGCGCGCGATCGCCTCGATCAGCCCGTCGGGCTTTGCCGCGAGCAAAGCGCGGGCATGTTCGATCGGGTCGCGGCTCGCGACCTCCGCCGTCGTCATCGCGCGAACCTCACTCGGCCGCCTGGCGGGGCTGATGCGGATTGATCTCGCTCAGCACGGTCTCGAATCCTTCGAACTCGGGATGCCCGAGGAAGACCGGTTTCTCGCGGGGTTGACCGGCATTGCGATGCGACTCGCGGAATTGCTCCGACTTCGTCCAGGCGACGAAATCCTCCTTCGCGGCCCATGTCGTGTGCGAGGAATAGAGCGTGTGGTCCTCCTTCTCCGGCCCCTTCAGCAGATGGAAGGCGAGGAAGCCCGGCATTTCGTCGAGCCGGCTCTTGCGCGAGGACCAGACCGTCTCGAAGGCGGCCTCCTCGCCCTTGACGACCTTGAAGCGATTCATGGCGATGAACATCGGATGATCCTGCACTGAAAGGGCCGTGACCGGCCGAACACGGGGCGCCGGCGCGAATGTCCTCGCGATGTCGTGATCCAGCCGCGCAGCACGAAGCCGCGGGCGAAACCGACACCGCTTGGCGCGTTGCCCTTGACCGCTTCTAGTAAAGCCGAATATCTGCGTCAATAACAGTCGAGGCCAATGCTTGTTTTGAATTACTAAAAACTAGCACTTACTTGACTGGAACGATTTTAAACTGCGGCATCGACAGTTGATCGACGGCGGCAGCGAAGAGCCTGGGCATTCCAGGAGGAGTCGCATCTATGTCCGGCACACAGGCCCCAACGGTTTCCGCACGCTCCCGGCAGCCGAGCCGCCGCCTCGCGGCCGCCATCGGCCTCGCACTCCTGGCGAGCGGCCTCTGGCCGGCGGGCTGGACGATGCCGGCCCTGGCGCAAAACCCCGACAAGATCGTCGTCGCCGGCGGCGTGATCACCGAGGTGCTCTATGCGCTCGGCCTGCAGGAGCGCATCGTCGGCGTCGATTCGACCAGCCAGTTCCCGCCGGAGGCGCTGAAGGACAAGCCGAACATCGGCTATGTCCGTGCCCTCTCGGCCGAGGGCGTGCTCTCGCTGAAGCCGTCGCTGGTCATGCTGATCGATGGAGCGGGCCCGCCCGACGCCGTCTCGCTGCTGACCGAGTCCGGCGTGAGGATCGCCCGCATCGCCGACGGCCTGACGCCGGAAGGCGTCGCCACCAAGATCGACGCGATCGGCGCGGCGGTCGGCGCCGGCGAGCCGGCCCGGCGCCTCGCCGCGCAAACGACGGCGCGCTTCGAGGAGCTGGCCGGGCTGCGCGCCAAGCTGGCGACGAAGAAGCGTATTCTCTTCGTGCTTTCGCTGCAGAACGGGCGCGCCCTCGTCGGCGGCCGCAACAGCTCGGCCGACGCGATCATCGCGCTGGCCGGCGGCCTCAACGTCGCGAGCGCCATCGAAGGCTACAAGCCGATGACCGAGGAGGCCATCGCCGCCGCGGCGCCCGACATGGTCCTGATGATGCGCAACAGCAGCGCCCACAACACCACCCCCGAAGAGCTCTTCGCCATGCCGGCCTTCGCGCAGACGCCGGCCGCCGCGACGAAGCGCCTGGTCCATATGGACGGCCTCTATCTGCTCGGCTTCGGACCGCGCACGCCGATGGCGGCGCGCGATCTCATGGCGGCGATCTATCCGGAAGCCGCCATCCCGCCGCTGAAGACGGCCGCCGCCCCGTGACCCTCGCCGCGCCCGTCCCGGCCATGGCCGCCAATGCTTTGGCAACGCTCGCCGCCGGCCGGCGGCGCGTCGGGCTCATCGCCGTCATCGGGCTTGCGCTGGCCTGCCTGCTGCTCGCCATCGTCGCGATCGGCCAGGGCGCCATCGCGATCCCGCCGGGCCGGGTCGCCGAGATCCTCATGGCGAAACTGACCGGCGATACCTCGCTTCTGGACGGGCGCGACGTCCTCGTGGTCCTCAACATCCGCCTGCCGCGCGTGCTGCTCGGCCTGCTCGTCGGCGCGGGCCTCGCGGTTTCCGGTGCCTTGATGCAGGGGCTGTTCCGCAATCCCCTGGCCGATCCCGGCCTCGTCGGCGTCTCGAGCGGCGCGGCGCTCGCCGCGGCGGCGACCATCGTCCTCGGCGACCGTTTCATGGCCGGCACGATGATGAAGCTGCCCTTCGCGGCCCTGCCTTTGGGCGCCTTCTGCGGCGGGCTTGGCGCGACGCTCGCGCTCTACCTCATCGCCACGCGCGGTGGGCGCACCTCGGTCGCCACCATGCTGCTCGCCGGCGTCGCGCTCGGCGCCCTCTCCGGCGCGCTGACCGGCCTTCTCGCCTTCATCTCGGACGACAGGCAATTGCGCGACCTGACCTTCTGGTCGCTCGGCAGCCTCGGCGGCGCGAGCTGGACGAAGCTCTCGGCGGTGGCACCGATCGTGCTGCCGCTGCTGTTGCTGATGCCGCTGCTGGCGCGCGGGCTGAACGGCCTGATGCTCGGCGAGGCCGAGGCCTATCACCTCGGCATACCCGTCCAGCGCATCAAGGCGCTGGCGATCCTGCTGGTCGCACTCGCGGTCGGCGCCAGCGTCGCCTCGGCCGGACTGATCGGCTTCGTCGGCATCGTCGTGCCGCATCTGATCCGGCTCTCGGTCGGCCCGGATCATCGCCTGCTTCTGCCGCTTTCGGCACTGGGCGGCGCGATGCTGCTGGTCGGCGCCGACATCGTCGCGCGCCTGATCGTGGCGCCGGCCGAATTGCCGATCGGCATCGTCACCGCCACGATCGGCGCGCCCTTCTTCCTCTGGCTGCTGCTGCGTCGCACGAGCCTCATCGATGTTTGAGTCGGGACCGATCCTCTCCGGTCGTGAGATCAGCTTCCTCGCGGGCGGCCGTCGGCTCGTCGCCGAGGCCTCCCTGGAGCTCGCCGGGGGCACGACCACGATCCTGATCGGCCCGAACGGCGCCGGAAAATCGACCCTGCTCAAGCTCCTGACCGGCGAGATCAAGCCGGCCGGTGGACGGATCGAGATCGCCGGCGAGCCGCTCGAGACGGTTCCGGCCTGGCGCCTGGCCTGCCAGCGCTCGGTCATGGCGCAGCATGCCCGCCTCGCCTTCCCCTTCAGCGTCTACGAGGTCGCGCAGCTCGGCGTCGACGGCATCGGCCGGGCGCTGACGCGCCAGCGGCGCGAGGCTGTCGTCGCGGAAGCCCTCGCCGCCGCCGGCGTGCTCGACCTTGCGGGCCGGCGCTACCAGACCCTCTCCGGCGGCGAGCAGCAGCGCGTGCAGTTCGCCCGCGTGCTCTGCCAGCTCGAAGCCGGGCGCAGCGTCGCCGAGCGGCAGGTGCTCTTCCTCGACGAGCCGATCGCGAGCCTCGACCTCTGCCACCAGCTCGCGCTGCTCGACATGGCCCGCAGCATCGCAGCACGCGGCGTCGCCGTGCTGATCGTGCTGCACGACCTCAACCTCGCCGTGACCTATGCCGATCATCTCGTCGTGATGGATCGCGGCCGGATCATCGCGCAGGGCCCCCCGGCCCAGACCCTCGACGACGCCCTGCTGCACCAGGTCTTCCGCGTCGATCTTTCGCTGAGCCGCGCCCCCGCGCCGGGCCTGCCCTTCCTGCTGCCGCAGCAGCATCGCGGCCGGCCGACGGCCTGAGCTGGCATTTCCGCCGATTCACCCCGGATTCATGGTGAATCGCACGGGGATCCGCCTTCACCATATTGCTCAACCGCCGGTTCACGGCTGCGGCGCGATGGCTTCCGATCTGTTCAACCGGAGATCGGACCATGTCGAGACAGGTTGCGGCCGCGGGCTTCGCCGTAGCGGGACTCGCCCTTTCGGCCTTGTGGCTGCCATCGCCCGCCGCGGCCCGCGAGGTCGTCGAGATGCGTGAAGCCCGCTATCAGCCCGGCACCATCGTGATCCGCACCGGCGAGCGCCGGCTCTATTACGTCGTCGCCCCGGGCGAGGCCATCCGCTACACCATCGCGGTCGGCAAGGCCGGCAAGCAATGGCGCGGCGTCAAATATGTCGAGGAATTGCAGGTCGATCCGGCCTGGAGCCCGCCCGCCGAGGTGAAGCGCGACAATCCCCGCCTGCCGGACGTCATTCCCGGCGGCTCGCCGCGCAACCCGATGGGCGCGCGCGTCATCGGCCTCGGCCCCGGCGGCCAATACGCCATCCACGGCACCAACATGCCGACGACGATCGGCAGCGCCGCCTCCTATGGCTGCTTTCGCATGCATAATGGCGATGTGATCGACCTCTATGCCCGCGTACAGATGGGCACGCCGGTCGTCGTCTTGCCCTGAGGGGTCACGCCGAGGGTGCCGGGCCTCTCAGGCCCGGTTTCTGGATCAGAGCGCGACGGGCGAAACCAGCGGCTTGCCGGCGAAGAAGGCCCGCAGATTGCCGAGCATGGTTTCCTGCTGCGCCGCCTGCGCCGATTCCGAGGCGGCCGCGATATGCGGCGTCAGCACGACATTGTCGAGCGCCTTCAGCCTGTCGGAGACATGCGGCTCGTTCTCGAAGACATCGAGCCCCGCGCCTGCGATCACGCCCGTCTCCAGCGCCGCGCACAAGGCGTCCTCGTCGACCGCGATGCCGCGCGAGATGTTGACCAGATGTCCGCGCGGCCCCAGCGCCTTCAGCACCGCCGCGTTCACGGCATGCCGGTTCTCGGCGCCGGCGCGGGCCGAGACGACGAGGACATCCGCCCAATCGGCGAGGCCGAGCAGGCTGTCATGGTAGCGATAGGGCATGTCGGCGCGCCGGCTGCGGTTGTGATAGCCGATCTCCATCTCGAAGCCCTCGGCCCGGCGCGCGATGCGGCTGCCGATCGCGCCCAGCCCGTAGATGCCGAGCTTGCGCCCGGCCAGCCCCGGCACCGGAGCCATGCGCTCGACCGCATTGCCCTGCCAGCGCCCGGCCCGGACGTAACGGTCGCTCTGCGGAATCTGCCGTGCCGTGGCGAGCAGCAGCCCCATGGCGAATTCCGCCACGCCGGTGGCATTGGCGTCTCCGGCATTGCCGAGCGCAATCCCGCGCGCCTTGGCATGCGCGCGGTCGACACCCTCGATGCCGGTGCCGTAGCAACAGACCAGCCTGAGCTTCGGCAGGGCGGCCATGAGAGCGGCGTCGGTGCGCAGGGTCCCGATGGTGAGCAGCGCCTCGACCTGCTCCGCCCCCTCCGGGAGTGCCTCCGGCGTCGAATGCTCCATCGGACCCAGCAGCGTATAGCTTTCACGGAGTCGGTCGATGAACGCCGCCGGCAGCCGCGGCACCATGAGGAGAGTGGGTTTCATCGATCGACTCCAGACAATACCGCATCGCAACATTTCCGCGGCATCCGCTCAAGCCCGCCACCGGCAGGACTGCCATATGCCGGATGCACGCCTTTGCCGCAGTGAACTGGCCGAAAGGCGAAAGATCGGCCGACGCCATTTCCCTCGCCTGCGGCAAAAAAGCACGTTAGCTTCGTCCTGCGACACGAAGCTCGCTCGAGCAAGAGCCGGGCCAGATAAGGGGCTACCCGTATGGATCACCTCGCTGACGTGAAGAAGTTTGCCAAGAAGCCGCTGAACGAGGCCGCCTTCGCCGGGATGGCCAAATCCTATGCGCTGGTCATGGGCAAGCCCGACACGCGCTATGTCGCCTGCTCCGACCCGGCCGAACTCGACCGCGTTCGCGAGAACTTCCTGAAGAAGAAGCTCGGGCTGAAATCCGGCGATCTCGACGGCTCGATCAAGGCCGTCTGCGAGCAGATGAAGGAAGACCGGACCAAATCCCGCCTGACCTTCTACTACCTGCTGGCCGAGCACCACGGAAAGCTCGACCTCTTCATCAAGAAGTAGGCCGGCGCCGTCCCCGGCATCGCCGGGGATCTTCCCCCAGGGCAAGCGATGCGGCCGGCGGGATGTGCCGGCCTTGCGCAGGCTTGCCCATTCCGTCCGATCCATCGCGAAAGATCGCGGCGCGCCCTGCCGGACGCGGGTGGCGGTGATCTATGCGCTTGTCACCGCATCGGATCGTTCCGGGGAGCGGGCTCCGCTTTCCGGGCCAGCGCCATAGAGGTCCGCGCGCGTCAACGGCAGGCCGGACGGTCCCTTGCGCCGCTTCGAGACCAGCGTCTGGTTGACCAGCGCGCCGCCGCGCTCGAAGGCGAGCGAGCAGCCGGCGAGATAGAGCAGCCACATTCGCGTCCGCTCCGGGCCGATCTCGGCCTCCGCCCTCTCCTTGTTGGCGTCGAGCCGCTCCCACCACAGCCGCGTCGTACGCTGGTAGTGCTCGCGCCAGCCCTCGACATCATGGACCTCGAAGCCATGGCGCTCGAGATTGGCGATCGACATACCGAGATGGTCGAGCTCGCCGCCGGGGAAGATGTAGCGCACCAGCGCGCGATACTCCGCCGGCATCTTGTTGAAGGCCTTCTCGGTCTTCTTGGCCCGGCGCGAGATGCAGTGATGCAGATAGAGCCCGCGCGGCCGCAGCAGCCGGTTCACCGCCCGGAAATAGGACGGGTGATTGCGGATGCCGACATGCTCGAACATGCCGATCGAGGAGATCTTGTCGAATTCCCCCTCCATCTGGGTGAAGTCCTTGAGATGAAGCGTGACCTTGCCCTGAAGCCCGAGCTTCTCGACCTTCTCGCGCGCCAAGGCGAGCTGCTCCTCGGCCAGCGTCACGCCATGGGCCTCGACGCCATAGTAGCGCGCGGCATGACAGACCAGCGCGCCCCAGCCGCAGCCGATGTCGAGGAAGCGGTCGCCGGGCTTCAGGCGCAGCTTCCGGCAGATCATGTCGAGCTTGTCGCGCTGGGCCCGCGCGAGGTCGCCATGGTCCTCGGTGAAGTAGGCGCAGGTGTAGACCATCTCCTCGTCGAGGAAGAGCCGGTAGAAATCATTCGAGACGTCGTAGTGATAGGCGATGTTGGCCTTGTTGGTCGCCGGGGCCCCGTCGCGCGCGATCTCGTCGCCCTTGCGATGATCGATCGCTTCGGCCGCCTTGCCGGGCGCGAAGATGAAGCGTCTGGCGACGTCGAAGATCGCGCTCTTCGGGATGTTGCGCGCGAGCCTGCCGACCTTGCCGTCAGGCCGGGCCGCCGCGAGATCGAAGATCGAGCCGTTCCGGATCGAGATGCGGTCGGTGACATGCAGGTTGAGGAGCGTGTCGAGCTTGGGCTTGCGGATCAGGGCGGCCGGAACGCCGGCATCGGCGATGGCGATGGCGAGCCCGTCGGCAGGCCAGGAGGCGGGCACCGAACTGCCGTCCCAAAGCCGGAAGCCGAGCTTCAGCCCGAGCTTGTCATGCGCCTCCGCCAGAAGGCGGCGCAGGGCGGCGAGCCGCTTGTCATCGTTCGTCATGATCGGCTCCTATTGGCTGCCTCCCTCTGGCAGCCGAAAGCAGTTGGCAATCGCCGCCACCTGCAAACGGACCCGACATAAACCATAACGCCGTGAAGTCATGAGGTTTTCGTATCGGCGCTGCTAGAAGAGATGCGTTCGAGAGGAAGGTGCCATGAAGCCGAAACTGTTTCTCACGCTCATCATAGCGGCCTCATGCTATCTCGTGCAGAATCTCGACGTTTGGGCGCAAACGCCGAACCCCAGCTCACCCCTTGCCGCTCAGTCGGTCGGACGCGGGCAGCCCACACGAATCAACGTCAACTTTCGCATTGAGATCGATGGCGAAACCGGAGACCTGGCGGCCACCGAAAAGGCAAGAAAAACACTTTACAGCCAGGCGGCGCGGGAATGCTCGGTGCTCACCGCGAGCTTCTCGGGCACGAGTTGCCTCATGGAAAACCTGAACGTCATGTTTCAGAGGGACGGCTCGGTGAACCGGGGTTCGGCATTCCTGAACGGCAACGCCGTCTATCAGCTTCGCGCCGATTGAGACGACAGACATTCCCTTTCACGGTTTCGTCTCAGAAATCGCTGGCGATGCCCTTCACCTCCCAGTCGTCGTAGCGCACCGGCTCAAGCCCACCGCGCCCGTTGACCTCGCGCTGGCCGGCAACTTCGGCGGCATGGGCATCGATGGCCGCGCGGCGTGCCTCGGCCTCGGCCAGAGCGCGCTTGGCCGCCGGCGAGAGCACCTTCTCCGTCACGGCAGGTGCGGGCGTGGCATCGCTGGCTTTTTCCGGCATGCGGAACATCTCCACGTTCTTGCCTTTTCGCATTTTCGTCACGCGAACCGGCGTCCACTTCGCTCGAAAATGCTCTTGGCCCGGACTTGCAGGATCGGGCCGATACCCACCACATAGGGCAGGAAACCGGCATTCGCGAGGGTAATCCGCCCTTTTCCATGCCCACCAGCGAAGGGGATACGATGAACTACGTCAGGACCGGCATGCTGATGGCGGGTTTGACCGCGCTGTTTCTCAGCGTCGGCTACCTGCTGGGCGGGAGCAGCGGCATGCTGATCGCGCTGATCTTCGCCGCCGGCACCAATCTCTTCAGTTACTGGAATTCCGACCGGCTGGCGCTTGCCGCCCATCATGCCCAGGAGGTCGATAAGCGCAGCGCGCCCGAACTCTATGGCATGGTCCGCGACCTCGCCGCCCGCGCCAACATGCCGATGCCGCGGGTCTATCTGATCCAGGAGGACCAGCCCAACGCCTTCGCCACCGGCCGCAATCCCGAGAACGCGGCCGTCGCGGCAACGACCGGCATCCTGCGCACGCTGACCTATGAGGAACTGGCCGGCGTGATGGCGCATGAGCTCGCGCATATCAAGAACCACGACACGCTGACCATGACGATCACCGCGACCTTCGCCGGTGCGATCTCTTCGCTCGTCACCTTCGGCATGTTCTTCGGCTCGCGCGACAACCGCCCGAATGTCATCGTCCAGATCCTGCTCTCGATCCTCGCCCCGATGGCGGCGGCGCTGATCCAGATGGCGATCTCGCGCTCGCGCGAATACGAGGCGGACCGCCTCGGCGGCGAAATCGCCGGCAATCCCATCTGGCTCGCCGACGCGCTCGCCAAGATCGCGGCCGGCGTCCAGCACATTCCCAGCGAGACAGCCGAGGCCAGGCCTGCTACGGCGCACATGTTCATCATCAATCCCTTGACCGGCGGCGGCATGGATAATCTCTTCTCGACCCATCCCGACACCGGCAATCGCATCGCCGCGCTGATGGAGCAGGCCCGCGCCATGGGCCTCGGCCGCGCCCCGGCGGCGCCGAGCTTCACCGGCCAGGCCTCCGGCAGCCCCTGGGGTTCCGCGCCGCGCCAGCCCGGCCCCTGGGGCTGAGACATGGCCGATCGCATCCCACCCCGCCGCGGGCCGCAGCCCTCGGCCGCTCCCGAATCCGACGCGCCGGGCCTGCCGGCGCGTCGGCTCGCCGCGACCGTGATCGACGAGGTGCTGCGCGCCCGCGTCGCACTCGACGAGACGCTGGATCGCCTCGTCCCGGAGTCCGGGCTCGACGCTGCCGATGCCGGGCTTGCCCGCGCCATCGCGGTCACCGCCTTCCGCCGGCTCGGCACCATCCAGCACGCCATCAACGAGCGGCTGGAACGCGGCAGCCCGCGTCATTCCGGCCTGTTCGAGCCGATCCTGGCCGCGGCCGCGGCCCAGATCCTCTTCCTCGACGTGCCCGACCATGCCGCCGTCGACCTCGCCATCCGCCATCTGCACGAGGATCCGCGCTCGGCCCGCTACACCGCGCTCGGCAACGCCCTGCTGCGCCGTGTCGTGCGCGAGCGCGACGCGATCCTCGCGGATGCCGAGGCCACCCCCTTCCGCGACACGCCGGATTGGCTCGCCGCGAGCTGGCGCGCCGCCTATGGCGAGGAGGCCGCCACCGCGATCGCCTTGAGCCATCGCGAGGAGCCGCCGCTCGACGTCACCGCCAAGGCCGATCCGGCTGTTTGGGCCGAGAAGCTCGGCGGCATCCTGCTGCCGACAGGCTCGATCCGCCTGCGCGAGCGGCAGGCCATCGCGACCTTGCCGGGATATCAGGAAGGCGCCTGGTGGGTGCAGGACGCCGCTGCCGCTCTGCCGGTGAAGCTGATCTCGCCGGCACCGGGCGAGCGCATCGCCGATCTCTGCGCCGCGCCGGGCGGGAAGACGGCCCAGATCGCGGCGGCCGGCGCCGAAGTCACGGCGCTCGACCGCTCCGGGCCGCGCCTGCGCCGTCTCAAGGCCAATCTCGAGCGCCTCGGCCTCACGGCCGAGATCGTGACGGCCGATGCGACGAGCTGGCAGGCGGAACCCTTCGATGCCGTCCTGCTCGACGCGCCCTGCAGCGCCACCGGCACGATCCGCCGCCATCCCGACGTCGCCTGGACCAAGTCGGAGGAGGATCGCGACCGGCTCGTCGCCCTGCAGGCCAAGCTCCTCGATGCCGCCGCCGCCCTGACCAAACCGGGCGGCCAGCTCGTCTACTGCACCTGCTCGCTGGAGCCGGAGGAGGGCGAGGCGCAGATTTCGGCCTTCCTTACGCGTCATCCCCAGTTTCGTCGCGCCGGAGCGAGCCCTGCCGAAATCGGCGGTTTGGACGCCGTCATCGACGCAAACGGCGATATCCGCACCTTGCCGCAGCATTTGCCCGGGGAAACGCCCCGCCTGTCGGGATGGGCGGGATTTTACGCAAGTCGCCTGATCAGGCTATGACGGAAGCGGGATTCGCGCGGTGGGGACGCCGCGCCTCTTCCGGCATGGTCTGCGCGGCCTCGAGCTGCGCCGGGAACGGAGCTTTCGGGGGATTTGAGCGCCTGGTCTGAGCGTCGGGGATTGGCCCAGGCCGCGATCGGACGGGCGGCGCGGCGCACCCGTGGCCAGCTCGTCGGCGCGACGCGCAGGCTCTGGCCCTTCGGTCGCAAGCCCTCCTCCCGCCTGCTCTTCGCCCCGCACGACCTGCGCACGGCCGACCCGACCACGGCCGGCGATTTCTACGCGGGCTATTACGCCTTCGCCGGCCGCACCGTCCGCACACACGGCGAATCGCCCTTCGACATCGCGCCGCCGACCGAGGCCTGGGCCGAGGCACTCTACGGCTTCGGCTGGCTGCGCCATATGCGTGCCGCTGACACCGCCATCGCCCGCGCCAATGCCCGCAGCCTGGTCGAGGATTTCATTGCCCGGCGCCGCGACCGCAACGATATCGCGCGCCGGCCCGCCGTGGCCGCGCGCCGGCTGATTTCCCTGCTCTCCCACTCGCCGCTCCTGCTGGAAGGCGCCGATCACGCCTTCTACGAGCGCTTCCTGCGCCATGTCTCGCGGCTGACCGACCGGGTCAGCCTCGCGCTCGCCGGCGCGGTCGAGGGGGCCGACCGGATCAACGGGCTGATCGCCATCACCCTCGCCGCCATCTGCCTGGACGGTCAGGATGCCCGCCGCAAGCGGGCGGAGACCTTGCTCTCCGACGAGCTCGACGACCAGATCCTGCCCGATGGCGGCCATCTCTCGCGCAATCCGCGCCTGCTGATCGACTTCCTGCTCGACCTCCTGCCGCTGCGGGAAACCTTCGCCGCCCGTGGGCTGGAGCCGCCGCGCGGCCTGCTGACCGCGATCGAGCGGATGATGCCGCATCTGCGCCTGTTCCGGCACGGCGACGGCGCGCTGGCCCTGTTCAACGGTATGGGCACGACCCCGCCGGACCTGATGGCGACGCTTGCCGCCTATGACGACGCGCGCGGGCGCCCGACCGAGCATGCCGCCTATTCCGGCTACAGCCGGCTCTCCGCCGAGCGCAGCGTCGTGATCGTCGATGCCGGGGCGCCGCCGCGCGGTGGCTATTCCACCGAGGCCCATGCCGGCTGCCTCGCCTTCGAATTCTCCAGCGGCGCGCAACGCATCATCGTCAATTGCGGCGCGAGCCGCTTCGGCCCGCTCGAGCTTCGGCTGGCGGCGCGCAGCACCGCCGCCCATTCGACCCTCGTGCTCGACGATCGCTCCAGCGCGAATTTCGGCATGGTGCTCGGCGAGATGCGGGTCGTCTCCGGTCCGGCCGATGTCCGCGTCGCCCGGCAGGACGGCGCGGATGGGCCGGAATGGGTCGCCAGCCATGACGGCTATCGCCGCATCGGCGCGACCCATACCCGCCGCCTGCTGCTCGCCCGCGACGGTGCCTCGCTGGGCGGCGAGGATGAGGTGGCCCTCACCGGCACGCAGACGGCCCTGCCCGCCGCGGCCCGCTTCCATCTGCATCCGCATGTCCGCGCCAGCCTTGTCCGCGAGGGCACCGGCGCCCTGCTCGCGCTGGCTTCAGGCGAGGTCTGGAGCTTCGAGGCCGGCGGCCTGACCATCGCGATCGAGGAAAGCCTCTTCCTCGCCGCCGCCGATGGCCGCCGCAAGACCGAGCAGCTCGTCATCCCCTTCGATGCTGTCGCGACGCCACGGATCGCCTGGCGGCTCAGCCGCATCAGCGCCGCCAATCCCCGCGCCGGCCAGACGCTCGCCGCGGCCCTGGCCGAGCGACAGGGAACCCTGATCGATCCCGATCCCGAAGCGTGACGTCCCGGACGGCATTTTTTGCCTTTCGCGGCGCAGCATGATAGCTCGCGCGCGTCTGTCCAAACAGTCGACTGCCTGCTCCTGTCATTACAGCCGGACCTGATCCCGATGCCGAATGAGCTTCGCCGCGTCGAACGCGCGCTCCTTTCCGTTTCCGACAAGACGGGCCTGATCGATTTCGCGCGCGCCCTCCACAAGCTCGGCATCGCGCTGGTCTCGACCGGCGGCACCGCCAAGGCCATCGCCGAGGCCGGGCTGCCCGTCAGCGACGTCTCCGATCTCACCGGCTTTCCCGAGATGATGGACGGCCGGGTCAAGACGCTGCATCCCAAGGTCCATGGCGGCCTGCTCGCCATCCGCTCGCATCCCGAGCACCAGGCCTCGATGATCGGCCACGGCATCCAGCCGATCGACCTGCTCGTCGTGAACCTCTACCCCTTCGAGGCGACGGTCGCGGCTGGCAAGGCCTATGACGACTGCATCGAGAACATCGATATCGGCGGCCCCGCGATGATCCGCGCCGCCGCCAAGAACCATCACGACGTCGCCGTCGTGGTCGAGGCGGCCGATTACCCCTCCGTCCTCGCCGATCTCGAGGCGCAGAAGGGCGCGACCACGCTGACCTTGCGCCGCAAGCTCGCCCAGAAGGCCTATGCCCGCACCGCGGCCTATGACGCGGCGATCTCGAACTGGTTCGCCAATGAGCTGGGCGACACCGGCCCGGCCTTCCGCGCGCTCGGCGGCGCGCTCGCCGAGACCATGCGCTATGGCGAGAACCCGCATCAATGGGCGGCCTTCTACCGCACGCCGGAGAACCGCCCGGGCGTCTCGACCGCACGCCAGGTCCAGGGCAAGCAGCTCTCCTACAACAACATCAACGACACCGACGCCGCCTTCGAATGCGTCGCCGAGTTCGATCCCGCGGCTTCGGCCGCCTGCGTCATCGTCAAGCACGCCAACCCTTGCGGCGTCGCGGCCGGCGGCTCGCTGATCGAGGCCTATGAGCTCGCCTTGCGCTGCGACCCCGTCTCCGCCTTCGGCGGCATCGTCGCGCTGAACCGCAGGCTCGACGCCGAGGCCGCGAAGAAGATCGTCGAGGTCTTCACCGAGGTCATCATCGCGCCCGATGCCGACGAGGAGGCGATCGCCCTGATCGCCGCCAAGAAGAACCTGCGCCTGCTGCTGACCGGCGGCCTGCCGGATGTGCGCGCGC
The DNA here is from genome assembly GCF_014764685.1 of Allobosea spartocytisi. NCBI lineage: Bacteria > Pseudomonadati > Pseudomonadota > Alphaproteobacteria > Hyphomicrobiales > Alloboseaceae > Allobosea > Allobosea spartocytisi. The sequence continues at coordinate 300,773 of NZ_JACXWY010000005.1, forward strand.
CGGGCCTGTCCCTGCGCACCGTCGCTGGCGGCTTCCTCGCCCAGTCGCGCGACAATGCCGTCGTCGACGACATGGAGCTCAAGGTCGTGACCAAGCGCCAGCCGAGCGAGCGCGAGCTCGCCGATCTGCGCTTCGCCTTCCGCGTCGCCAAGCACGTCAAGTCGAACGCGATCGTCTATGCCAAGGACCTCGCCACCGTCGGCATCGGCGCCGGCCAGATGAGCCGCGTCGATTCCTCGCGCATCGCCGCCTGGAAGGCGGCCGAGGCAGCGAAGGCCGCCGGCCTGCCCGAGAGCCTCGCCAAGGGTTCGGTCGTCGCCTCCGACGCCTTCTTCCCCTTCGCCGACGGCCTGCTCGCGGCGGCAGAAGCCGGCGCCACGGCGGTGATCCAGCCCGGCGGCTCGATGCGTGACGACCTCGTCATCCAGGCGGCGGACGAAGCCGGCCTCGCCATGGTCTTCACCGGACACCGCCACTTCCGCCATTGACGGCGGGGCGGGCCGCAGGACAGGCTACCCCGGTCGAGGCCTTCCAGAATTTAGCGCTGTCATCCCGGGCGAAGCGAAGCGCAGACCCGGGATCCAGGCCTGAACCTCTCTCGGAAGCGCTCCGGCATGGATCCCGGATCGGCGCCGCTCGCGCGGCTTGTCCGGGATGACGACGCGCTTGGGATCGACGGTTGGGCGAGGCATGAGATGACGCGAAATCCCAAGCCCGGCGCGCTGCTCAGGGAGCGCGTCGAACACCAGCATGCGCGAGTCTCCTACGTCGAGCTCTTCTTCGACCTCGTCTTCGTCTTCGCGATCACGCAGATCTCGCACACGCTGCTCGAGCATTTCAGCGTGCTCGGGCTGGCCCAGGCTGCCTTCCTGCTCGGTGCCGTCTGGTGGATCTGGATCTATACGAGTTGGGTGACGAACTGGCTCGACCCCGAACGGTCGCCAGTCCGGATCCTGCTCTTCGTCCTGATGTTCCTCGGGCTGGTGATGTCCTGCGCGCTGCCCGAGGCCTTCGGCGCGACCGGCCTCGCCTTCGCCGGCGCCTATGTCACGGCCCAGCTCGTCCGCTCGGTCTTCACGATGGTGAGCCTCAGGGACGCCTCGCCCGCGAACTACCGCAACTTCCAGCGCATCACGATCTGGCTGGTCTGCTCGGGCATCTTCTGGATCGCCGGCGGCTTGAGCGAAGGCCCGTTGCGCTTCGGGCTCTGGCTGATCGCGCTCGGCATCGAATATGTCGGCCCCGCCGCCGGCTTCCGGGTGCTTGGCCTCGGCCGCTCGCTGACCAGCGACTGGAATGTCGAAGGCGGGCATCTCGCCGAGCGCTGCGCCCTCTTCATCATCATCGCGCTCGGTGAATCCGTGATCATGACCGGCGCGACCGCAGCAAAACTGCCGCCAACAGCCGTCAATCTCACCGCCTTCCTCAATGCCTTCCTGAGCACGGTCGCGATGTGGTGGGTCTATTTCCATATCGGCGCCGAGCGGGCGAGCCAGCATATCGCCCATTCGGAAGACCCCGGCCGGATCGCGCGGATTGCCTATACCTATCTCCACGTCCTGCTGGTCGCCGGTATCATCCTCGTTGCCGTCGGCGACGAACTGGTGATCGCGCATCCCACCGGCCATACCGACGGCAGAACGGCGATCGCAGTACTCGCCGGCCCGGCCTTCTATCTGCTCGGCAACCTGCTGTTCAAACGGATCACGGCCGGCTGGTATCCCCTCTCCCATCTCGTCGGCCTCGGCCTGCTCGCGGTGCTCACCCCGGCCTGGACCGTGCTGCCGCCGCTCGGGTTCAGCCTGTCCGCGACCGCGATCCTGGTCCTGGTTGCGGCCTGGGAAGCGATCTCGCTGCGGGCGAAGGAAGCCTGACCTATGCATACCATCAAGGTCATCGGCATCGGCTTCGCGCTGCTCGGCATCCTGCTCGTCCTGGCGCCGCGCCTTTCGATCTCGGCGGGGAGGCCGATTCCCTTCGCGGTGAAGCTGTTCCTGCCGCTCTGGTTCGCAGGTGCGCTGATCAATCTCTGGATCGGCATCGCTCGGGCAGGCTATACCGTGATGGAGGAAGCGCCGATCTTCCTCATCGTCTTCGGCGTGCCGGCCATCGCCAGCTTGCTGATCCTGTGGCTGACCTCGCGAATTGCCCGATGAGCCTCGAATCCGTCCGCGCCTTCTTCGCCAAGCACGCTCCCGACATCGCCGTCATCGTGACGCCTGAGAGCAGCGCGACCGTCCCGCTTGCCGCGGCGGCCCATGGCGTCGAGCCCGGCCAGATCGCCAAGACGCTCTCCTTGCGCATCGGCGACGAGGTGATGCTGGTCGTCACCCGCGGCGATGCAAGACTCGACAACCGCAAGGCCAAGGCCGCGCTCGGCGGCAAGCCGCGCATGCTCGGCCAGGACGAGGTCGAGGCGCTGACCGGCCATCCCGTCGGCGGCGTCTGCCCCTTCGGGCTCGCCACGCCGCTCAAGGTCTATTGCGACATCTCGCTCAAGGCCTTCGACATCGTCGTGCCGGCAGCAGGCTCGACCCATAGCGCGCTGCGCATCACACCACAGCGCATGGCCGAGCTGACGCAGGCCGAATGGGTCGATGTCTGCCAGGAAGCGGCGCAGGCGGCAGCGGCAGAGTAGAACTCAGCCCTTGGTCCGCGCGATCAGCTCCATCGCGGCGGCCGGATTGCGCACCTTGTCGCCGCTGATCACATAAAGAAACACGTCGCGCTTCTCGGCCTTCGCCGCTGGCCCAATGGTTTCCAGCCCCTCCGGCACGCCGCCTTCCGCCCAGACCTTCGCGGCCTTCGCCCAACGCGCGAGGCCTGCATCTGAATAGCCTTTCGGCTCGGCCTCCTTCGTCCCCATGATTCGCGCATAGACGAAAGGCGCGGTCACGTCGGCGATCTGAGTGTAGTCGGCATCGGCGGAGGTGATCGCAGCGACGCCGTATTCGCGCAGCAGCGCGATGAAGTCAGGCGTCCGGAAGCTGTCATGCCGGACCTCGACCGCATGACGCAGCCTGATACCGTCCAGTTCCTTGGGCAGCAGCTTGAGGAAGGCTTCGAAATCTTCACGATCGAATTTCTTCGTCGGCATGAACTGCCAGTTGATCGGGCCGAGCTTGTGCCTGAGTTCGGTCAGCCCGCTGGTCAGGAATTTCTCGACCGAAGGGCCGGCCTCGGCCAGGACGCGCCGGTTCGTGCAGAAGCGCGAGCCCTTGAGCGCGAAGACGAAATCGTCAGGCGTCTCCTCGCGCCATTTGGCGAAGCTCTCCGGCTTCTGCGAGCCGTAATAGGTGCCGTTGATCTCGATGGAAGTCAGCTTGCTCGCGGCATATTCGAGTTCGCGCTTCTGCGGCAGGCCGTCCGGGTAGAAAGCCCCGCGCCAGGGCTCGAAGACCCAGCCGCCAATGCCGATATGGATCGCTCCCGCCGCGTTCGCCATGGTGTTCCTCCGAAGATGAGCGATTTTGCCTGCGACAGCGGGAGCGCGCCACCCGCTTTCGGACCAGAGCGGATGCTAAGGCGCCAGGCGCGCCAAAGCTGTCAGGATCGGGCGCGTCTGTGGACACCGTCGAGGGACGAGCCATGATCGCTTCATCGCGGATTGGAGCCTTCCGGATGCCGAATGAGGCGGATCGCATCAACCGACATGTCGGCACTCGACTCGGCCGCTGCGGCGCGACGGGCGACACAGGTGTCAACGTGACGGTGTCAGTTCCATCGAATAATTGGCGTCCAAATGCTTGAGGTAGAGGCTGAACAGCTGCGCCTGGGTGGAGATGTTCAGCTTTTCATAAGCATTCTTGCGGTGCGTCTTCACTGTCGCCAGCGAAATACCGAGTTGGGCGGCTATCGATTCCGACGAGTATCCGCGAAGGACGAACTCCAGCACTTGGCGCTCACGCACGCTGATCTTGCCTTCTCCAAACGCGGCCGGTCCGGCCGAGCTCGTCCGCTGTTCCGAGAGATCATCGCTGGCTCGATTGCGGCGCCAATAGCTGCCAAAGCAAGCGGTCAAGAAGGCCAGCTCGTCCTCGATCGCAATGAGGTCCGCGTCGCTGAAGTCGCCGTTGCTGCGGTAGCGGTATAGCGCGAACTCGACCGTCTCGTCTGGCCCGAGCCGGATGGCGACGTCGATCTCAGCCAGACCTTCCGGCCAATCGCGTGTCACATAGCCGATTTCTTCGTTGCTCGTGACCTTGATCCGGTAGTCATTATAGAACTCGCTTTGGAAGAATATATCGGGCGCGAGATCGCGAATGCGATAGACGCCCGAGGCCAGTCCGTTCCGTTGCGCCTGGAAGAATGGGTTCAGCGCATAGGTCTTCTGCAGATATTCGCGGATGCCCTGCTTGGCCTTGCCGCCCACGAAGTTATCGAAGACGTAGATCGGCGCGAGCTCGCGCCGGTGCACGAAGATCGTCGCGGCGTCGAATGCGACACGCTCGCCGAGATGGCTGACCAGCGCTTCTGGAAAATCGCTTCGGTCGATCGCCGTTACGAGCCGGGCCGCACGGTCGTTCATATCCCGCATACGTCTCCATCCGCTCTGCCGACGCTATCCCTCTCTGGGAGGATAGGCGAGATCGAGCCGCTGTCACTAAGAAGCAAGCACGAACGCAAGCCAACCACAGCGGATGACGCACATGAAATATGCACGCATGGTCATCGAGAAGGAAGCGCCGGAGGAGTACGGCTACGACCGGATCCGCTTCAACCTTTCGGAAAGCTCGATCCGCGACCAGAGCCTGCACGAGCTCGGCGCCACCTTCCCGGACCTGACGCTGTTCTACGGAGAACATCGCGGCGAGGCGGGGCTGCGCGAGCTGGTCGCGGGACAGGGCGCGGGGCTGACGCCTGACGATATTCTCATCACGGCCGGCGCAGCCGGCGCGCTTTTCATCATCGCCACGACGCTTCTGTCGCGCGAGGACCATCTCGTCGTTGTGCGCCCGAACTATGCGACGAACATCGAGACCCCCAAGGCAATCGGCTGCGAGATCAGCTATATCGACCTGTCCTTCGAGGACGGCTTCGCACTCGACATCGCACGCGTCGCGGCCGCGATCCGGCCCAATACACGCTATGTCAGCATCACCTGCCCGCATAATCCGACCGGCACCCTGATGCCGGAAACCGATCTTCGTCGCCTGATCGCGCTCGTCGAGGAGAAGGGCTGCCGCCTCCTCGTCGATGAGACCTATCGCGACCTGTCCTATGGCGAGCAGCTGCCGATCGCAGCCAGCCTGAGCAAGAGCGTGATCAGCGTTTCGTCCCTGTCCAAGGCGTACGGCATCCCGGGCATCCGCATCGGCTGGATCGTCACGCGCGATCCGGCGCTCTACGAGACCTTCCTCGCCGCCAAGGAGCAGATCGGCATCTGCGGCAGCGTCGTCGACGAGTGGCTCGCGCGCACGATGCTGGAAAAGCGCGACGCCTTCCTGGACGCGCTTTCGCCGGTCATGCACCGCCGGCTCGACATCATGCGGGACTGGGCGAAGAACGATCCGCTCATCGAGTGGGTCGAGCCCAAGGGCGGCGTCGTCTGCTTCCCGCGCATGAATGTCGGCGCCGATTTCGACTTCGACGCTTTCTACAAGACTCTGCTGGAGAAGCACGGCACCTATGTCGGGCCCGGTCATTGGTTCGAGATGCCGCGCAGCCATTTCCGGATCGGCTTCCTGTGGCCGCTCGAAGAGGAACTGCGCGGCGGCCTGGCTGCCATCTCGGCCGCCATCCGGGAGACGGCCCCCGGCCTCGTCGCCGCGGCCTGAGAGCCCGACGGCTCGCTGTTCAGGCCACCATCGCCCGCGCCATGGTGGCCAGAACCTCCTCGTGCAGCGTCGGGGTCGCGCAGGCGACGAAACGCGTGCCGGAGGTCAGCCCAAGCGGTCTGCCCTCCCAGTCGCTGATCGCGCCGCCCGCCGCACGGATGATCGGGACAAGCGCGCAATAGTCGAACGGATCATGCCCGCCCTCGATGCCGATATGGAGCGCACCGCTGGCGAGCCGGGCATAGCCATAGCAGCCCGCGCCATAGACGCACCAGGCGACACCCGATCGCACGGCCGCCACCCCGCGACGCTCCCTGTCGTCATAGGGCTCGGGGCTGGAGGTGAACAGCAGGCTCCCTGACAGGGTGCTGCGCTTGGCGGTCGTCACGACCACGCCGTTGCGCAGCGCGGGACTGCCGTCGGCGGCACTCCAGCGCTCGCCGGTCATGGGATGGTCGATGATGCCGAGCACGGGCATGCCGTTTCGCGTGAGCGCGATCAGCGTCCCGTAGAGCGGAATTCCGGCGATGAATTGCTTGGTTCCGTCGATCGGATCCAGAACCCAGACCCACTCGCTGTCGAGATTCGTGGGCGCGAATTCCTCGCCGAGAATGCCGTGCTCGGGATACTCGGCTGCGATCGCCGCGCGCAGGGCCGTCTCGATCTCGCGATCGATCGCCGTCACCGGACTGGCGTCGCCCTTGGTGTCGAAAGCGCGGTTCTCGCCCGCGACACGTCGCAGGATCGCGCCGCTGCAATCGGCGAGGCGGTGGGCGAAGGGCAGGAAGTCGGCAGGGTGGGCTTGGGCTGACATGGACGATCTCGCTGGGCGAAAGGCGGTCACCGCTGCGCATAACGACCCAGCCGCGCCTCCAGGCACGAGACCAGCGTCTGCATCAGGAAGGTCAGGGCCAGATAGATCAGCGCGGCCGCGATGAAGATCTCGTAGGGGGCGAAGGTCTCGGCGACGATAGAGCGGGCGACACCCGTGACATCGAGCAGCGTGACCGTGCTGGCGAGCGCGGTCGATTTCATCAGGCTGACGACCTCGTTGCCATAGGTCGGAAGACAAAGACGGGTGACGATCGGCACCGTGACCAGGCGCAGATGGTGGAAGCGGCTCAGGCCCAGCGCCCATGACGCCTCCTTCAGCCCCTTGCCGATGCCCAGCATGCCGCCGCGGATGATCTCGGCGACATAGGCGCCGTTGTTCAGCGACAGCGCCAGGCACATGCACCAGAACGGCTCGCGCAGGAACGGCCACCACGGCCCGCTGCGCACGAACTCTGCCTGCGGCAAGCCGAAATAGATCACGAAGAGCTGCACCAGCAGCGGCGTGCCGCGGAAGAAATAGACATAAGCCTCGGCCGGCCAGCGCAGAAAGCGCGTGGTTCGCGCCCAGCTCGTGACGATGGCGATCACGAGGCCGGAGACCAGCGAGATGCCGAGCAGCTGAAGGGTCATTCCGAGCCCCGCCAGCAGCTGCGGGAAACTCGTCAGCATGAGCGCGATGTCGAAGCTCATCGCGAGACCGTCATGAAATGGTTGGCCCGGCGCTCAAGATGACCAGTACCCAGGGTGATGATCGTCGTGAAGCCGAGATAGATCAGCGCGACCGCGAAATACATGGCGAAGGGCATGGAGTTGGTCGAGGCGGCCATGTCGGCGGTAAACATGATTTCCTGCAGACCGATCACCGAGATCAGGGCCGTGTCCTTGACCAGCGAGTTCATGTGATTGCCGAAGCTCGGCAAGGCGAGGCGCCACATCTGCGGCAGGCGGATCAGGAAGAAGACCTGCAAGCGTCTGAGACCCAGCGCCTGCGCGGCCTCGACTTGCCCGCGATCCACGCCGAGAAAGGCGCCGCGGAAGGTCTCGGTGGCGGCCGCTCCGACGATCAGGCTGATGGCGAAGGCGCCGGCCCAGAAGGGCGAGAGATCGACAAAGCGGGTCTGCGGCCAGACGAGCTTTACCAGCGCCGTCAGGGTCACAGCCGAGCCGAAATAGATCAGCAACAGCAAGAGGAATTCCGGCGTGCCGCGGAAAACCACCGTGTAGGCATTGGCGGCGGCCTTCGCGGCGCGGTTGCCCGACAGCTTGGCGCTTGCCCCCAGCAGCCCCCAGATCACGGTCAGGACGAGCGAGACCAGGAAGACGAGGAGGATGACCAATGTGCCTTGCATGAAGGCCCCGCTCCAGCGCCAGAGCTCCTCGAACATGGTGATCCTCTCGGGTGGCGGGGGCTTGGGATGCTCGGCAGGCGAGCGGCCGCCACAGCAGGCCGGGAGCCGAAAGGCCCAGCTTGCCGTGGCGAGGATCGTCTCAATTGGTCGAGGCGGGCTTCCAGTCGCGCGGATAGATCGGGAACGGGAAGTACTTCTTGCTGAACGTATCCAGCGTGCCGTCCTCGGTCATCGCGGCGATCGCCTTGTCGACCTTGGCGAGCAGCGCTTCGTTGCCTTTGCGCAGGCCGACGCCGGCACCGGCGCCGAACAGCTTGTCGTCGGAGACTTCAGGCCCGACGAAGCCGAAGCCCGCGCCGTCCGGCTTGCTGAGGAAGGCGTCATGCGCCTTCATCGGGTTCGTCATGATGGTGTCGACGCGCCCGGCCTTGATGTCGAGGAACAGCGCTTCGACGGTGTCGTAACGCATGACGTTGGCGCTCGGCATCTTGGCCTTCAGCCAGTCGTCATAGGTGGTCGAACGCTGCAGGCCGACCTTGATCGACTTGAAGCCTTCCGGATTGAGCGACCCGTCCGGGTTGAACAAGGCGAGCTTGGCGCCCGTGGGAGCGACGAAGCGACCGACCGAGATGCGATACGGGCGCGAAAAATCGAGCTTCTTCTGGCGCTCCTCGGTGATGCCCATCGAGGCCACGATGAGATCGAATTTGTTGGCGAGGATCGCCGGGATCATGCCGTCCCATTTCTGGCAGACGAACTCGATCTTGTCGCCGAGGCGCTTGCCGATCTCGTTGGCGACGTCGACGTCGTAACCGGCATAGGCCCCGGTCGAATCGCGATAATTGAACGGGAATGACGTGCACTCGATGCCGACCTTGAGCTCGTCAGCCTGGGCCGCCGTTATCCCTGCCGACAGCCCCATCATCGCTGCGAATAACCATTTGACGCTGATCTTCATGATTGTCCCCTTTTTCTTAGGCGGCAGTCACGGTGCGAAAGTTCGTTTCGAGCTGCAGCCGATACCCGAGACTAATCACCAGATCGGGAATGAACCTATCATCCCAGAGGTTGATGCACTGCAGCAGCCGGGGCACGTCCCGCCACGAGCTCTAGCTTAAGAGGTGTTCGACCCAGTCCGCGAAGACGTGGAGGCGACGCGACAGGCGCCTGCACCTCCGGCGTCGCCCCGGCGACCCTGTACAACGCATGACAGATTTAGCTTCATCGATCCGTTCGGCACCCGCGCCGCGCCCTGGCCGACGGGTTAATGGCTTGCTCTACGGCATCCTTGCCTGGATCCTCTCGATGATCCCCCTGATCGAGGGAGCCTTCTCGGCAACAACGCTTAGCAGTCGAAGCGAACGTTAAGCGTCGTCGTCAGGCCACATCCCTGAGAGCAGGCTGAGCCGGATATCCACGCCGGTGCGCATGTCGCCGGCAGCTGCGGCCGGCGGGTTCATGCCGCTAAGCCTTCAGAGCAGCGCAGGCCGCCGCGATGCGCGCGCAGGCCGCGTGCAGTCGGTCCGTCCCGGTCGCGAAGGAAATCCTGAAATAGGGCTCCAGCCCGAAGGCGACGCCGGGCACGGCCGCGACATTGGCGTCTGAGAGCAGATAGTCCACGAAGTCGGCGTCGTTGGCGATCACCCGCCCATCGGGACGCTTGCGGCCAATCAGCCCGGCGCAGGACGGGTAGAGGTAGAACGCGCCTTCCGGCGTCGCGCAACTCAGCCCCTCGATACGTGAGAAGGCCTCCAGGCAGAGATCGCGGCGTGTCTGAAAGACGGCGTTGCGTTCGGCCAGGAAATCGAGCGGTCCGGTGAGCGCCGCCACGGCCGCCGCCTGCGAGACCGAGCTCGGATTGGTCGTGCTCTGCGATTGCAGCGTCGCCATCGCCTTGATGAGTTCTGACGGTCCTCCGGCGAAGCCGATGCGCCAGCCGGTCATGGCATAGGATTTGGAGACGCCATTGACCGTGAGCGTGCGCGAAAACAGGCGGGGCTCGACAGCGGCGATGGTGGCGAACTGCCAGCCATCGTAGCGTAGGTGCTCATACATGTCGTCGGTCAGGACATGCACGGCGGGAAAGTCGAGGAGAACCTCCGCCAGTCCCTTCAGCTCGGCGGCAGAATAGCCCGCCCCGGTCGGGTTGCTTGGCGAGTTCAGGATCAGCCATTTCGTCCGCTGGCTCAATGCTGCGCGCAGGATGGCGGGGGTGAGCTTGAAGCCGCTGGCCTCGAGGCACAGCGGGATGACCGGCGTCCCGCCTGCCAGCCGCACCATATCCGGATAGGACACCCAATAGGGCGCGGGAACGACCACCTCGTCGCCGGCATCGAGCGTCGCGCACAACGCATTGTAGATCACCTGCTTGCCGCCCGTGCCGACGCTGACCATCGACGCGTCGTAGTTCAGCCCGTTCTCGCGCCTGAACTTGGCGGCAACGGCCGCCTTGAGCTCGGGCGTGCCGTCGACATCGGTGTACTTCGTCGCGCCCTTGTCGATCGCGGCCTTGGCGGCGGCCTTGATATGGTCCGGCGTGTCGAAATCGGGCTCGCCCTGCGACAGGCCGATGATGTCCTTGCCCTGGCGGCGCAGCTCCGCCGCAGTGCGGGTGATGGCGATGGTCGGCGAAGGCCTTACGGCCTTCAGCTTGGAGGAAAGCAGGCTCATCGAAGGCAGTCCTTTGTTGTTTTAAGCGCCGGGCGTCGCGGAACGGACCAGGGCGAGGCGCGGCGGCATGACCGCCGCAGAGCCGCTGCCGATCGTGAACGTCGCGATCAGCGTGTCGAGGCGACGCGTCTCGTCCGCCAGGACGGCGGCGGCGGCCGCGTTCTTCTCGGAGAGCGCGACGTTCTGCTGGGTGATGCCGTCCAGATGGGTGACCGCCTGATTCATCTCCTCGATGCCGTGCGCCTGCTCGTGCGACGCGGTCGAGATTTCGGAGACGGTGTCGGCAACCTGCTTCGAGGCCGCGACGATCTGCTCGAAGGTCGTCCCGGCCGAGCGCACCAGCTGCGCCCCCTGCCCGACCTCCTGCGTCGCCGTCGCGATCAGGCGCCCGATATCCTGGGAGGCCGTGCCGGAGCGCTGGGCCAGGGTGCGCACCTCCGAGGCGACGACGGCAAAACCCTTGCCGGCATCGCCGGCGCGGGCCGCCTCCACGGCGGCGTTGAGCGCCAAGAGATTGGTCTGGAAGGCGATGTCGTCGATCACGCGGCTGATCTTGGCGATCTCCGCGCTGGCCTGCTCGATGCGCTCCATCGCCTGGACCGCATCGCGCACGATCGTGCCGCCCTGGGCCGCGACATTGGCGGCATCGCCGGCGGCGAGCGCGACCGTCGCGGCGAAATTCGCGCTGATCTTCACGGAGGCCGCCAGCTCCTCGGTGGTCGCGGCGGTCTCTTCGAGCGAAGCGGCCTGCTCCTCGGCGCGCCGCGAGAGCTCATCGGCTCCCGCATGAATGTCGCGCGCGGCCGAAGAGACCTGCGCGGTCGAGGACTGGATGCCGGAGAGCACCTGCGACAGGCGTGCGACCATGTCGTCGACCGAGCGGTCGAGTTCGGCGAAACGGCCCTGATGGCGGGTCGCGACAGAGCGCGTCAGGTCGCCCTTGGCGATGGCGGCCAGCGCCTCGGAGAATTCGGACACCACGCGGTCGACGACGGCGTTGATCTCGTTGATGCCGCTGACGAGCTTCTGCATCTCGGCATCGGCATGCTCGATCCTGAGCCGGGCGCTGAAATCGCCGGCCGCGGCGGCGGCGACGACGGCGCCGACATCGTTGACGATGGCGATCATCGATTCCGCGCGGGCCGATCTCTCGGCGGCGGCGGCGCGCTCCTGGGTTTCGAGAGCGCGGACGCGCACGAGATTGTCGCGGAACACCGACAGCGCCGCCGCCATCTCGCCGATCTCGTCCTTGCGCTGCTGCGCCGGGATCGTCGCGTCGAGGCGGCCCTCGGAGATCTCGCCCATCGCCTGGGTGATCTGGCGCACCGGCCGCGCGATCGAGCGGCCGATGCCGAACGAGACCGCGCAGCCGATGAGGATGACGACGGAGACGAGGATCAGTGCGCGGCTGGCCGCGCCGGCCATGGTGCTTTCCATCTCCGGCCCGACGATGGCAGCGCGCTGCTCCAACGCCGCGGCCGAGTGCTTGATCGCGGCGGAGCTGTCTTCGCCAATCTTGAGCAGCGCCTGGGCCGCTTCGGATTGGAGGCCGGCGCCCTTCAGGATCGCGATCTGCGCGATATAGCTGCCGAGCCCCTCATCCAGCGTGCCGACCAGGGCCGCGACGCCGCCGATGTCGGCCGCAGCCTTCGCCACCGCGATGCTGGCGAGGCTGGCCTTCGCCGCCGTTTCGGCTTCGTCCAGCTTGCTCGGGTCGAGCGAGAGGCCGAACGCCTCGCCGGCAAGGCGCGCATCGCCGAAGCTGGCCTGCGCTGCGGCAAGCCCCGCCGCGGCGGTGGTGACCGAGCGGTAGCGCTGGAACAGCGCCAGCGAATCGCGGGCCGAGGCAATGGCGAACCAGCCCAGCACGGCGGACATCGCCAGAACGAACAGGAATCCGGCGGCGATCCTCGCCTGAAGTGTCACGCGCCCCTGCAATGCCGCCATCTCTATCCCCCGCCCTCATGTCGCCGATGGCGGCATGACCGCCGCCATCGCAGCCCCCAATGCCGGGCTCAGCCCTTCTTGGTCGCCTCGTAGCGCGCCTTGTTCTCGGCATTGGGCGGATAGAGGCCGGGCAGGACCGCGCCCTTCTCGACCTCGCTCATGATCCAACCCTCGAGCCGCTCCTGCTCCGGGGCGAGCTCGACCACCGCGTCGACCAGCGCGGCCGGAATCAGCACGGCGCCGTCATCGTCGACCACGATCAGATCATCCGGATAGACGGCGACGCCGCCGCAGGCGATCGGCTCCTGCCAGTTCACGAAGGTCAGCCCGGCCACGGAAGGCGGCGCCGCGGCCCCCTGGCACCAGACCGGCAGCCCCGTGCCGAGCACGCCGGCAACGTCGCGCACCACGCCGTCCGTGATCAGCGCGGCGACGCCCTTCTTGGCCATGCGCGCGCAGAGGATGTCGCCGAAGATGCCGGCATCGGTCACGCCCATCGCATCGACGACGGCGATGCAGCCTTCCGGCATCGCCTCGATGGCGGCGCGGGTCGATCTCGGCGAGGACCAGGATTCCGGCGTGGCGAGGTCCTCGCGCGCCGGTACGAAGCGCAAGGTGAAGGCGCGGCCAACGAGGCGCTTCTGGCCCGGCTTCAGCGGCTTGGTGCCGCGCAGCCAGACATTGCGCAGGCCCTTCTTGAGCAGGATCGTGGTCAGGGTCGCGGTGGTGACCTGCGACAGGATTTCGATGATCTTGGCGTCGTTGGACATGGGGTCGTGCTCGCTCGTTGCTTTGCGATGGGATGAAGGGTGAAGGGTGAAGGGTGATCAGATGCTGGCGATCAGGCCGCCATCGACGCGGATCACGCTGCCGGTGAGGTAGGAGGCCCGCTCGGACGCCAGGAAGGCGATGGTGTCGGCATATTCCTCGGGCCGACCGTAGCGGCCGAGCGGGATCGAGCCGGTGCTCTCCGCCGAGACCTCCTCGACGCTGCGGTTCTCGCGCTTGGCCTTGGCCTCGTCGAGGAAACGGATGCGGTCCGTGGCGATCCGACCGGGCAGGATGATGTTGCTGGTGATGCCGTCGCGGCCGACCTCGCGCGCCAGCGTCTTCGACCAGCCGACCAGCGAGAGCCTGAGCGCGTTGGAGACGCCGAGATTGGGGATCGGCGCGACGACGCCGGACGAGGTCGAGGTGACGATGCGGCCCCATTGACGTGCGCGCATACCGGGCAGGACCCGATCGGTCAGCGCGATCACCGACAGCACCATGGACTGGAAATGCTTCGCCCAGAGCTCGCTCGGCTGGCCGGAGGCCGGGGTCGGCGGCGGTCCGCCCGTATTGTTGACCAGGATGTCGACCGGGCCGAGCGCCTGCTCGATGCGCGAGACATTGGCGTCGATGACGGAAAGATCCCCGAGATCCCAGAGCAGGGCCTCGGCGGTGCCGCCCACGGCTTCGATCGCATTCGCCGCCCGCTCCAGCGCCGCGGCGTCGATGTCGGCGAGCGCGACCTTCACGCCCTCGCGGGCCAGCGCAAGGCTGATCGCGCCGCCCAGCCCGCCGCCGGCGCCGAGCACCAACGCCGTCTTTCCCGAAATGCCGAAATCCATCCGAAACTCCCGATGATGCCGCGTCAGGTCATGCCTGCGCATGGGCGTCGACATAGCCGTCGACGAGATTGAGTCCGAGCAGGAACTCGGAGGTGAAACGGGTGCGGATCAGCGGCTCGACCGGAATCGCGCCCGCCAGGAACGCCTGCTCCTCCGCCCGCGCGGCGACGGCCTCGGCATGCGACACGCTGCGGAAGCACAGGGTGCTGCCCGGCCGGGCCTGCGCCAGGCGACCGAGGTCGGGGCCGATGATGGTCGCGATCTTGGGGTAGCCGCCGGTCGACTGCCGGTCCGCCATCAGGATGATGGGCTGTCCTTCGCCGGGCACCTGAATCGCGCCCATGGCGATGCCGTCCGAGGTGATGTTGTAGCTGCGCAGATGGGTCAGCTTCGGCCCCTCGAGGAAGCAGGCCATGCGGTCGCCGCGCGCCGAAACCGTCCAGGGCCCCGCCAGGAAGGAGGCGATCTGATCGGGGGCGAAGAAATCGTCCTGCGGCCCGAGGATGACACGGATCGTCTCGGCCGGGCGCTCCAGCAGCGGCGCCTGGATCGCCCCCGCCGCGACCGACACCCTGGCCGGCGTGCCGGTCGCGAGCCTGTCGCCGGCCGCAAGCGCGCGCCCTTCGAGGCCGCCGATGCCTGTGCGCGTATGGGTCGAGGCCGAGCCCAGCACGAGCGGCAGGTCGAGCCCGCCGGCAACCGCGAGATAGCACCAGCACCCGGCCGCCCCGGCCCTGAGCCTCAGCTGGACTCCAGGCTCGAGATGCACAACCACGGCCGGCGGCAGGGCCTGCCCGTCCAGCGTCGCGGAAAAGGCGCCGCCCGCGACCGCGACGGTCAGCGGCGCCTCCTCGGCCGTGATCTCGATGCCGCCCAGCGAGACTTCGATGGCGGCCGCGCCGGCCGGATTGCCCAGCGCCCGGTTCGCGACCGCATGCGCGAGCGGGTCCATCGGCCCCGCCCCGGTCACGCCATAGCGCAGATAGCCGTGCCGGCCGCCATCCTGCACGGTGGAGCCCGGGCCTGCCGAGAGGATGCTGAGCGTCCCGGTCATTGCCCCTGCCTCCGGGCCACCACCTCGCCGGCCTCGACGCGCCGGTCGAGCGCGGCGAAGGTCGCGGCATCGATGGGCTCGAAGCGGATGTCGTCGCCGGGTTCCATCAGGAAGGCGCTGGCGCGCTCGGGCGCATAGAGGCGTTCCGGCGTGCGCCCGACCACGTACCAGCCGGTCGGCATCGAGAAGGTGGCGATGGCGCTAAGCCCGCCGCCGACGAGCACGACCTTGCTGTCATGCGGCGGGCGCGGCTTCGTCCGCCGCGAGATCGCGATCTCGTCGGGCAGACCACCCAGATAGGTGAAGCCCGGCGCGAAGCCGTACATATAGGCGCGATAGGTGGCGCCCGCATGGATCTGCGCCGCTTTCTCGGCCGGCATGCCCATGATCTCGGCCATTTCGGCGAGATCCTCGCCATGCGGCGCCTCGTAGCAGCAGGGCACCGTCCACAGCACGGCCTTGCGCGCGCGGGTCGTGGGAGCCGACAGCCGCTCCTCGACCATCCCGACCAGCGCGTCGCGGGTGATCTGCAACGGGTCGTAATGGATCATCAGCGAGCGATAGGTCGGCACCAACTCGCGCAGGCCCGTGGGCGCCGCCTCCGCGAGCGCGGCGTCGAGCGCGAGCACGCGGTCGCTGACTGCCGGGTCTACGCCGCTGCCGAACTCGACGACCAGCGCGGCTTCCCCCGCATCGAGAAAGCGCGGCGTGGCGTCCGAAGCGCTCATGCGAAGGCCGCGAGCGTGATGCCGGCCCGTTCCAGCGCCTTGCGCACATGGCGGGCCATCGTGACTGCATGGCTGGAATCGCCATGCACGCAGATCGACCTGACCGGCGTCGGCAGGCGCTTGCCCGTCGCCGTGACGATGACGCCTTCGGTGACCATCTCGATGACGCGGGCAGCGGCCTCCTCATGATCGGTGATCATCGCGCCGGGCTTGCTCCGCGCGATCAGCAACCCTTCATCGGTGTAGCCGCGATCGGCGAAGATCTCCTGATAGGTCGTCAGCCCTGCCGCCTCGCCGGCCGCGACCTGCGCGGTCAGCGCCGTCGCCAGCAGGGCGAGGCTGGGATCGACCGCCTTCACCGCTCGCGCGATCGCATCGGCGACCGGGCGCTCCTCGCAGGCGATGTTGCCGAGCGCCCCGTGCGGCTTCACATAGCTGATGCGGTGGCCGGCATAGGCCGCCAGCGCCTGCGCCGCGCCGAGCTGATAGGCGACGAGGCGCTCGATCTCGCCGGTCGAGAACGGGATGCGCCGGCGCCCAAACCCCCAGAGATCGGGAAAGCCGGGATGCGCGCCGATCGCCACGCCACGCTCGCGCGCCACCGTGAACGCCTTCGCCATGATCTCCGGATCGCCCGCATGCAGGCCGCAGGCGACATTCGCCGAGGTGACGATGCCCAGCATGGCCTCGTCGTCGCCGCAGCTATAGGCCCCGAAGCCCTCGCCCAGATCGGAATTGAGATCGACGGACAGCATGGCGCACCCCGCTTGGTTGAATTGCCGAAACCGAGGAGGGCGCCGCCTTGCGGCGCCCTCCTTTGCGTCACATGCCGAGATAGGCGCGCCGGATATCCGGATTGTCGCGCACCTCGGCGGCCGTGCCGGAGAGGATCACCCTGCCGGTCTGCAGCACATAGGCACGATCGGCGATCTCCAGGCTCTCGGCCAGGCGCTGCTCGACCAGGAGCACGGTCACGCCGGCCTTGCGGATGGTCTCGACCGCCGCGAAGATCTCGTCGACCAGCTTGGGCATGATGCCCTGCGACGGCTCGTCGAGCATCAGGATGCGCGGGCGCGTCATCAGCGCCCGGCCGATGGCGAGCATCTGCTGCTCGCCGCCCGACAGGGTCGCGGCGCGTTGCGGCAGGCGCTCCTTCAGCCGCGGGAACAGGGCGAAGACCTGCTCCAGCGGCTGCTCGCGATCGGCCTTGGCCCGGTGCAGATAGCTGCCGAGCCTCAGATTGTCGGAGACCGAGAGCCGCGGGAACAACCGCTTGTTCTCGGGAACATAGGCGACGCCGCGCTTGGTGATCTCGTGGCCGGGCAGCCCGCTGATCGTTTCGCCGGCGAAGGAGACCGTGCCGGAGCGGGCCTTCTCCATGCCGGAGATGGTCTTCAGCAGGGTCGATTTGCCGGCCCCGTTGGCGCCCGCCACGACGACGATCTCGCCTTCAGCCACCGTCACCGAGATGTCGGAGATCGCGATCAGCCCGTCATAGGCGGTGGTCAGGGAGGAGACTTCAAGCAGCACGGTGTCTCTCCCCCAGATAGGCGGTGATGACGGCGTCGTCGCGCACCACGTCCCGCGGCTTGCCTTCCGCCAGCACCTTGCCGAGGTTGAGCACAACGGCGCGGTCGACCAGCGGCATGACGATTTCCATGACGTGCTCGACCATGACGACGGTGACGCCCTGGTCGCGCACCTTGCGCACCAGCTCGACGCCGAGCCGGGCCTCGCTCGGCGTGAGGCCGGTCATCACCTCGTCGAGCAGCAGGAGCTTGGGCTTGGTGGCGAGCGCGCGCGCCACTTCGAGGCGTCGCTTCTCGGGCGGCGTCAGCTCGCCGGCCGGCGCCGGGGCGCGCTGCTGCAGTCCGCAGAAGGCGAGCGTCTCATAGGCGACCCGGCGTGCCGCCGCGCTGCCCGGCTCCTTCGCGAAGGCGCCGACCATGACGTTGTCGAGCACGCTCATCGAGTCGAAGGAGCGCGGCACCTGGAAGGTCCGGGCGATGCCGAGCCGGCAACGCGCCGGCCCCGACAGCCTGGCGATGTCCTGCCCTTCGAAGCGGATGCTGCCCTCGTTCGGCGGGAATGCTCCGGCGATGAGGTTGAACAGGGTCGACTTGCCGGCGCCGTTGGGCCCGATCAGGCCGAGGATCTCGCCGCGGCGCACTTCGACCGAGACGTCGGAATTGGCGACGAGGCCGCCGAAGCGCCGCGTCACATTCTGGACGTCGAGGAGGATGTCCGTGCTCATGAGCGCCCCTCCGCCTTCTGCCTCTTGCCCTGGAAGAGGCTGAGGATGCCTTCGGGCTTGGCGAGCGCGACGAGCATGATCAGGCCGCCATAGATGATCAGGTCGATGCCCGAGCCGGAGCCGCCGAGATAGGAGCGGGTGATCTCGGTAAGCGGGATCAGGATCGCGGCGCCGACGACGGGTCCCCAGAGCGTGCCGATGCCGCCCAGCACGGCCGGCAGGGCAAAGAGCAGCGAGAAACGGAAGCTCATCACGCTCTCCGGGTCGATATAGGCCAGGAAACTCGCATAGAAGGCGCCGCCGATTGCGGTGAAGAAGGCCGAGACCGCTGCCGCCGCCATCTTCGAGTGGAAGATCTCGACGCCGAGGCTTTCGGCGGCTTCCGGATTATCCTTGACCGCGCGCCACCAATAGCCCCAGCGCGAGCCCTCGATCAGGAAGGTGACGAACCAGGTGATCGCCAGCAAGGCGAGCGCGAGATGGATATAGGGCACCTTGTCGCGCGCGAACTGGAGCGTCGCCCAGCTGTCGGAGCCGAACGGCCACTGGATGCCCAGCGCGCCGCCGACGAAGTCCCAGTTATGGACCAGCAGCAGGCCGATCTCCGCGATGACGATGGTCGCGATCGAAAAGTAATGCCCCTTCAGGCGGAAGCAGGGATAGCCGAGCAGCAGCGCGATGGCGGCCGACAGGATGCCGCCGACCAGCATGCCGCCCCAGGGTACGACGCCATAGGTGACGAAGAGCACCGAGGTGGCATAGGCCCCGATGCCGAAATAGAGCGCGTGGCCGAGCGAGATCTGGCCGCAATAGCCGCCGAGGATGTTCCAGCTCTGCGAGACGGCAGCGTAGAGCAGCGTCAGCACGAGCACGTTCTGGAGATAGACGTCCTTGATCGCGAAGGGAGAGACCGCGATCGCCGCGAACACCGCGGCGGCGACGAGGAGCTGGTTGCGGCGCCGCGGCAGCATGCCGAAGGCCGGAGGAAGGTTCAGGGCTTCGTCCGTCATCGTCACAGCTTTCCGAACAGGCCGCTCGGCCGGATGAAGACGACGCCGAGATAGAGCGCGAAGATGCCGAGGGATTTCATGGCGGGAGGCAGGAACGCCGCGGTGAGCGCCTCGACCAGGCCGACGATGACGCCGGCGACCAGCGCGCCGAAGACGCTGCCGAAGCCGCCGAGCGCCACGGTGACATAGGCGATCAGGCCGAAGGTCGCGCCGACCTGCGGGTGGATGTAATAGAAGATCGCGAGCACCGCGCCGGCAAGGCCGACGAGCGCGGCCCCCAGCCCCCAGCCCAGCGCGAAGACGCGGTTGCGGTCGATGCCGACCAGTGCGACGGCGCCCTGGTCCTCGCGCGTCGCCTCCAGCGCCTTGCCGAAATCGGTGCGCGACATCAGCAGGTAGAGCCCGCCGAAGGCCGCGATCGAAACCAGCCCGCCGAACATCTGCGGCCAGGGCAGGAAGACGCCGCCGAGGTCGAGCGTCTTGCCGCCGAGCCAGGAGTTGCCGATGCTGCGATAGTCGGGCGTCAGGAAATACTGGGCTGCGCCCTGCAGCAGCGTCGCCAGGCCGAAGGTCGCGAAGATCTGCACCATGCCCTGATTGGCCTTCGCCCGCATCGCGAAGCGGACGATGCCGAGATAGGCCAGCGCGCCGACGCAGAAGAGCACCGCGGCGGCGACAGGGGCGAACAGCACGGGATCGAGCGCGGTGAACAGGAAGAGCCCGAAGACGACATACATCGCCGTCATCAGGAACTCGCCATGGGCGAAGTTCACCACATCCATCAAGCCGAAGATGAGCGAGAGGCCGACTGCGATCAGGGCGTAGATCAGCCCCATGAGCAGGCCGCTCGCAAGCACCTGGAGGAGTGCTTGCGTCGTCATGCCGGATTCCTTCCTGAAGTGAGGGTCAGCCGTTCATCGGCCAGATCGCATCCGCGATCGCGACCTCGCTCGGGAAGATGGTGACGAATTTGTCGCCGAGATATTGCAGCAGAACCGGGCTGGCCTCCGGGTTCTGGCCGTCCGGCCCGTATTTCACGCGCGCCCAGGGCATGATCGTGCTCGTGCCGGGAATGTCGGTGGCGGCGAGCGCGTCGCGGACCTTCGGGCCTTCGAGCGAGCCGGCGCGGTTGATCGCCTCGGCCAGCAGCAGCAGCCCCATGAACTGGCGCGAGGTGTTGTCGTTCAGATCGCGGGTCGAGCGCGCCTTGAACATGTCGTTGACGGTCTTGATGAACGGGCGCTTCGCCGCGAGATCGAGCGAGAAGCTGGCCCGGGTGATGGCGCCCTTCAGCTTGTCGCCGACGGCATCGTAGGTGACCTGCTCGGAGAAGCCGCTGGCCTGCGCGACGAGGTTCTTCGGCTTGAAGCCGAGCTCCGCCATCGTCTTGACCAGCAGCATCGCGTCGGTGGTGTAGGTCGAGGGCATCAGAACGTCGGGGTCGGCGCTCTTCAGCTGCTGCACCTCGGCCGTCAGGGACGGCGAGTTGGTGCGGTATTTGACGTCGGCGGCGATCTTGTAGCCGCGGTCATTGGCGAGCTTGCGCTGCGTGTTCGAGGAATCGACGCCGAAGATCGTATCCTCGAAGAACAGCCCGACGCTGTCGATCTTCTTGCCCTTCTTCTTCTGCGCGTCGAAGAAGTCGAACATCGCGGCCGAGAACATCTCGTCCTGGGCGGCCGGACGGAAGAAGAACTTCATATTGCGGCGCTGCAGGCTCGGCGAGGAGGAGTCGGCGCACAGGAAGGGGACGCCGTAGCGCTCGGTGACGGCGCTGACCGTGGCGGAGACGGAGGACTGGTAGCAGCCGATGATGGCCGAGACCTTCTCCTGCGTGATCAGGCGCTCGGCCTCGGCCCTGCCCTTCTGCGGATCGGCCTGGTGATCGGCGAAGACGAGGCGGATCTTGGCCCCGCCCAACGCGGCAAGGCCAGCGCCCTTGGCGGCGACGAGATCGAGCTGGTGGTCGTTGTTGATGATGTCGAGCGCGGTTTCGAAGGCGTTGCGCGCGTCGATGCCGACCTGCGCGCTCGCCCCGGACATCGGGTAGATCACGCCGATGGTGACTTCCTTGGGCGCCTGCGCCCGGGACGTGCCGGGATAGGCCAGCGAGCCGGCGGCGGCAGCGGACACGCCCGCCAGGAGCAATTCTCTACGATTCATGACTTAAACCCCTCTTTTTTGATGGCTGCGCGGCTCTTTTTCGGCCGGCAGGGTGGTGGTGGAGATCAGATGACGGCGAACTCCGTGTTGCGCCGGTCGGTCACGAGCATGCAGCCGGGCGCATGGGTGATCGCGAAGGGCGGCTTCACTTTGGCGATGACGGATTGCGGGGTGACGCCGCAGGCCCAGAACACCGGCAGCTCGCCGGGCAGCACCTCGACGGCGTCGCCATAATCGGGCTGCGAGACGTCCCTGATGCCGATCAGGGCCGGGTCTCCGATATGCACCGGCGCGCCGTGCACGGCAGGGAAGCGCGAGGTGACCTGAATCGCCCGGATCGCATGGGCGGCCTTGAGGGGGCGCATGGAGACGACCATCGGGCCGCTGAAGGGGCCGGCAGGAACGCAGTCGATGCTGGTCCGGAACATCGGCACGCGCAGGCCGCGCTCGACATGGCGCAGCGGAATGCCTTCGTCGAGCAGCGCTTCCTCGAAGGAGAGCGAGCAGCCGATGACGAAGGAGACGAGGTCGTCGCGCCAATACTGGCCGACATCGCCGGTCTCGGCGACGAGCTCGCCATTCTCCCAGACGCGATAGCCCGGAAAATCGGTGCGGATGTCGAGATCCCGGCCGAGGACCGGCACCAGCGGGCTACCGACATCGGACACGCCGATGATGGGGCAAGGACGCGGATTGGCTTGGCAGAAGCGCAGGAAATCGCCGGCGAGATCGGCCGGCAGGATGGCGAGATTGCCCTGGACGAAGCCCGGCGCCAGGCCCGAGGTCGTTCCCTTCAGCGCTCCGCTGCGACAGGCGAGCCGGACCGACAGGGCCGAGCCGATGTCGAACGCGCCGGCCGCATGCTGCGATGCGGGCATCATCGTCGGCCTGCTCATCGTCTCCGCCATCCCCTCATCCCATTCGTTGCATCATGGGCGCACCGTCCGGCGCACACGTCCAATCGTGAATCCGTATCGATCGCCATAACGGGCCGTTATGCCGGAAGGCCGGCCGGCTGCCGTCCTTCCGGGCAGACGGGTCCGTGATCGGACAGCCGCGCGGAGGCTCCGCGTCTTGTGCAGCGCATTAAATTTGACGCACCGCGAACAAAATGAAAAATGCGTTTCTCTGCTTTCAGTTTTAAGAAAAACTACAAATGGATACGCGCTTCCTGCAGACCCTGCTGACTGTCGCGGAGACGGGATCGCTCACGCGGACCGCACGAGCGCTGAACCTGACGCCCTCCGCCGTGATGCAGCGGATCAAGGTGCTGGAAGGCGAGATCGGCGCGCCTTTGATCCATCGCTCGGGCAATGCGATGTGCGTGACGGCCGCCTGCGCCGCGATCCTGGAGGATGCCCGCTTCGTCGTCGGCACGGTGTCCCATATCAAGGCAGCAGCGGCGGGGCGCCAGGATGTCGGGCTGCTGCGGGTCGGCGTGATCCACACGGTGCTGAGCGGCCTCATGCCGGATGTGATGCTGGCGCTGCAGCGCAACCGACCGGGCATCGAGCTTTACATCCTGCCGGGTACGTCGACGGATCTCTATGCCAAGCTGGCCGCCGGCGAGCTCGACACGGCCATCATCGTCCAGCCGGCCTTCGCGATGCCGAAGACCCTGGAATGGACGCAGCTGCGGCAGGAGCCGCTGCTCCTGATCACGCCGCGGGAGACCGCGGAAAGCGACCCCGGGCTGCTGCTCAAGACCGAGCCCTTCATCCGCTACGACCGCAACCATTGGGGCGGCCGCGTCGTCGAGCAATATCTGCGCTCGAAGCGCATCGTGCCGCGCGAATTCCACGAGCTTGATTCGATCGAGGCGATCACCATCCTGGTTCATAGAGGGCTCGGTGTCGCGCTCATCCCGGACTGGCTGCCGCCCTGGCCGCAGGGCGTCGATGTCCGGAAGTTGCCGATCGTGGATGCGCCGAAGCGCTCGATCGGGCTGATCTGGCCGAAGGTTTCGCGGCGTCAGCCCCTGGTCCGGGCCTTTGCCGACGAGGTCCTGTGGGTGGCCGCGCGGCTCGGGATCGACCGAGCTTGAGGGGGGCTGCGAGCTCCGCCTTTCAGAAGGCGCGGCTCGCCTCGTAGCTGCGCGCGATGTCCTGGGCGAGCTCGGCCATCGGGCGTGCGAGGCTGCCGCTCAGCGTCAGCGGAAAGGCAGCGGTGAAGACCAGATCCGGCAGGTCCAGCACCGTCTTGACGATACGCAGCCGGCCTTCCTTCAATTCGCGCTGCACCACGACCGGCGGGATCACGCTGACGCCGATCCTGTCGAGCGTCATCTGGACGATGGTCGTCAGAGACGAGTTGCCGAAGATGCGCGGCGGCGGCAGGGACGGATCGTTCAGCGCCTCGCGTAGGCGCGGATAGGGCGCCGTCGCCTTGGGGTAGGTGATCATCGGGAAATTGCGAAGCTCGGCGATGCTGAGCGGCTCCTCGCCGAGCACCATATCCGGGGAGGCGATCACGGCCAGCGAATAGGCGCATAGGTCGCAGCTCGCCATGGTCAGGTCGTCGATCGGGCCGAGCATGAAGGCGAGGTCGAGGTCGCCGCGGGCGAGCAGGTCGCGCATTGCCGGCGACACGTCCACCGTCAGATCGATGACGATGTTGGGATAGACAGCATGCGCGCGCTCCATGAACCGGCTGAGCCAGGTCTGCGCGATGGTCTCCGACACGCCCAGCCTGACGATGCCCTTCATGGCGACAGCCGAGCCGACCTCGGCCAGCATCTCCGTGCGCAGCAGCAGAAAGCGCTCCGCATATTGGACGAGCTTGCGGCCCTGATGGGTCAGGCTGATCGAACGGGCGTTGCGCTCGAACAATTTGACGCCGAGCTCCGCCTCCAGCGCCGCGATCCGCTGCGAGACCGAGGGCTGCGTGGTGTTGGCGCGCTCGGCCGCGCGGCTGAAGCTGTTCAGCTCCGCGACCCAGTAGAACAGCTCGAGGCTGCGGAAATCGGTCATCTCAGGCGGCGCCCCGCTCGCTTGCCGGCCGGCCGATCGCTGCCGGCCGCTCCGGGCAGGCTAGCATGATTGGCCCCTCGCCTGGGACTGCGGCGGCGCTTCACGCATCCGGTTCCAAGCATCCGACGCGATGCCGGCCCGCCCCGGTCACTTCACCTGCCGCCAGTCGCCGCGATCGCCCTTCCAGTTGACCGAATGCCCCAGCGCGCGCAGCACCGAGCCCCGCAGGCTGCGCACGAGCCCTTCCCATTCGCGGGCGGAGATGCCGTCGACCGCCGGCTCCGGCGCCATGAACATGCCGTCGACGCCGCCCCCAGCGACGCATTGCTCGATGCAGCGCGTTTCGAGCTCCGGCTCATGGAACACGACCTCGTTCTCCAGCAACCCCGCAAGCGCCGCGATGATGCCGGTCGCGCCCCAGTTCGAGACATTGGAGATCACGAGATGGCTCGCCGCCGTCGCTGCCGCGACGCCGCCCCGGCCGGGAATGCCGCAATCAGCGGCCTTGGGCGAGAAGCCCGGCAGATCCTCGGCAAGCACGCCCATGCCCAGCTCGTTGCCGCCGTCGCCGATACCGATGAAGGGCAGGCCGAGCTCCTTTCCGGTGCGGAACAGATAGTCGAGATCGCCGACCATGCCGTCGAGCGGGCGCCCGCCGAGGCCGTGATAGAGCCCGTTCGCATTGGCGCCGGGGCGCTCGATCGCGATCATCAGGCTGGGGCGTGTCCGTTCCAGCAGATCGTCGCTCACCGCCCGGCAGCCCTCGGCGTCCTTCGGTACCGTGCGGATATAGACCGGGCGCAGGAAGGCGATCGGCTCGATCACGCCCGAGACGGGGAACGGCATCGGGGCGAGGCCGGCGCCGAGGCAGGTCTGGCGCATCATCGCCTCCCAATCCTCGTCGACGACGATGACGCTTTCGACGCCGAGCCCGAGGAACAGCGCTCGCGCCAGCAGCGCCGCGCCGACCGGGCCATCGGTCTCCGGCACGCCGCCACCCTCCGGGAAGCCGGTCGCGATCAGGACGGGGCCGCCCTTCTCCCTGACCCTGTTCACGATGATCTCGGCCGCGCCCATGCAGATCGGCCCCTGCTGACGCCGTTCGAGCGCGCCGCGGAGATGGTCGATCAGGCCGACGCCGGTGAGGTCGATCGTCATGAAGCGGTCGATCGTGGCGGCGAGGCGACCGTAGAGCGGCGTTTCTTTCGACAGCATGGCGGTTCGGTATCTTTCAGGAACGGAAGGTTTCAGAGCCTTTCTGGACATTCCCTCAACCCTCATCCCGAGCAGCCATTCCGTCAGAAAGGGCGTTCAAAGGAGGCTTGAGGAGGCTCCGGAATCATTTGGAATCATCCTTCGAGAGGCTGCTTTGCAGCTTCTCGGGATGAAAAGTGAGTTTCCAAACAGGAGCTCAGACGGCGATGCACCGGGCGAATGTGTCGTGGTCGACATTCCCGCCGCTCAGCACCAGAGCAACGGTCTTGCCGGCAACGTCGAGCTTGCCGGCGAGCGCCGCGGCCAGGGGGGCGACGCCGCCGGGCTCGACCACCAGCTTTAGCAAATCATAGGCGAGCCGCATGGCGCGGCGGACCTCGTCATCGGTGACGGCGACGGCACCGGCCAGCAGCGCCTGGTTGACCGGGAAGGTCAGCTCTCCGGGGGTCGCGACCTGCAGCGCGTCGCACAGGCTCCGGGCGCCGGGCGCATTGCTCTCGCGCCGGCCCGATGCGAGCGAGCGGGCGGTGTCGTCGAAACCGGCGGGCTCCACGCAGAACACGCGCGTATCGGGGGAGGCGCCGTTCATCGCGATGACGCAGCCCGCCGCCAGCCCGCCACCGCTGCAGCTCACCGCGAGCATCTCGAGCGAAACGCCGCGCTCGCGAGCCTGCTCGGCGAGTTCCAGCGCGACCGTACCCTGCCCCGCCATGATGTCGGGATCGTCATAGGGTGGGATGATCACGGCGCCGGTGGCGGCCGCGATCTCGGCCCCGATCGTCTCGCGCACTTCCGTCGCGCGATCATAGAGGCGTACCGTACCGCCGAACCGCTCGGCGCCCTCGATCTTGGTGCGCGGCGCGTCCGAGGGCATCAGGATCGTCGCCTTGATGCCGTTGCGCGCAGCGACGGCGGAGATCGCCAGCGCATGGTTGCCCGAGGACCAGGCGACGATGCCGCCCTTCCGCTCGGCCGGGGTCATGCGCAAGACGCGGTTGAGCGCGCCGCGGAACTTGAACGAACCCGTGGTCTGCAGCGTCTCGGCCTTCAACAGGACTTTTGCGGAGAGGATGCGATCAAGCTCGTCATTCGCGATGAGCGGCGTTTTGACGACATGGTCGGAGATCCGAAGAGCCGCCGCTGCGACGTCACGAAACTCGACACAAAGCCGAAGATCTTCACTGATCTTTACTTGAGATCTTCCGCTCATTTATTTTATCCCGACAGTAATTCTCCAAACAAGCTATTTAAATCCGCAAGGCGGTCAAATTCTCAATCGCGATGGGAGTGGATAAGGTCTGCTTATCGATTGGGCGGCGCCGAATTGGACGCTTAGCGCGAACCGTTCAGCTGCACCGCTGGTCGCACGGCGTTGTCAGGTTAACTGCCGCGAGCGCCAAGAGACGGGGCCGCCGCCCCCTCCAACGCGAGCCCATGCGCCGCCCAGCCTGGCGGCGCAGGTCGCGGTGTAGCCCGATCAAGCGTCGAGCGATCTACCGGCCAGTCCGTCTTCAGCCCGGCTCTCGAACGATTCTCCGGCATGATCGTAGTTGAAAAGACCAGCCAAACGAGCCCCGAAACAAATCAACATGCACCTGCATACATTTGTACTTGACGTGCGACGTCAGCACGATATGCCCCGATGAGGCTACGGCGCTGCCTGAGGTCGGTCGAGCCGCTGGAGGTGATCAATGAGCGAGCAGTCTTTCGAACAGAACCGCTCTGAAAAGCTGGCGAGTTTCGTCGCCGGCGCACGCGGACGAGTCCTGCCGGAAGCGGTGCGGGATGCCGGCAGGCAAGCTCTCGCCGACTTCATCGCCGTCTCGGTGGCCGGCCATCAGGACGGCGCCGTCGAAGCCCTCCGCGCGGTCGCCGCCAACTGGAACGCGCCGGGCGGAGCGCGCATCTTTCTAGGGTCGAAAACCCAGCCGGCGATCGCGGCATTGCTCAACGGAACCATGACCCACGCCATGGACCTCGACGACGTGCACTACGCCGGCGGCGGACATCCCAGCGGCCCCTGCTGGTCGGCCGCGCTCAGCCTGGCGGAACATCACGAGGTCGACGACGAGACCGCCCTCCGCGCTTTCGTCACCGGATATGAAGTCATGGCGCGGCTCGGCGGCGGGGGGCAGCAGGGTGTGGGCCGCACGCTTCAGCACCATGGCTTCCACCCGACATCGATATTCGGCCGAGCCGGTGCCGCGGCCAGTGCGAGCGTTCTCCTGGATCTCGACCAGGATCAGGTGGCGAACGCGCTCGGTGTCGCCGCCACAACCGCAGGCGGGCTCGTCGGCTCGTTCGGCACACATTCCAAGCCGTTCCATGCGGGCAAGGCAGCCATGGACGGCGTTATGGCCGCAGAAATGGCGCGTTCGGGCTTCGTGTCCGGGCAGAACCTCTTCGAGCGCGACAAGGGGCTGCTGCCGAGCTTCCTGAAGGGAGCGGAGTTTGTGCTGCCGGAGCTGGACTTCGACGAACAGTGGTACGTCCTGCGCAATGGCTACAAGCGCTTCGCGAGCTGCCGCGCGACGCATGCCGCGGCTGAAGCCGCCCTGAGCGTCAAGGATCAGGTCGGGAACAGGACGGTCACCAGGATCCAGGCCTTCGTCAATCCGATTGCGCTGGTGGCCGCAGGCAACCCCGCGCCCAGAACGGGCCTGGAAGCCCGTTTCAGCACCTATTGCTGCATTGCCATGGGCCTCGCCGGGTACCGCCTCTCCGCTTTCGATTTTACCGATGAGATGGTTGCGGATCCGGCGGTTTCGGAACTTCTGCCCAAAATCGAGTGCATTCCCGTCAAGGGGCAGTCGGAGGTGGCCGCGAAGCTGCTGATCGATCTCTCGGACGGGCAGCAGATGGAGGCCTCGGTCGATATCGTCCTCGGTCACCCCGACCGGCCGCTGAACTGGGCCCAGATTCAAGACAAGTTCGAAGGGCTTGTCGCGCCGGTTCTGGGAGACGAGAGGGCAGACGAGCTGTTCAAGGCGGTCACGGGCTTCGCCACGAACGACAGGCTGTCTATTCCAAGAATTTCCGCCTTGCTTGAGGCCCGGCAGCACTGAAGCCCATCGCCTGGGCCGCCCTCAGAGCGGTCAGGCCCGTGGCATCTTGGCCGGTTTCGGGCATCCGTGCTAACCGCACTGCTCAGGCTCGGCGGTTGCGCCGAGCCTCTGTCCGGCAGTGGCCGGCGTCTCGGCCCGGCCGATGCGCGCCGTCAGGCGATGAAAGGTTTGCAGGTTGGCGAAGCCAGTCAAAGTCCGGACCAGCGGCAAACGGCGACCAACTTCGGCCGACACGACCGATCATCAGATCAGCGGCAGCGGCGATCTGGCCTCCGATATCCAGATCAAGGTGCGCGATGCCATCCGCAAAGGCACGCTTCCCATCGGCGAGCGCGTCACGGAGGTCGATCTCGCGGCCCGTTTCGGCGTGTCGCGGACGCCCGTGCGCGATGCCATCCTTCGTCTCGAAGCCGACGGCTTGCTGACGAACGAGCCCCGGCGCGGGTTGATCGTCTCCAACCTCAACCATCAGCAGGTGGTCGAACTTTATTTTATGAGGGAGGTGCTCGAGGGCGCTGCAGCGCGCCTGGCGGCCCAGAGCGCCAGCGACATCGAGCTGGAAACGATCTCCGCCCTGAGCGCGCTCGAATCCGAGCCGGGCGTAACCCTGGACGCTCTCAGCGATATAAACGTCAAAATCCACAACATGATCGCGCTTGCCGCGCATAACCGCTATCTGCTCCGCAGCCTGACGCAACTCGGCATCACGATGTCCCTCTTGCCGAGTCTCCTCGCAATGGGCGATCGCGCGCGATCTGCGGCGTCGGAGCATCGCGCCATCGTCGCGGCATTGTTGGAGCGCGACAGCGAGCGAGCCGAATCCGCCGCCCGCGCCCATGTACGGTCATCCTTGCAGCACCGTCTGTTGCAGACGATCGGCAGGCTACAGAACTAGACGAAACTCCCCAGAGAGCATCAGGCCGCGAGGGGCGCCGGCCGGTCTGGAATTTGGGCGAAGGCGATGCCCTCCAGGATAGGCTTGGTCGTTCTGAGCACGGCGGCGGTGGCTGCGCCTTCCCGTCGGTCGATGACGACCTCGATGCGCCCCGACGGATGCTCGATCGTCACGCTGCGGGGCAGGCTGGCCTCTCCGACGAGACGATGCGCCAGCGTGCCCGGCGTGCCGCAGGCCGTGCCGAGACCGACGGCGCCGGTCACGGCGAAAGCCTTGTGGCAGGAGTGCGGCATGAAGTAGCGCGCCGTGAGCGTGCCGCCTTTCTGCGGCGGCCCGATCAACACGGGTTTTGGAATGACGAGGCCGGACACGTCTCCCAGCCCCATTCGCCTGCCGGCTTCCAGTCGGATCCTCTCCAGACGATCCATGAACGACCGGTCGCCATCCAAGTCCGCCGACAACTCGCCGCCGGTCTTCCCCAGCGCGGTGGCTTCGATCACGACCAGAGGCATCGCAGCGTCGATACAGGAGACTTCGACGCCGTCGATTCTGTCGACGGCCGATCCCGTCGGCAACAGCATTCCGGTCTTGGCGCCAGCGACGCCTAGAAATTCCAGTTCGACCGGCGCGCCGCTGCCTGGAACGCCGTCGATGACCGTGTCGCCATCGTAAGTGGGCCGCCCGTCAGGGGTCAGCACCGTGGCGGCGATGAGTTGGCCGGTGTTGACGTTGTGAATGACGACGCGTGTGCGGCCGATTTGGCCCTGAACGAGTCCCTTCTCTATGGCAAAGGGCGCAACCGTCGACAGCATGTTCCCGCAGTTCGGGGAGGTGTCGACGATCCTTTCGATGACCTTCACCTGGGCGAAGAGATAGTCGACATCGGCGCGGGGGTGAGTCGATGGCCCCACGATGGCGACCTTGCTTGTCAGAGGGTTGCCGCCACCGAGCCCGTTGATCTGAAGCTCATTGCCCGACCCCAGGACCGACAGCAAAATCTCGCCACGCAGAGTGGGATCGGCCGGCAGGTCGGAAGCGAGGAAAACAGGACCGCGCGACGTGCCGCCGCGCATGAGTGTGCATGGAATGCGAAGTTGGGTCGCCATCGCGGCTCCTTCCAGCAGCTTCCGCCGAGATCGACGGCAACTGGAAAAGCGATATCTGCCACCCCCATCATGTTGTGAAATGCAAAAATTTCGATCATTGATCTGTAATGCGCATCAATTTTGAACTGCTCGATATCCGCGCCTTTCTCGCCGTGCTCGAGCTGGGCGGCTTCCACAAAGCGGCTGAGATGCTCAACATCTCGCAGCCCGCCCTGTCCCGTCGCGTGCAGGCGCTGGAAGCCGCGGTCGGCGCGCCGCTGCTGGAAAGAACGACGCGCAGAGTCGGACCCACGAGCGTCGGCCGGTCCTTCGCGCCGCTGGCCCGTCGCCTGCTCGACGAATTTGAGGAATCTCTGCTCGGCATCACGGGTGTCGCCGGGCGGCAATACGGTCAGGTCACCATCGCTTGCGTGCCGACGGCCGCCTTCTACTTCCTGCCACGCGCCATCGAGTCGTTCAGCGCGATCTATCCGCTGATCCGCTTTCGTATCCTCGATCTGTCCGCAAATGACGGCCTGGAGAGCGTGGCACGGGGCGAAGCCGAATTCGGCATCAATCTTCTCGGCAGCTCGGACCCTGACCTGGCTTTCACACCGCTCGTCGAAGACCCATTCGTCCTCGCATGCAGGCGTGATCATCCGCTCGCCGCTCGGCAGGAGCTGGCCTGGAAGGATCTTGCCGACCAGACGCTCATCGGGGTCAGCCGCGCCAGCGGCAACCGCATGATCCTGGAAAGCGCTCTCGCCAAGGAGGGCGTGGGGCTGACGTTCAAGTTCGAAGTCAACCACCTGACGACGTCGCTCGGACTGGTCGAGCGCGGTCTTGGCGTCTCGGTGCTGCCCCGGCTCGCGACGCCACCGCAGGATCACCCCGTCATTGCGACGAAGGCAATCGGCGCACCGCCGGTATCGCGAACGATCGGCCTGGTCGAGCGGCGGAAAGCGCGCCTTGCACCTGCGGCCCAACGCTTCAGGGACATGCTGATCCACACCTGGAATGCGAACCCGCGATCGAACTTTCTATAATTGATAGGGATATCGCATCAATCGGATCAATTATCGCATTTCTCAAATTCGCCCTTTGCGTTGAAAGAAGCTCCGATAACGGGGCCACCAGCCGCCCTGACTTTGGGAGGGACGAATGATGCATCTGACTCGCAGGAGCTTGGTTCTGGGCGCGGCTTCTCTGGCGGCAGGGAGCGCGCTCAGCACCGTCGCACGGTCGCAGGCTGCCTTTCCGACGCGGCCGATGAAGTTGCTTGTCCCCTATGCGGCAGGCGGCGGAACTGATGCCATCGCGCGGCTCGTTGCGCAGGGCATCGGTGAAAAGCTCGGCCAGTCCCTGGTCGTCGAGAACAACGGCTCGGCCGGTGGCAATCTCATCACCGCACAGGCCGCCTCCTCGCCGCCGGACGGCTACACGGTCCTGCTGGCCAACCAGGGACCCATGGTCGTCAACCCCCACCTGTTCAAAAATGTCCGGGTTGACCCGCTGACAGCCTTCGATCCGGTCACTCTGATCTCCGATACGCCGCTCGCGTTGGTGGTGGCATCGAAATCATCGTTCCAGACCGCGCGGGACCTGATCGATCACGCGAAGAAGAACAACGGGAAGCTCACCTACGGTTCTGCCGGCAACGGTTCGGCGAGCCATCTCGCCACCGTCCTGCTCGCCAGGACTGCAGGATTCGATGCGGTCCACGTTCCCTATCGCGGGGCCGGGCCAGCTTTGACGGACCTCCTCGCCGGACAGACCGACTTCATGGTGACGACCGTTCCGTCGGTGCTTGGTCTGATTGAGGGCAAGTCCGTGCGGCTGCTGGCCGTCACAAGCCCGCAGCGCACCAAGCTCTTCCCCGAGACTCCGACCGTGGCCGAACTCGGCTGGCCGGATTACCGGGCAACGGCCTGGTACGGGCTCGTCGTGCCGAAGGGCACCCCGGAGTCCATCGTCAAGGCTCTTCGTGACGCCACGGTCAGCACGATCAACAACGACACGATCAAGGAGCGCCTGCGCAACGAAGGCGCGGAGCCGATCGGCAACGAGCCGGCGGCCTTCGCCGAGATGATGCGTGCCGAATCCAGGCGCTGGGCAGAGCTGGTCAAGAGCGCGAACATGTCGATCTGAAACGCCGCAAACGCCTGACGTTATCGGGCCTGGCAGGATCGCGCCTTGCGATCCTGCGCCTTTGCCGACGCCGCGCCGACCGCACATCGGCGGCAAGGCGGCATGGCGTTGCGCATGTTCGACTGTCCGCAGGCTTTCCGCGAGTGGTGTCACTGGCCAGCCGCGCTCCTGGCGCGCCACGGGCCGCTTCTCGCGGTCAACTCGGCGGCCCCGCCTCCCGAGGCCGAGCCCCCGCCCGACTGCGCCCTCCGACACATCGTTACCGAGCGCGGCAGCTGCCTGTTCGCGACAAATTGAGCTCTATTGAATTCATTTGCATGCAGAAGTAGACAGATTCGCTCTGTCGCGCATATCGGTACAGCGCACACGGTTGTCGTCGCCATCTGGTCCCTCGGAGAATTGCGGATGCTGGTCCAGCACATTGCGGAGCGTTCCGTTGCCCTCGATCCGCACAGCTTCGATCCGATGGCTCGCAAATGGGCCAAGGACGCCATCGCGGACATGATCGGCTGCGCCCTGCTGGGCGCACGGACAGCGACGACGGACATCGCGCTGGCCACCTCACCGAATGCCGGGGATTGCCTCGTGCTCGGCCGTAAGGCACGGATCGGCCGCCTCGAAGCAGCCTATGTCAACGCCACGTCCGGCCACGCGCTCGATTACGACGACACGAGCAAATCGCTCTCCGGCCACCCGACCGTCATCATCATCCCGGCACTGCTGGCCCTCGCCGAGCAGCGCGACGCGACAGGAGCCGAGCTGCTCGACGCCTATATCGTCGGTGTCGAGACCGCGACCCGCATCGCGCGAGGCGTCAATTTCCATCACTACGAGAAGGGGTGGCATCCGACGGCCACGCTCGGAATATTCGGCGCGGCTGCGGCCTGCGGGAGGCTGCTCGCCCTCCCCGCCGATAGGCTCGCCCATGCGCTGGCGACGGCCGCATCCTTCGCCAGCGGCGTCAAAGCGAATTTCGGCACGCAGACCAAGCCGCTGCATGCCGGCTTTGCCGCGCGCAACGGGCTGTTCGCCGCTCTTCTCGCCGCGGGAGGCGTGCCGGCTTCGCCAGAAGCCTTCGAGCATCCCCAGGGATTTCTCGAGGTCTTCAACGGCACGGGCCATTTCAACGCGGATCGCATGCTGGAAGCGTGGGGGCAGCCGCTCGATCTGCTGGCGCCGGGGATTTCCATCAAGAAATACCCGTGCGTCTACAGCGTGCATGGTGCGATCGATGCCGCCATCGAACTCCGGCGCCGCGAGAGTTTGACCGCCGACAGCATCGCCGCGGTGACAGTGCGGATGCACCGCAGACGCCTGCTGCCGCATGTACGCAACCCCGCGACCAGCGCGCTCAACGCCAAGTTTTCGATGCCCTACGCGGTCGCGCGAGGGTTGGTGAACGGCGCCGTGACGCTTTCGCATTTCGAGGATGACGCGCTCTATGATCCGCAGGTCACGCGCGTGATGGAACTCATCGGCGTAGACGAGCATAGCGACGACGCCAACGACTATGGCGCTGAAATCGTCGTCGTCCTGAGCGATGGCACCCGCCTCGCTGCGTCGGTGTCTTCCCCTCTCGGCCGTGGGCCGGAAGCCCCGCTGCCGGACGGCATGTTGCGGGCGAAATACACCGATTGCGCCGGCCGCGCGCTGACGGCCGCAGGAATCGAAGCCAGCTTCGACATGCTCATGCGGCTCGAAGATCTCGACAGCGTCCGTGAGCTGACCGCGCTGATCCAAGAATCCAGCTGCGTCTGACCGGCCCGGCCCAGCCTTTTGAGCGACGAGGACTCCATGAGCTTCGCATTCGAACTTGCAGGGCGCGCCAGCGCCATAACGCTCGATACGATGCCGCCGGAAGCGGGCCGCGTGGCGGCGCGCGCCTTCGCGGATACGATCGGGACCGCGCTGGCCGGATGCCGGGCAGGCTTTCTTGACGGCATCGAGCGCGCGCTGGAGATTGCCGCCGATGCCGGCCCCGCGACCAAGATCGGCCGCCACGGGCGCTGCCACCCGCTGCAGGCCGCTGTCATCAACGGTACGGCGGCGCATGCTCTCGACTTCGACGATTGCAGCACCACCATGGGTGGTCACCCTTCGGCGCCGGTCGTGCCCGCGCTGCTTGCGCTCGCGCAGGATCGCGGCTCTTCCGGACGAGCTGTCCTGTCGGCCTATCTCGCAGGCGTTGAGCTGGAATTGCGGCTCGCCAGGGCGGTGATGCCGCATCATTACGAGAAAGGCTGGCATCCGACCGCCACGCTCGGCGTATTCGGCGCCGCCACGGCGAGCGCCCATCTGCTGGGCCTCGATCCGGAGCGCATGGCCACGGCACTGGCGATCGCGGTATCGATGGCAAGCGGCCTCAAGTCCAATTTCGGGACGCCGATCAAACCCCTCCATGTCGGTCAGGCCGCCTATAACGGGTTGCTCGCTGCAACACTCTCCGAGCAGGGCGTCACGGCCAGCCATTCAGCCTTCGAACACGAATACGGCTTCTTCAACGTGTTGAACGGCGCCGGAACCTTCGATCCGCAGAGGGCGCTTGGCGACTGGCTGACTTCGCCGGACGTTCTCTCGCCCGGCATTGCGATCAAGCAGCACCCCTGCTGCGGCAGCGCACATTCCGCCATCGATGCGGCATTGACCCTGCACCGCCGGCACGGCCCCTTCAGGTCCGGTGAGATCACGGCGATCGAGACATGGACCCACCGGCGCCGGCTCGCCCACACCGATCGCCCCCGGCCGAAGACCGGGCTCGAAGCGAAGTTCAGCGTCCAATTTTTGACCGCCAAGGCGCTGACGGCCGGCATCGTCCGCCTCGGCGACTTCGACGACAGCACCTTCCTCGACGCCGATACGGCGTCCCTTGCCGCTCTGACTCGGTCCATCGCCCATGACGAGCCAAACGAATATCTCGGCCGCGTCAAGGTCACGCTCGGTGACGGACGCGTCGTCGAAGCCTCGGCCTCGACCGAGTTCGGCCGCGGGCCGCTCAATCCGATGTCGGACGACGAGCTGGAGGCCAAATTCGTCGATTGCGCCGGCGCGAGCCTGGACGAGAAGCGCGCTCGCAGCCTGTTCCGCGCCATTCTCGCGCTCGATCGGGCGCCCAGCATCGAAGGCATCATGACCGCGACCCAGCAAGGATGAAGACGATGCTCAAAATCTACGGACGCCGCGATTCATCGAATTGCGCGAAGGCCTTCTGGGCCCTCGACGAGCTCGGGGTGGGCTACGAGCTGATCGCATGCGGCGGGCGGTTCGGCGGCACGGACGCGATCGATTACCGCGCGTTCAACCCGCATGGGAAGGTGCCGACCGTCGTCGATGATGGCGCCGTCGTCTGGGAATCGAATGCGGTTCTGCGCTACCTGGGCAATCGCTACGGCAAGGGGACGATCTGGCCGCCGGACGCGGCAGGACGCGCGAGCGCCGACCAGTGGATGGATTGGGGGGCCACCGCCTTCGTGCCGGCGATGGGCAAGATCCGAACCGCCTTGAAGGCCGAGGACGCGGCGGCGGCGGAAGCGGCTCTCAAGGCGTTGACGGCCCACGCCGCGCTGCTCGACCGACATTTCCAAGCAAACGACTATCTCGCCGGCCCATCCCTGACACTGGCGGACATCGCCCTGGCGCCCGCTGTCCACCGCTGGTTCCTCGTCCCGCTAGCCCGTCCCGATCTGCCGTCACTGGCGGCCTATCGCGAGCGTCTCGCTGGCCGTGACGGATACAGGCGGCATGTCGCGGAAGCGCTGAGCTGATGAAACCGCGGCATGCGCCGGCATGACCGCCGTTCAACCGCGCGTACCCGTGCTCGCATGGGCGCGCAGCATGATGCTCATGCGATGCTGCTGCGACGAGCGCACCTGAGCCTTGATCAGGCTCTCCGCAGCCAGCCCGTCCCGGCGCAGCAATGCTTCGGTTATCTCGCGGTGCTGCCGATGCAATACGGCCGCACGGCCGTTCTCGCCGATCAGCGTCGGCAGCAGCGACATCGTGACCGAGAGCTGGTTGAGGCTGCGCAGCAGGTAGCGATTATGCGATGAGAGGGCCAGCAGATGGCGGAAATTGCGGTTGATCTCGGACATCCGCTGGACGTCATCCAGGGCGCCAGCCTCGGCCTCGACAAGCCCCGCGAACGTAGCAAGCTCGATCTCGCTGGCCGCCTGCGCAGTCAGCCGCGCCGCGGCGCCTTCGAGCACTTCGCGCATGAAGTAGAGCTCGACAATCTGTTGATGGTCGAGATCGGTGACAATCAGGCCGCGGCGCGGCTCGTTGGTCAGCAGGCCATCGGTCTCGAGCCTGGCGATGGCTTCATGCACCGGGGTCCGCGACATGCCCAGGATCGTTGCCAGGCCGATCTCCGTCACGCGCTCGCCGATGGCGAGTTCGCCCTTCTGAATGAGGGCGCGGATGCGCTCATATGCATCAAAGACGAGGTCGCGACCTCCGGTCGACGCCCTTTTCGGCAACTTGGTCATCGTCTGTCTTCGGCTCCGTTATGCCGCACCCCGACCGCAGCCCGATCAGCTTCTTCCTTCCTATGCAAAAGGACGCCGCCTGAACAGGCGACGCACAGCGACAGAAGGAAAGGCCGCGATAAATTTGATTGCACTCTGTAAAATGCAATTGTATGCATTTACATGCCGAATGTCGAGAAGCGCGCGCTTCTGTCCGTGCTCGCATCGGCTCGTCAGGAAAGAGTGACGCATGAGCCTTTCGCCCCCATCCGACATCGCCTCGAGCCAGCCCGCCGCCGCGACGGACGGCCACCGGAACCGCAGGCTCGGCCCGGATACCGTCATCTGCCATGCCGGGCGCGATCCCTCGGCGCATTTCGGCGTCGTCAACCCACCGGTGTTTCATGCCTCCACCATCCTGTTTCCGACGCTGGCGGCGCTCGACGCCAAGGCCGAAGCGAAGGTCCGCTACGGCCGGCGCGGAACGCCGACGACCTTCGCGCTGGAGGATGCGGTCTCGGCGCTGGAAGAGGCGGCCGGCACGGTGCTTACCCCGTCCGGCGCCAATGCCATTTCCACGACGCTGCTCGCCCATCTGGATCCCGGCGATCACGTCTTGATCGCCGACAATGTCTACGGGCCCTGTCGTCACTGCGGTAACGACGTCCTGCGCCGCTTCGGCGTCGAGGTCGAATTCTACGATCCGCTGGTCGGCTCCGGCATCGACAGGTTGATCAAGCCGAACACGCGGCTGATCTGGATGGAGGCGCCTGGGTCGCTGACATTCGAGATGACGGACATCACGGCCATCGTCGCCGCGGCCAGGCCGCGAGGCATCGTAACCGTCGTCGACAACACCTGGTCCGGCGGCGTTTTCTTCAAGCCGCTGACGCTGGGCGTCGACATCTCCGTCCAGGCCGGCACGAAATATATTTCAGGTCATTCCGACCTGATGCTCGGCACGATCTCGTGCTCCGAGACGAGCTATGAGCGCGTGAAAGGGTTCGCGCAGCGGCTCGGCATCTGTGTCGGCCCGGACGATGCCTATCTCGCGCAACGAGGTCTGCGCACCATCTCGGTCAGGATGCGGCAGCACCACGCCAACGCGCTCGAACTGGCCAACTGGCTCGCGAAGCGGCCCGAAGTGACGCGCGTCATGTATCCGGCCCTCCAGACCGACCCCGGCCACGAACTTTGGAAGACGCATTTCACCGGCGCGTCCGGGCTGTTCGGCTTCGTCATCCGCGAGACGGACCGCCAGCGGCTGGCGGCGATGGTCGACGGTCTGCGCCTGTTCGGCATGGGATCGAGCTGGGGCGGCTATGAAAGCCTGCTGCTTCCCACCGATCCGCGCATCCTGCGTTCGGCCACGACCTGGCGCGAACCCGGCCAGTGTATGCGCGTGCATGTCGGCCTCGAGGACGTTTCCGACCTGATCGACGATCTCGAACGGGGTTTCGAGCGGCTCGGTCGCTGAACGAGGAATCTCGCACGCCTATGCGCAGGGACATGCGAATGGCGGCGTCGCTGGTCGCCGCGCTCCGCAGGGCCGCATCATAACAAGGGGAGTCAGAATATGCGTTTCGCATTCGGTTTCGCCGGCGCCATCGCCGCCCTTCTCTGCACCGCCATTCTTCCGGCCGAGGCTGGCCAGGGCGACACGCTCAAGGCCATTCGCGAGCGCGGCGAAGTCCTTTGCGGCGCCCATCCGGGCCGCTACGGCTTCGCTGCTCCCGACGACAAGGGGCGCTGGTCCGGCTTCGAGGTCGATCTTTGTCGGGCACTCGGTGCGGCGATCTTCGGCAGCGGTGAAAAGGTCCGCTTCGTCGCGCTGTCGAGCCAGCAACGATTCCCCGCTATTCAGGCCGGCGAAGTCGACGTGCTGGCGCGCAATACGACGGCGACCTTGACGCGCGATACCGCGCTCGGACTCAACTTCTCGCCGCCGGTCTTCTATACCGGCCTCGGCTTCATGGTCCGCAAGGATGCCGGCGTGAAGACGGTCGAGGATCTGAACGGCGCCACCATCTGCATGGCGCCCGGCAGCACGACCGAACAGGCCGTCGCCAGGCTCTTCACCCAGCATGGGCTCAAATACACGCCGATCGTGATCGAGAACAACAAGGAGCTCGCCAGCGCCTATGTCGCCGGCCGCTGCGATGCACTCGCCAAGGATCGCGACGCGCTGCCGGGCGTACGGATGTACGACGCGCCGCAGCCTGAGGAGCATGTCATCCTCGAAGGGACCTTCTCCAAGGAGCCGCTCGCACTCGCCGTCCGTCACGGTGACGACCAATGGTACGACATCGTGAAATGGGTGATGTACGGCCTGATGGAGGCCGAAGAAAACAAGGTAAGCCAAGCCAATGTCGACGAGATGACGAAGTCCAAGGACCCCTATGTCCAGGACCTTCTCGGCGTCACCGGTGATTACGGCCCCAAGCTCGGGCTCGACAAGAAATGGCTCTACTGGGTCGTCAAGTCCGTAGGCAACTACGGGGACATCTACGAGCGCCACTTCGGCGACAAGACGAAACTGCCGCTGCCGCGCGGACACAACAAGCTCTGGACCGAGGGCGGACTGCTCTACGGGCTCCCGGTCAAGTGACGCGTCCGCGCCGCGGGGTAACAAGACATGACGAGCATTGACCGGAGCCTCGCGGCCAGCGGGCCGATACGGGCCGATATACGCGCCCGGCAGGCCGCAAAACCGCCCCGCCGCAGGCTGAGCTGGGGCGATCCTTTCACCCGGGGCTTGATCTATCAGGCCGGCCTCGCAATCTTGCTCGCGCTCGGCATCCATGCGCTCTACAGCAACGTCTCCGAGAACCTCCAGCGGCAGAACATCGCCACCGGCTTCAGCTTCCTGGAGCAGCTGGCGCGGTTCAATATCGGCGAGTCGCCGATCCCCTATAGTGCCAGCGATACCTATGGCCGAGCCTTGCTGGTCGGCGTACTCAACACCCTCCGCGTCGCCGCGGTCGCCATCGTGTTCGCCACTGTGCTCGGCGTCGCCGCGGGCGTGGCCCGGGCCTCGCGCAATGTGGTGATTTCGACGCTCGCCGGCACCTATGTGGAGCTGGCCCGGAACGTGCCGATCATCCTGCATGTCCTGCTGTGGTCTTCGATCATCCGTAACCTGCCGCCGCCGCGGCAGGCGCATGATCTGCTCGGCATCGGTTTCATCAGTAACCGCGGATTGACAGTGCCCTTGCCCGGCTTCGGCACCTCCGGCGGGACGATCATGATCGCTCTCGGCGTCGCCGTGCTTTCCGCATTCGCCGCGGCGCGGTTGGCACGCCGCTATGGCGAGCGCACGGGGCGATATGTCGAACCGGTCGTACCGGCGCTGGCCGTGCTTGTCGCGCTGCCGCTTTTGACCTGGCTCGTAACGGGCGCCCAGTTCACGCCCGATATCCCGCAGCGACGTGGTTTCGGCTTCACGGGTGGTTTGACGCTCTCGCCCGAGTTCTTCGCTTTAGCCATCGGCCTGACGATATACACCGGCGCCTTTATCGCCGAGATCGTTCGCGGAGGCATTCAGGCTGTGCCGAAAGGCCAGGTCGAGGCGGCACGCGCGCTCGGTTTGCACCCATTTTCGATCATGACCCGCATCGTCCTGCCGCAGGCGCTGCGCGTGATCGTGCCGCCGCTGTCGAGCCAGTTCCTCAGCCTGACCAAGAACAGCTCGCTGGGCGTCATCATCGGCTATCCCGAACTCGTGAACATCGGCAACACCGTCATGAACCAGACCGGACAGGCGATGGAAATGGTCACGATCATGATGCTGATCTACTTCACGCTGAGCCTGATCACGTCGCTGCTCATGAACTTCTACAACAGCCGCGTTGCGTTGAAGGGGCGCTGAGATGGCCAATGCACTTCAGCCGCTGGTGAGCGGCCGCCGCAACGCTCTCGACTGGTGGCTCCGCGAGCGTGTATGGCCTTCGCCGTTCCACATCTTGCTGAGCTTTGCGACCCTGGCTCTGGTGGTACCGATCTGTGTCAAGATCGCGAATTGGGCGATCTTCGATGCCGTGTTCGTCTCCACCGGGCCGGAGAGTTGCCGCGATGCTGTCGGCGCCTGCTGGGCGGTGATCGCGGAAAAGCACCGGGTCATCCTGTTCGGGCTCTACCCATTCGACGAGCAATGGCGCCCGACCCTGGCCGTGGCCATCTACCTGATCACCGTCATCGTCACGCTGACGCCGCGGTTCTGGTCGCTGCGCCTGCTGGTCCCGCTCTGGACGATCGCCGTCTTCGTCATCGGCGCGCTGATGTATGGTGGAATCGGGCCGCTGCGCATCGTGCCGACCACCGAATGGGGCGGCCTCGCCCTGACGATGATCATGTTCTCCGGAACCGTGATCCTCGGCTTCCCGATCGCGGTGTTGCTTGCGCTCGGCCGGCGCTCGCATCTGGCGCTGCTGCGCTCCGTCAGCGTCGTGCTGATCGAAACGCTACGCGGGGTGCCGCTGATCACGATCCTTTTCGTCGCGGTCAATGTCTTCCCGCTGTTCCTGCCGGCCGGCACGAACGTCGACAAGCTGTTGCGCGTGACCATCGGCATCGCGATCTTCTTCGCGTGCTACCAGGCCGAGACGATCCGCGGAGGCCTGCAGGCCGTGCCGGAGGGGCAATATGAAGCCGCCAAGGCCCTGGGCCTGCGCTATTGGCAGATGACCGGTCGCATCATCCTGCCTCAGGCTCTGCGCATCGCCTTTCCGGCCATCATGAACCATGTCATCGCTGCGATGAAGAATACGTCGTTCGTGATGATCATCGGCCTGTTCGACATCCTGACTGCAACAACGGCAGTCATGCAGGACCCGGTCTGGCGGAAATACTATGTCGAAGCCTACACCTTCGTCGGCTTCGTCTACTTCGCCTTCGGCTTCGCGCTTTCGATCTATGCGCGCCTGATGGAGCGCCGGATGAACAAGGGGTATGTCTCGTGAGCGCTCTCGCAAATCATGTGGAAGAGGCACGCCAAGCGCCATCGCTTGCCGTCAGCATCCAGGGGTTGTGCAAATGGTATGGCTCCGTCCAGGTCCTGCATGATGTCGATCTCAAGGTCGCCACCGGCGAGAAGATCGTCATCTGCGGCCCCTCGGGCTCCGGAAAATCCACACTCATCCGCTGCATTAATGGCCTCGAGAGCCATCATGCAGGCCGCATCGTCGCCAATGGCGTCGAGCTTGACGGGCGCACCCGCGGCTTGGAGGCGATCCGCCGCGAAGTCGGCATGGTCTTCCAGAGCTTCAACCTGTTTCCGCATCTGACCATCCTGGAGAATCTGACGATCGCGCCGATGCTGGTGCGCGGCACGCGCCGGCGGGAAGCCGAGGCTCTGGCCATGAACTACCTCGAGCGCGTCCATATTCCCGAGCAGGCACGGAAATTCCCGCTTCAGCTCTCAGGCGGGCAGCAGCAGCGCGTCGCCATCGCGCGGGCGCTGTGCATGCAGCCGAAGATCATGCTGTTCGACGAGCCGACCTCGGCGCTCGATCCCGAGATGATCAAGGAGGTGCTCGACGTCATGCTGGAACTCGCCGACACCGGCATGACGATGCTGGTCGTAACCCACGAGATGGGCTTCGCGCGCACGGTAGCGGACCGCGTCGTTTTCATGGCCGACGGCCGGAAGGTCGAGGAAGGCGCACCGAATCGCATCTTCGACCACCCGCAGACCGAACGGGCCCATGCATTCTTCAGACAGGTCCTGAAGCATTGAGATGTGTCGACCAGCGCACGCGCTGACGCGTCGCCGCTGGTCGATGCGGGCCGGAAGCGGCCTATGGGCTCGACAGCGCCGCCTTGCGCTTGCCCGGCCGCCCCGAAAGGCGCGGCCGGGAGGCGAAGCCCGGTCGCCGAGCTTACCTTGAGCCCCTATTTGGCAAGGCCCTTCCTGGCCAACCAGTCGTCGATCAGCTGAGCGACCTCCAGATTGTTCTTGTCCATCATCATCATGTGCGAATTGCCTTTGATGCCGACGGAAGGAAGATTCACGACATCGACCGAGCCGCCGGCTGCCTTGATGCGATCGCCGAAATCGGTCGCGGTCTTGCGGATCGTCGGCCAGCGCGAATCCTGCTCGATATAGTCGCCGAAGAGCATCAGTACCGGGATGTCCTTCAGGACATCGGCCTTGGCCTGGTCGCCGATACCCGCGGGCTCGACCGCGACAAGCGCCTTGACCTTGTCGGGGCGGGCCTGCGCGACCTTAAAGCCGAACTGCCCCGCCTGGCTGTGGAAGGCGATCACGCAGGGGCAGACCTTGTCGACCTCGGCGATATAGGCATCGATGATCATCTGGTCGGTGCTGGTCCAGCGCGGCACGATCTGTTTGACGAAATTGTCGTAGCCCTCGGCCGGAAACTGGCTGCCCGGCAGGTATTTGCGCTTGGCGGGGTCGGGGTTGAAGCCGCCCGCCGGCTCCCCGATGCGGAAGCGCTCGAACGGGTTCGCGGTCGTGAGGAAGAGCGGCTCTCCGGGGATGACGTCCGGATACATCGCCCAACTCGAACGCCCACGCTCCACCGCGTCCGAATTGTAGACCGACCACCCCTTGCGCAGGAAAAACTCGAGCCAGCCCTCCCGGCCATCGGGCGTCGTCTCGAAATTCACGCCGGTCATGCCCCCGCCATGCCAGAGTAGCAGAGGCACCTTGCCCCGCTCCTTCTGCGGCAGAAAATACTGAACATACATCT
The DNA here is from genome assembly GCF_014764685.1 of Allobosea spartocytisi. Classification (NCBI taxonomy): domain Bacteria; kingdom Pseudomonadati; phylum Pseudomonadota; class Alphaproteobacteria; order Hyphomicrobiales; family Alloboseaceae; genus Allobosea; species Allobosea spartocytisi. Next base: position 344,719 of record NZ_JACXWY010000005.1, read on the forward strand.
GGCCGGTCTGATAGGTGCCGTTCGGATCGAACTTGGCCGGTGTGCCACCGGGCGTGAAGACGACTTCCTTGACCTGGCGTCCTGAAATTTCGACGAGTTTTCCGCCGACATGAAACGAGCCCATCGCCCGTAGGGCGAGCGGTTCCTGCATGGTTTGCGCGTGAGCCGCTCCCCCCAACCCCAAACCGAGCCCAAATGCAGCCGTCACGAACTTACGAAACATGAAACCTCCCTGCTCAAGCCTTTATGGCAGACATCGCCGACCGGTTTTCCCAATCGGACGGCGAGCATGGGGGGTGTCGGTGTTGAGCAGAAATGCAAATACCGAAGCGATTGATCCTCGATGCGGATCGCTCGCAAGAGTGCAACCGGATACAGCATCGATCGCACGGTCTGTGCCGACGCCTCCGGCCGGCCGGAAGGTCGGCAAAAGCAGAGCTTGCTTTTTCGACACTGGTCGAGCTCGGTTTGCCGATCTTCAATCGAGCCGATCAGGCAGCTTGAAAACGCCCGCGGCTTTGGCGCAAAGCCTGTCTTCCACGCAAATCTCGAGGCTGCGCGGATCGCGCGTCCGATCCGCTCGCGCAGCGAGACCAGGAGTTCACGGAATCGAGCGACCTCGGTCAGATTGGTCGGTGGCCCATGACCGGGGATGACCGTCTCCACATCGAGGGAGAGCGCCGTCGAAAGACTTCCTCGCCATGACCCCGTCCGGCGCATGCCGGACGGTCTCTTCGCCCCTATCCCCATCTCCTGCCGCGAGACGCTCCGATGCCCACGCAAAGCCAGTCCGGCGCCCCGGCGAAATCGGGCGAGCGCTCGCCGTCCCGGCAGGCCCTGCGCGGGCTCGACGCTCTGAACTTCTTCCTCGCCGACGTGCGCGACGGGTTGGGGCCCTATCTCGCGATCTATCTGATCGCCGTGCGCGGCCCGGAGCAGGGCTGGAACGAGGCGACCGTCGGTCTCGTCATGACCATCGCCGGCATCGTCGGCCTGCTCGCCCAGACCCCGGCCGGAGCGCTGATCGACAAGGGCCGCCACAAGCCGGCGATCGTCATCGCCTCCGCGATCGCGGTCACGCTGTCGTGCCTGGCGCTTCCCTTCATCAGCAATTTCTACCTGGTCGTCGGCACGCAATCGGTCGCCGCGATCGCGGGCGCGATCTTCCCGCCGGCGCTGGCTGCGATCACGCTCGGCCTCGTCGGGCCGAAGCTGTTCTCCAAGCGCATCGGCCGCAACGAGGCCTTCAACCATCTCGGCAATGCGGCCTCGGCCGCGATCGCAGGCGCGACCGCCTATTTCTTCGGGCCGATCGTGGTGTTCTGGCTCATGGCCGTGCTCGCAGTCCTCAGCATCGGCGCCATGCTGATGGTGCCGGAGAAGGAGATCGACGACGACCTCGCGCGCGGTCTCGACGAGGCCGTCGACGACGAGAAGCCGTCCGGCCTCAAGGCCCTGCTGCAGAACCGCTATCTCATGCTGTTCGCGCTGCTCTGCGCCATCTTCCACCTCTCCAATGCCGCGATGCTCACCTCCGTCGGCCAATTGCTCACCCGCGTCGCCGGCAAGGAGCAGGCGACCTCGCTGATCGCGATCTGCATCGTCGCGGCCCAATGCGTCATGGTGCCGATGGCGATCATGGTCGGCGCCAAAGTCGATGCCTGGGGCCGCAAGCCGATCTTCCTTGTCGCCTTCGGCGTGCTGGCGCTGCGCGGGGCGCTCTATGTCGTCTCGGACAACCCGTTCTGGCTGGTCGCCGTGCAGGCGCTGGACGGCGTCGGCGCCGGCATCTTCGGTGCGCTGTTCCCAATCGTGGTGGCGGACCTGACGCGAGGCACCGGCCGCTTCAACGTCTCGCAAGGGGCTGTGGCGACGGTCCAGGGCGTCGGGGCCTCGCTCTCCGCTTCGCTGGCGGGCGTGATCATCGTCACCGCCGGCTATTCCGCCGCCTTCATCACGCTCGCGGCCATCGCGGCCTGCGGCCTCGTCCTCTATCTCGTTGCCATGCCGGAGACACGCGGCTATGAGCCGCCGACCGACCACGGCGCCCGCCCGGCGCCGGCGGCGCGAGAGAGAATGGCCTGATCTCAGATGACCGGCTGGGGCCTCAACGCGACACAGATCCTCGCGATCGCGGTCTTCCTCGCGACCTATGTCGCCATTGCGATCGGCCGGATGCCCGGCTTGCGCGTCGACCGTGCAGGGGCGGCGCTGATCGGTGCGGCGCTCATGGTCGGCTGCGGCGTGCTCTCGCTCGAGGACGCCTACCGGGCGATCGATCTCGACACCATCACGCTGCTGCTCGGCATGATGATCGTGGTCGCCAATCTGCGACTCTCGGGCTTCTTCCGCATGGTGACCGGCTGGGCCGCCGGCCGCGCGCGGCATCCGGTGCTGCTGCTCTCGGTTGTGGTGATGACGACCGGCGTGCTCTCCGCCTTCCTCGTCAACGATGCGATCTGCCTGGTGATGGCCCCGATCGTCATCACGCTGACCCGCGCGCTCGACCGCAACCCGGTGCCCTATCTTATCGCGGTGGCGCTCGCCTCGAATGTCGGCTCGACGGCGACGATCACCGGCAACCCGCAGAACATGATCATCGGCAATCTCTCGGGCATCTCCTATGGCGCCTTCACCGGCGCGCTGCTGCCGGTCGCGGCGCTGGGGCTGCTGGTGACGATCCTGTTCGTGCTCCTGCTCAACCCGCGTGAGTACATGACGCGGCAGGCGCTGCGCAGCGTCACGGTTCCCGCTCACTATCACGGCTGGCTCGCGGCGAAGGCGGCGCTCGTCTCCGTCGCGATGATCGCCCTGTTCTTCCTCGGCCAGCCGGTGGCGAAGGTGGCGATCTGCGCCGCGGCGCTGCTGCTGCTCACCCGCAGGATCGAACCGCGCAAGGTCTATGCCGAGATCGACGGGCCGCTCCTGCTGATGTTCGCCGGGCTCTTCGTCGTGGTGCGGGGGCTCGAGCACGCTGTGTTGACGCCTGACCTGCTGGCGCAAGCCGCCCGCCTCGACCTCGGCAACACCGCGATCCTGACCGGCGTGACGGCGATCCTGTCCAACCTCGTCAGCAACGTCCCGGCGGTTCTCGTGCTGAAGCCCTTCATCGAGCATCTGCACGATCCCCAGCGCGCCTGGCTTGTCGTGGCGATGGCCTCGACGCTCGCCGGCAATTTCACGCTGCTGGGCTCCGTCGCCAACCTGATCGTCGCCGAGCGTGCCGCCAAGGACGGCATCACCATCGATTTCTGGACCTATTTCAGGATCGGCGCGCCGCTCACCCTCGCGACGCTGGCGATCGGCGTTTTCGTTCTCTCGTAGCCTAAATCAACGGTTTCATCTTACATGGGGCATCGGAAATTTCAGATTGAGCAACGGCGCAGTCACATCGGGGCGACCAATCCAGTCTGCGAAATCGCGATAAGAGTCCTGCCACTGGACTACCCGTAGGGACGGACGAGACGTCAGCAGCACGGCAGATCCAGCAGGCGCGGACAAAACGAATTCTGCGGAGCTGTCCAGCATGCGGTCAATCGCATGAGGGCTATCACGCGATGCGTGGCGTGGCTGATCGAGCAGGTTGCAGAAACCCTGCCTGAGAAGTGCTGCGATTCTGTATTGAGCTGATGAGGCGAGCAGCCGGAACCGAGTTACGGTTCCCACCATTCCGTTGCGATCTTTGAGACAGCGCCACGGACCCGAGCGCGATGCGTCAAGGGCCGACGTCGAAGCTTCTGCCCTGAACCGGACATTCGTGATCGATTGGGATGAGCGCGCTTCTCGGCTCGCCGTGGACGCTGACGGCTCGCTCCACACCACTTTAAGAGCGCGCCGAAAAGCGCTCCAGCTCCGCAGTCAGGTTATGGCTTTCGCCCTGAGCCTCATCGAGCACGAGCCGGCTCTCGAGATCGTCGAGATGCTCGCTCATCTGAGCGATCGCACCTGTCGTGTCCCCGCGAGCCACTGCTTCGATGATCTGACGATGACGATCGGCGCCGCACTGATCGCCGTTCTTCCGTCGGTATAGGGCATCGACCAGCGAAATGCGGGCGAGAACTTTCTCCAGCAGTTCAAGCAGCACGGGATTTCCGCTGAGCCTGGCCCGCTACGTCGGCGCCTATCGGCTCAGCACTGAGCGCGCACGGATATTTCCGATGTGGCAGGCGGCGCTGGCCCATGCGCTGCTTCTCGACCGTGACGGCCTCAACGGTCGGCAGATGGCGGCGGGGCGCGATCGATGGCGCGAACCTTCGCTGTTGCTCGCCGACGCCCCTATCGGCACCCGCCGACCTTCTGCGGCGCGCGGCGAGCCTCTACGCGAACGAGGTCGCAGCCCTTGCGGAAGCCTTGAACCATGCCGGCCGCTCGGCCAGAGGCGGGCGGGAGCGGTGTGGGTGCTGATCGCGGCGATCGTGCTGACGCCGGGGGCGGGAGCGGGGCGAGATGTTTGCGACGCTGTACGGCGAGCTCGGCACGATCCTTGAGTGGACGGAGCGGCAAGCGGTTGGAAGGCTGCTAGAACGACAAAACCCGCCGCTGGAGCGACGGGTTTGTCAGTATCGTTGGTTGCGGGGGCACGCAACCATCTCAAATTGCTTTTTCGAGCGGCGGCATAGCTACCTGCCGGCGCTGTGTTTCCGACGATAGCGTACCACAATGAGGAAGTTCGAATCCCCCACGGCCCGGCAACGAGCCCGGCGATGCCGGCAACGAGGATTTCGTGCTGGGCTGTTGTAGCGGCGGCGACGCCCACGATCAGGCTCGACGTCCATATCAGCCCGTCATTGGCTCCGAGCACTGCGGCTCGAAGCCAGCCGATACGCTCGATGAGATGAGCTTCCTTGTGAATTGTGCGCATGTTTCCCCCTTATCCAAATCCCGGAATCGAGACGCCGAAGACCTGGAGAAGCAAAATGACGTTGAGACCGAGGACGGCGATCGTTCCGGCAACGGCGGTGAGATGGGTGAGACGACCATTGGCGAATTCGCCCATGATCGCGCGGCTGCGCGTGAAAATGACGAGCGCAATCATGGGAAGCGGCAGCGCGAAGGAGAGAACGACCTGGCTGTAGATCAGCGCGTCCGTTGCGTTGGCCCCGAGCAGAACGACGATAAATGCCGGCAGCATCGTTGCCAGCCGGCGCAGCCAGATCGGAAGGCGGAATCCGGTGAAACCCTGCATGATCAGTTGGCCCGCCATGGTGCCGACGGCTGATGAGGAAATGCCGGACGCCATCAGCGAAACCAGGAACACGGAAGCGGCGGCGGCCCCCAGCAAGGGCGTCAGCGTATGGTAGGCCGTGCTGATTTCCGCGACATCGGGATGGCCGGTATGGAAAGCGGCCGCCGCCATCATCACCATGGCGATATTGACCGCGCCGGCGACCGCGAGCGCGACGAAGCATTCCAGATTGGAGAAGCGCACGAGGGCACGGCGCTCTGCATTGTCACGGGCCGACGCCCGGTTCTGCGTCAGACCAGAGTGCAGATAAAGCGCGTGCGGCATGACCGTCGCGCCGATGATGCCGACCGAGATGGTCAGGGCAGCCCCGTCAGGCATTGACGGCATCACGATACCAAGCATCGCTTCGCCCCAGGCGATCGGCGCGATGACCAGTTCGATCACGTAGCAAAGGCCAATCGCTGCTACCAGCGCGCCGATGATGAGTTCCATCGGGCGATAGCCACGCCCCTCGAACAGCAGGACGCCATAGGTCACGATCGCGGTAACGGCCATTCCTGCGATCAGAGGTATGCCGAAGAGCAGCGACAGACCAATGGCGCCACCGAGAAACTCGGCGAGGTCCGTCGCCATCGCGGCAATCTCGCTGACGACCCACATGGCATAGCGCACAGGCGTTGAAACCTGATCGCGGCATATCTCGGCAAGGTTCCGACCGGTGACGATGCCAAGCTTGGCCGAAAGCGCCTGGAAGAGCATGGCAATTAGGTTGGCCATCAGTACGACCCACAGCAGTGAGTAACCGAAGCGGGCGCCCGCCTGGATGTTGGTGGCGAAGTTGCCGGGGTCCATGTAGGCGATCGAGGCGATCACCGCCGGCCCGGCAAAGAGCAGGGCTGATCGCGCACCGCGCCGCCGTCCTGCCAGCACCTCGCGAATTTGCGCGTCGGTTCGCTCCGACAGGCTCTCGCGAACAGCCGTTTCAGTCATCGCGCCTCCTCGGCCTTGCCGCGTCGCGCCGCAGCGCCTGGAGGTCTTCCCGCGCGATCGGCAGCGAGCATGCGTAACGGACCTGGCATCGGCTTGGGCCAGCCGTGAGCAGGAGCTGCGTCAGGCAATCGGGCAAGCGATTACCCCCGGAAAGTATGGAAGCCATCGCTACCGGCGACGAGGTGGCGTTGTTCCTTCGCTTGAACATCAAGCGCTGCCGATGAAGATGCCCGTGACCAGCACGAGAAGACCGCCGAGGACGACCTGAATAATGGCCGAGGTGAAGGGCGTCTCCATGTACTTCCAGCGAATCCAGGCAATGGCGAACAACTCCACCGCCACCACGATCATCGCCGCGATGGTCGCGGTCCAGAAATTGGGGATCAGATAAGGCAGCGTGTGCCCGAGGCCTCCGATTGCGGTCATCAGGCCGCAGATGCCACCGCGCAGCCAGGGATGGCCGCGATCCGTGATCTCGCCGTCGTCGGACAACGCTTCGGTCAGCCCCATGCTGATGCCGGCGCCGATCGATGCGGCAAGGCCGACGACAAACGTGTTCCACGAATTGTGCGTGGCAAAGGCGGCCGCAAAGATCGGGGCCAGGGTCGAGACCGAGCCATCGATCAAGCCGGCGAGGCCGGGCTGTACCACCTGCAAGAGGAAGAGGCGCTTGGCTGTAGCCTCTTCCTCCTCGCTGGCATCGACCGTGCGGGTCGTCTCCAGATTAGCCGCAATGTTGACGTGCTGATGCTCCTCTTCAGCCAGATCGGTGAGCAACGTGCGCATGCCGACATCCGTCGTGCGTTCAGCCGCCTTCGCGTAAAACTGGCTGGCCTCATATTCCATGAGTTGAGCCTGCTTGCGGATCGCATCGAGGCGCAGGTCCTTGAGGAGCCAGACTGGATTGCGCTTCAGGAACCCCTTCACGTCCTGCCGGGTGATATAGGGTAACTCGTCCCCGAACTTGTCAGTGTAGACCTTCAGCAGCCGGCGGCGGTGTCCCTGCTCCTCGGCAGCCATTTCCTCGAACGCCCGCGCCGAGGCCGGATAGGTGCCACGCAGCTTCGCTGCGAAATTGAGATAGATTCGTGCGTCCTCCTCCTCATTTGCAACGGCCAGGGCCAGCACCTCGGATTCGGAGAGGTCGTCAAAACGCTTCATGGATCACCAGATTTAGAATGATTCTAATCATGGTAACCGTTGGCGATCGAGTCTGTCAATATTTTAGAATCATTCTAAAAATATGCACCCACTTCCAGTCGTTGAGACCGCTCCTCTGCTCCAGTTTGTGGTCACGCCGATCCGAACGAGGGCCGCCGCTACCACCAAAAGAACCAGCACGTCGTAAGTCGGGGCGAGACCGGGGGGGCAAGGCGCAAGGGCGGCCGAGACGGATGGGAACCCGGCCCGGCCGAGCGTCAGCGATCCCTTGCGCCGCGCCAGGGGGCAGCGCCCCCAAGCAACCTGTCCGGCGTGAGCGAAGCGGGAGCCGGAGGGAAGATCCGATCGGGATGCCGGAAATCTGAAAGTCGAAATCTCCTCATCCCGATCTCTCTATTTTCTTGAAGGCGGCGGGCATGAGCATAAAGAAGCCCCGATCTTGGCGGGGCTTCTGGAAGGCTGGCCTCAATCGCCGTTGCGGCGGGACCAGATGAGGTTGTGGCCGCTGCCGTCCTCGGCTTCGACCAGGCTGGCGTAGATCGGGGCCGGGAAACTCGGATCGTCCAGCTTGACGGAGAGGTATTCCCAGCTGCTCTCGCGGGCGGTTTTCTTCCAGGCCGCACCGAACTCGGTCGCACCGGCGAAGATGCGGAAGTCGGGGCCGCGCTTGCTTTCGCCTTCGGTGGGGACGAACTTGGCCTTGACGTTGAGGGTCAGGGTCTTGACCGCGCCGGTGAAGCCCGCGCCGTTTTCGTTCTTGGTGAAGGTGCCGATGGTTGCCATTGCCGTATTCCTTTTCCTGTCGGGCCGCACCATTGCGACCTCGATAAGGGTCGTGAGACCGGGGACGATCGGCCCCGCACCCGAAGGGCCGGAATGAAGTGGAAGGCGGCCGGCGACGGCTTTTTTGGATCGCGATGCAAAGCCGAAGGCGGCGGACAAAAGTTGGCGACGGACGTTGCGGGAGACGAGCGAGGCGAAGCCGGTTCTCGGTCAGACCCATGCCAATCGAGATCGCGGATGGAGCGCCCGTTTCAGGAAATCAGGGGAATACGGCAATGGCGGCCGTCCCTGCGCCTCGCCGCTCGAGAACGGAAACGGCGCGGGGTTCGCTGGTCGATGTTCTGCCGCCTGACCTTCATCGTCAAGGCCGGCAACCGCCCCCGATGGGTGTAAGCGATGCTCGGCCGAGCTTTCGCTCCCTCGCTGCACAGGCTGGGTTTGATGCTGCCGGAACGACTGCTCACGAGAGCAGCCATGAATGCCTTGGCCCGCAACTTCGATCCGGGTTTCCGGTGCTGCTCTGCTCCCTGCCGTGATCGACCGAGTGGAGCTGCCTCATCACACTGGTGTCAGTGCGATGGTGAATGAGGCCCGCCTATGTGGGGCGCTCGCGAAATGACCGCCGCTGCCTTTGCGTTTTGCGTTAGCGATCGAAGCCGAATGGCGGAAACGCGCCATGGGCGTGGTTCCGGCGCAGCCGAGAGCGCGGCCCGAAGGGCAACGCCAAAGCTCTTTTTATACCCTCATCGGGTAGCCAGCACCGGTAATGGATCGTGGGGCATCGCCCTAGCTAGGACCAATCGACATTCAGGATTCAGTTCTGTCGTGATGTGTGATTCATGGGGCTCCAGACCCGTTGGTCTGGAGCCTGCAGATGTCGAAGCCGAAGCGCTACGAATTGACCCTTGAGCAATGGCGCCGGGTCGGGGGTTTGTTGCCCGGCAAGCCCGGTGATCCGGGCCGTTCTGGGGCGGATAATCTCAATTTCGTCAATGGCGTGCTCTGGGTACTGCGCTCCGGCGCACATTGGCATGACCTGCCTGATCGCTATGGCAAGTGGAAAACTGTCCACAAGCGCTTCACGCGATGGGCGAAGGCCGGCGTATGGGAACGTGTCTTCGCCCACCTGATCGACGATCCCGACAACGATTATGTGAGCCTCGATTCAAGCCTCGTGCGCGCTCATCAGCAGGCAGCCACCGGAAGGGGCGGCGGGCAAAAAGGGGGGACCAGGCTCTGGGGCGCTCCAGAGGAGGACTGACGACCAAGATCCACATGGCCGTGGATGCGCTGGGCCGACCACTGAAGCTGATCCTCACGCCCGGACAGCGCGGCGATGCACCGCTCGCCCCGGCCCTGCTCCAGGGCCTCTCGCCACGCCGCGTGCTTGCCGACAAGGCCTATGATGCCAATACCCTTCGCGGCTTGATCGCCAGCATGGGCGCCGAAGCCGTCATTCCCTGCATCCCCACCCGCAAGCAGCCGATCCCCTACGATTTCGAGGCCTACAAGGTCCGCAACACCATCGAGCGATGCTTCAACAAGCTCAAACACTTCCGACGCATCGCAACCCGCTTCGACCGGCGCGCCGCAAACTTCCTCAGCTTCCTACACCTCGCCGCAGCAATGCTATGGATGCGCTGAATGTCGATTCAGCCTAAACCTTCCTCCAGCGCGCATTGAATTCAGTGTGTTGGAATTTCGAAGGACACTTATCTTTTTGGATAAATATCGTTGACAAGGCCACGCCGCTGTATTTAGCTTACCCAAATGGGTAACCAATTGCATCTCCAGTTCCATGCCCTTGCAGACCCGACACGGTTGGCCGTTGTCGAGCGTCTTCTGGCCGGCCCAGCAACGGTCGGTGAGCTTGCAAAGCCTTTTGACATGGCCTTGCCGCCCTTTACGAAACATCTCGGCGTTCTGGAGCGCTCCGGCCTCATTACAAGCAAGAAAGTGGGGCGCGTTCGGATTTGCGCGATCAATCCGGAAGTCATGGCCCGGATTGAAGACTGGTTTTCCGACCGCCGCGCGCTCCTGGAAGCGCGCCTGAATGCTCTTGAATCGTATCTCGATCACGACCGGCAACATTGAGGAGTCTAGTATGTCGAACAGCCCCGAAATGATTTGCGACACAATCAGGGTGGAACGCCTTCTAAAGGCGTCGCCCGCCCGCGTGTTCGCCGCCTTGACCGACCATGAAGCTCGGCGTCGTTGGGAGCCGACGCCGGAGGGTATTACGGCAGGGCCGGTGGCAAGGTGTTCTCCGATCCTCACCGGGATCGCCAGCCAGACCGGGAAATCCGTCGCACAGCTCGTCTTGCGCTTGCTGATCCAGAAGGATGGCGTCGTTGCACTCTCCGAGACGGTGGGCGAGGACCCAGCCGCCGAGAACCTCGCGATCTTCGATTTCGAGCGGTCACCCGAGGTCGTGGCCGCCATAGACAGTCTCGCCCGCCGCGATGACCGTCTGGTCTGCCCGAGGGCCTGGCGCCGGATTGGGATTGACGTTCTGACGGCCGGCGCATTGGCGCTGGCCGGACATCTTCAACCGCCGACGGCGATCAGACGAGCACCGCGGTGACGGGCCTGCGCGGCGAGAAAGGCAGCGTCGGCCCGTAGCCGAAACGCATTACGAGGTCCGGACGCTTGCCCGAGGCGCCGACAAGCACCGCAAGCTGCGGCCGCAGCGGCGCGACTTCCACCGGCTGATTGACGAACGACGTCCGCAATCCAAAGCTGGTCGCGGCAAGGGCAAAGCGCTGGCAGGCACGGCCCACCGCGATCCAATGTGCCTTGTCCTCCCGTTCGCCGATGAAGACGGCAAGCCCGGCGGAACTGTCGATCTGACGGGCGTATTTGTCATTCTCGGAAGCGACCGTGAAGAAGTGGTCAAATGCGGGTCCAGCCAACAGGTCGGGCAAAACGGGATTGCCGCTCGCGGCGGAGAACAGCCCGTCGCCTGTTTCCATCGCCTGCTTCGGATTGAAGCGCAGCCAGTGCTTCAGCTCCACCATGAACGCCGGATCAGCCATCTGCACACCGTTGCCAACGAGGATGAGATCTCGAATCTGGTTGATCCTCGGCCGTTCAGTGACAAGCGCCAAGCCGACTCCTGGCATGGAAGCCGCCCGAGCCAGCGCCTCAAGATCAGCCGCAGGAACGGGGCGTCCGTCGAACTCGGCGCGCGTGGATTGGCGCTTTGGAATGGCGGCAAACAGCGGGTCCGACCATCCGGTGCCTTCCGTAAACGTGAAGCGGACACCCCCATCTCCTGCGACCTCAATCGCCCCTGGTCGGCCCGTCGCCTCGGCAGCAATCCGCAAGGTCTCGGCGACACAACCGAGACTGACAAAGAGATGGTGGTCGTCGGGGTCGACCGCGGACGTCGCGCGGGACGGGTCGGGCAGAATGTCGATGGCGTTTCCCTCGATCGTGAAGCGCCAGGGTTGGGTATTGTGCCCATTCGGGGCGAGCGTTGCGTAACCTATGAGGTCCCGAAGCGTCGGACCGGCGGGAAGCTCCTTTCGCAAGGCCGCGGCGTATCCGGCATAGTCCTCCATCAATCCGGTCGATGCACGCCAGCCCAGGGTGCTCGCGCCGCTGAGCACAAGCAGGCTGCCCGCTCCAATGATGAGACCGCGTCGATTCATGCTGACTCCTGTTGCGCCGACACCATGTGTTCACCAGTCGAGAGTTGTTGACCCCGGTCAAAGCGGCCTGCACGGTGCCTCAAAGCGGAACGACATGACCGTCGGGGCACTCCTTCGGCATGACGGCGAGAGGCGGGGCGGCTTATTCGTAGTCGATCCTGTTAATGCTCCTTCCTGGCATCCGATTGCCGCCACTCTCCGTGCTTACGACAAGGTCGGGAAGACTATTTCGCTGAATCCTGCGTCGCGCCTAGGGGCTGCTTCGAAGAAACGCCACGAACCGGCCCTTCAATCTGCCGGCAATGATGTCGCCGTAAGTCAGTACCGACTGAATCTCCAGACGCGCGCGCTTTCTGCGGATGAGCGTTTTCAGGAATTCTGGCCAGTCTGAAATTTCAGGCAAGGACGCTATGGCGGTAAATGGCCCACTGATTGGGCAATTGTAGTCCATTTGATTGGATTGGATCACAATCTCGCAATGATGGCCCTCATTCAGAAGGCGCAAATGTAGAAGCGACCACGCGGCGAGGATTGCAACAGCGGAAGCACTGCCACCAAAGACAGTGCTCTTGTGATTAATGTTTGGCTCTAGCGGCGCGCCAAGCATGACGGATTCTGGCGAGGCTGAAAGCACCGAAACGTTCATTGCCGCCGAAAGAGGAATCTGCCGATGTAGATATTGCTCCAAATAAGGTTCCATATCGATATATTTCCTGCGACATACCGGCAATACCGCGTACTATTGATAGCTTCTTACTACCCCGCTGGCGGTACGCTTAGATTGATGCGAAATTGATACAAACAAGAAGATGCGCTCGCCATTTATCCCTCAAGAGGAACTTGAATCGGGAAAAATGAGACGGACGAGTGCGCCTCCACCCGGCGCATCCTCGATGCGGATCTCGCCTCCATGCAAGGTCATGATGGTCGAGGCGATAGCGAGGCCAAGGCCTGCGCCTTCGGTGCGACTTTTGTCCAGCCGATGGAAACGCTCCAGCACGGCGCTACGTTGAGCAGCCGGAATGCCCGGACCGTGATCGCGCACTGAGCATTGTCCGCCCGGTCCCGCAACCACCTCAACCACGGTCCGCGGCGGGGTGTGGGACACGGCGTTCTCGACGAGGTTCCTGAGTGCTCGGCCAATCGCGTCGGCATGCCCGTGCACTTCGGTCGCGCCGGCATCCCGGAACGCGATGGAGCGACTGCGGGCAACGGCAAGGGGCGTCAGTTCTGAGGCGACGTCAGAGGCAATCGCACGAAGGTCAGCGCGCGTATTCGCGTCGATCTCAAGCGCCGTAACGTGAGACAAGTCCAGCATCTGGTCCACCAGGCGCTTCATTCCCTGCGCATCGGCGGCAAGCCTTGATTTCGCCTCACCCTCAGGCAATTTGCCGATGCTCAGCATCATGATGGCCAGCGGCGTTCGCAGCTCATGGGCGGCGTCACCGGCAAAATCCTTCAGCGTCCGCACGGCACGCTCGACGCGCTCCAGCATCCTGTTGACGGCGCTTACCAGCGCCTGCACCTCCCGCGACGAGGCTTTCGTCTCGATCCTCATCGCAACCTGTGCCGGGTCGATTCCATCGACGGCGGCGATCGTGGCCCTGAGAGGCCTCAAGGTGCTGCGCACCACGCTGAAGTTGAACAGCAGGAAGAGCAGCGAGAGCAGCAGGAGCGGAAACAGCACATGGAAGCGGATTTCGTTGAAAATAACTGGAACGAAGGGGCCAAAACCCTGCCCAGCTATGGCGACCGTGATCCAGAAGGGTTCATCCGCCACGGTGACGCGGCGCGTCCCTGAGAGCAGAAAGCGGTTGCCCCAGTTCTCCCGCTGGGTGCGGATCACCAGGAATGACGCCGGGGCCTCGTCAGCGACCTTGATATCGCCGTCATCGAACTGCCCGATGACGCCGCCGCCCCGCTCGTGGATGAGGAATGCTCGCTGCGTTCCTTTGGCGATAGGCTGCCGGAGATCTTCTGGGACAGTGCTGCTCGCGCGCATCTGCGGTATGTCGCTTGCGATCCGATCGGCCTCCGCGCTGATCAGGAGCTGATCTAGCTCATTGGGCCTGTTGACATACGACCACACCACGGCGGACAGTTCGACCACCATGAAAACCAAGCCCACCAGGGCGAGCCGCATGGAAAGCCGAAAGAACAAACTGCGTGGCTGGTGAGGACCGTCGCGAGACATCACGCCCGGTCATCCTGTTCAACCGCCGGCGTGATCATGTATCCGATGCCGTGGGCCGTATGCAGGACGACATTCGCGCTCTCGGCCGCGAGCCGACGACGCAATCGAGATACGGCGGCCTCCACCGCATTGGGAGTCACCTCCGAGGAAAGGGCGTAAAGCGCTTCTTCAAGGCTGGCCTTGCTCACGACGTGACCGGCCCGTCGCATCAGGCGCTCGAGCAGACCCAATTCACGCGGCGGCAGGCGGATCACGCGCTCACCGATCCGAACCTCGCGCTCAACACTATCGAAGGCAAGGTCCCCCACGCTCAAGATCGTGCCGAGGCAACCGCCGGGCCGGCGTAGTAGCGCGCGGCAGCGAGCCGCGAGCTCCGGCATCTCGAACGGCTTCACCAGATAGTCGTCAGCCCCGGAATCGAGTCCGCCAACGCGATCGCCGAGCCCGTTTCGAGCGGTGATGACGAGAATGGGCGTCGTGCCTCCCGCTCGCCGGATAGAGCGGATGAACGCAACGCCATCGCCATCCGGCATGCCGAGATCGACGAGCAGCAGATCATAGCGTGCGACAGCAATGCTCTCCTCGGCCTCGGTGAGGGTAGAAAAGCAGTCGAGCACGAAGCCTTGCTCAGCAAGGCCTTCCGAGATCAAGGTCGAGAGGCGGGGATTATCCTCCGCCAGCAGTACCCGCATGGTCGATATCCGTTCCGCTGGCGCGGCGTTTGCGCCCGGTGATCATGGCAAGAATGAGATTTTCCCGATGTAGCACACTCTCCATTATGGCTGCGAATACATGGATAGCGGCCATCGCGATGATGAGATTAGCGCAGAGCGCATGCACCTCCTGGAGCCATTCGACGCCCCAGAACGCGTCGAGCCCCTGCATCCAGCCCGTGAGGCAAGTTAGGGCGATAAGCGTCATGAGCACCAGGACCATGGCCCCGCCGGCGGGATTATGACCGACATAGCGACGATCCCGCCGGGCCTTGACGGCAGCGAGATGCAGAAGGACGGCTCGCGGCGAGGTCACGAAGTCGGAAAAGCGCGCATGGGTGCTTCCGACAAATCCCCACACGACGCGCACCGCCAGAGCGGCGGCGATCCCATAGCCGACATAGCGATGGGGCGGCTTTCCCGAGGCCAGCACGAAGTAATTAAGGGCGGTGCCGAGGACCACCGTCCAGTGAAAAATCCTGACCAGCGGGTCCCACACGCAGACGGCGTCCTGGCCACGTGGTGGCGCCACAGCGCGGCTAACCTCGGACGTCATTGGCTCAATCCACATTCTTCTCGACGATCGCGGCGGTGACGGGGTTGAAGTAGACTTCAGCCTTATGGCCGTCCGCCGTATAGCCGTAGATCTCGTAGCAGCCGGTGGTGGTCTTCTTGAATATCTTGATATCCTTGTATCCCATGTCGGCGATCTTCTGCTTCATCGCGGACTCGCTGAGCCATTTGCTCTCAGGCTCCTTCGTGCAGGTGGGGCTGGCCAATGCAGCGGACGACACAAGGCACAGTCCAGCGGCGGCAATGAGAAGAGATTTGCGGATCATTTGCTTTCCTTAGAGACATTTTTGGTTCGCTGCGGTCAGCGCGACACCGGGATTTCTATGACCTGGTCCTGACGAAAGCCTGACGACACGAACGATACTTGCGATGACCGGCCCATTGTCAGGCTTTCGTCAGGGCGCCCTCCTATCGATGAGCCGTTGCTCCAGTGAGAGCAGACAGACATCCCGTCAGGAGACAGACCATGAAATTCGTTCGAAGCTTCCTCGTTGCTGGCGCGCTCGTCGCCGCATCGCTCGCCACGGCGCCCGCTTTCGCGGAAGACGGCCTGCATGAGCAGACCAAGAAAAACCTGGAAGCGGCCATGCATGGCGAAGCTTTCGCAAACCTCAAATATCAGGCCTATGCCGAGCATGCCCGCAAGAGCGGCCACCCCGAGCTGGCCAAGCTGTTCGACGAAAACGCCAATGTCGAAGCCAATGAGCATTTCGCGCGCGAGGCCGATGCGCTCGGACTGGCGAAGTCGGACGAGGCCAATCTCCTCGACGGCATGGCCGGCGAACACTACGAGAACACGAAGATGTATGTGGACTTCGCCAATCAGGCCGACGCTGTCGGCGACAAGAAGACGGCCGCCCTGTTTCGTCAGATCGCCGCAGACGAAGGCGATCACTATGCCTCCTATAAGGCGGCCGTGGAAAAGCTGCGCGCCGGTAAGTGAGTCGATGCGCGGCGCGAGCACCTTCTCGCGCCGCGTCCATCAGGCCGCCGAATGTTTGCCGCTTGTTCTCGCGATTTACCTCGCACCGCGAGCATGAAAATCCGCAATCCAAACTCTTGAGCCAGGGGCATTTTTCATGCGCGCTCTCCACAAGGAAACGCATCTGATCGAGCGTATCGGTTGGCTTCGGGCTGCAGTGCTCGGCGCCAATGACGGGTTGATATCGACGTCCAGCCTGATCGTGGGCGTGGCGGCCGCGACGACGGCCCAACATGAAATCCTCGTCGCCGGCGTCGCCGGGCTCGTGGCCGGCGCGATGTCGATGGCGGCGGGCGAATATGTATCGGTCAGTTCCCAGGCCGATACGGAACAAGCCGACATGGCGCGCGAACGCCATGAGCTGGCCACGCAACCCGAGGCCGAGCTGGCGGAACTCACCGCGATCTATCAACAGCGCGGCGTCAAGCCCGATCTGGCGCGGCAGGTCGCCGAGCAGATGATGGCGAAGGACGCTTTCGCAGCCCATGCGCGTGATGAGCTCGGGCTTGCGAGTCATGTGATGGCGAGGCCCGTCCAGGCGGCTCTTACTTCAGCGGCGACCTTCGCCTCCGGCGCGGCGCTGCCTTTGATCATCGCGCTGCTTTCGCCGGCGGCCACTGTCGTCTGGAGCGTATCAATCGCCTGCCTGATCGGGCTCGCGGTCCTCGGCGCCGTCGGTGCGCGGGCCGGCGGCGCGAAGGTGTTCAAGCCGACGCTTCGGGTCGTGTTCTGGGGTGCAGTCGCCATGGCATCGACCGCGCTCATCGGCGCTTTGGTGGGCAAGGCGGTTTAGCTGGCCGCCACCGATCCACGACCCCAAGCAGGAGACCTTTATGTCGACGCAAACAACGCAAATATCTTCCCCCTCGAAAATCGTGGACGAGAGCGGCCGGCTTCAACCGTATCGCGATCGGTACAATGCAACGGCGCGCCTCTTCCATTGGACCATCGCGCTTCTGATCGCCGGTATGTTCCTTACGGATTGGATGCGAGGAGCTGCCGAGCGCGGATCGTCGGGCAGAGTCTGGTGGCTTTCTGCGCATGAATCACTAGGACTTCTCGTCCTCATTCTATCCATCGTCCGGCTCGGCTGGCGGCTCGCCCATCCGGCTCCCGCGGTTCGCGGGTCGCCTCTGGTGAGAAAGGCAGCCGAAGCCGGCCATGTGTTGCTTTATCTGGCGACCCTCGGCCTGCCACTGGCTGGTATTGGCCGGGCGATGTCGGGAGGAGGAGATGTCGTGTTTTTCGGCCTCGTCATTCCCTCCATGACGGGCCGCAACAGCCTGCTTTCGACCATCACGCACTTCGTGCATGGCGGCTTGGTGATGAACCTGCTGCTGGCATTGATCGCAGGCCACGTGATCGCGGCGCTCTGGCATCAGTTTCTTCGAAAGGATGGCACGCTTCAACGCATGCTTTAGGCAGAAGGTCCGATAGTTGGGGCCTCTCCCTTGCTCGTCGGGAGGTTGGTCATCGCCGCCAACGCGGCGGCGGACGCTGGACAAGTGTCATTCGCTGAAGATGTCGACAATACGCAATTCTGATCTGGAGGGGACACCGAACAAGGTCGCAAGCCGACTGGAAATGTCGATGATCGAGTTGCGTCATATCCGATATTTCGTCGCTGCATCCGAGCATGGCAGCTTCCGAAAGGCAGCTCACGCGCTCGGTATCCGGGAATCGGCCGTCAGCAGGCGCATACGCGATCTTGAGGACGAACTCGGCGCCTCACTTTTTCATCGGCACAATGGCGGTGTGAGCCTTACGCAAGCGGGCCAGCACTTTCTACTTCGAGCGCGCAAAGCGCTTAGGCAAATCGGCGAAGGGGCACGAGACGTTGCCGCCATCGGGCGTTGCGAGGACGGACGCGTCAAGATCGGCATCTTCTCCTCACTCGCTTCGGGCTTCCTCTCCGATCTGCTTCGAGTTTACGATCAAAACCATGCAGGCGTGCGAATCGAATTCGTCGATGGCAATCCCGCAGAACACGTCTCCGCCATCCGCCAACTACGTCTCGATGTAGCCTTTATTACGGGGACATCCGGCTGGTCGGAGTGCGAGACCGATCATTTATGGTCTGAACGGGTCTTTGCCGTACTCCCTGGCAGCCATCCTCTCGCCGACAAAGTCGAGTTGGACTGGTCCGATCTCGCTGGCGAGACCTTTATCGTCAGCGATACCGCACCCGGACCGGAGATTCACGACTATCTTGTGCAACGTCTCGCTGATCTGGGCTATCACCCTGAAGTTCATCCTCAGCATGTTGGGCGCGACAATCTTTTATCGCTCGTAGCGGTTGGCCGCAGACTGACGTTAACCAGCGAAGCAACGACAGTCACCCATCTGCCGGGTATCGTCTATCGCCCCATTACAAAGGAAATATTGCCATTCAGCGCCGTGTGGTCGCCAAGGAATGACAATCCAGCTTGCCGTCGGCTTTTGAGTCTTGCGCGCTCTATGGCCCGATCGAGCAAGGTGGTCTAGATCAATCCTTTCCTTCGGAATTAGCGCGCAAGCGCGAGCAGCGATCTTGCCCACGCAATGGCGAAGCGGTCTACCGTGGTGCGCGGGCCCAAGGGGAGAGAGTGACGTCGTGCTGCTGACTGACACTGACCAGTGCGATCGCGGCCACCCGCACCAACCTCCCATCGCGACCGCAGGGATGGCTCAGATCGTTACCGTTTCATTGTGTCTGGCACGTCAGTGTAGAAACACCCATCGTACGGTTTGACCAAGAAAACCGAAGACCAACGCCTCATCCCAGTAGCTCAGGGTCCCGATTCTAAACCGCTCGTGGCTCGCGATGGCCAATACACAGCTGATAGCTGCACTCATGAACAACATCATCGCAAGCGCGTTTCCGAAGCCCCAAGGCAAGTGGCTTTGGGCGACAGCAAACATCAGAATTATATACACCTTAAGAAGAAAACGACGTGCGACATAGCGCGAGTCGGAGCCCAGCTTTGACACGCGCATGTTCGGAGCATTCAATGGCGGCATCTGTCTCGAAGTAGGAAGCCCTCGCGATTCGGGCTGACGGTTAGCATTCAGATTACGCGTCCTCGATGAGGCAGTTCGGAATAGGTATTGCGATAGATGCAGCGCCAATCGGGTAAGAAAAATTGCTCCTGCGCGGCGAAGCCAGAGCGTAACTTTCAAAAGTCTCAAAGACAATAAATAGAGCAGCCGCCGGAGGCGTTGGCTCCGCTTGACGAGGATCGTCCAAATACCCACGACCAACCTCAGATTAACAGAAAATCCGAACACCCGGCCGCGTAAACCTGTGTGCTCCTTCTCCCAAACATAAAGAGCGGGACAATCAGCAGATAGATACCGCTGAAGTCCCAGAAATATACGATGGTATATAGGACTTTTGATTTCGAACATCAGGACGACCCTGCAAGGCACTGTCACCCCAAGAATGGCAGTGATATGCAGCCAACGTCATCTAGCGGACAGAGTCCGCTACCGACGCATGAGGATCAACGAGCAATGCCAAGCGACAGTAGTCGAGAAAGCGCGCCGCTCGGGTCGTTCGGACGAGTCTGAAAGCTGTCAGTCTCGCCTGTGATGGCCCAAGCGGCCGGTCACGGAGGTGAGACATGAATATTCAGTTTTTTACCATGCCAGGTTCGCGTCACGGTTCTCGCGCTGCCTTGCCGAGGAACAATCGCGCGTTCTCTGATCAGGGGCGCCGGGATAATCGACCTTCCACGAAACCTGTCTCTGTGAACCGGATTCGAATGGTTGCGGTATGGCGCGTCAATGATGAAACCGGGCGGCTCGAATGCACATGGATGCCTGACGATGAGGCAGACAGTAGGGATGACTTGCGCCGGATGATTAAGCGTCTCTGGCTCTTTCTTGCTGTCTACCAGCAAGGTAGCATTGCGGCGTGAGATGAGTATGATGGATAATATCACGCTGCACGCGGCTTTCAGTGTTGCGATGATGCCGTTCCCTCATGGTCCCTGGGAGCTCAGCTCCATCCGTGGCGCCAATTCGTGTTGCCATCGGATCGCGCGGTTGCGCGAGAGTGCGCCCCCTCCATCTTGAACGACGACTACGCTGATCAAGAGCGCTCGGAACGCTGAGCGTCGTGAATGTCCGCCGTCAGCGCCCTTGAGACAGATTCGGGATTTTCGGGAAGGGAGGATTTCTGGATCATCGCAGCCATTCAGGAGCGCAGATGAGACAGAAATCGGTGCCGGAGAAAGCTCCGGCAGAGCAG